>CALVPS010000008.1 GCA_944354035.1 uncultured Clostridia bacterium | reverse complement strand
CAGAGGTTTTTATTTACTAAAGTATTTTTTATCTCCCCCAGTATAACTGGGGGTTTATTCATGCTAAAGCGCCAATATAATATAAAGCACCCCAAACGTCGAAAACCGTTTGGGGTGCATATATTCTTCGCGAGGATATCGTCGCCGCCGTCTTTGCCGTGCTGCACGCCGAAGCTCCGCTCTCCGACAAAGATCCGCCGCCGCGGCCGCTTTTTCCGCGCAAGAAGCTGCCGCGCGGAACGGGGAACGCCGCAGATCCGTGCATTACTTGCCGCTGCTGAACAACTCGATAAATGCGCGCAGCGAAAATGGCATGTTGCCGTTTTTGGGCAGCGCCATGCCGACCGAGCGCGTGGGCATGGCGGGGGAAACGTCCAGCTCGAACAATTCGCCCGCATCCAGGCGGCGCTGCGCGTACTCGCGCGGGAGACACCCGATACCCATGCCGTCCGTCACCAGCTTTTTCATAAAACCCCAGCTGTCCACCTCTACGGACGGCTGCAATTTTACGCCCAGGCTCTCGGCAAAATGATCTACCGCCGCCCGCGCCACCGTATGCGGCTCCAGCAGCAGCAGCGGATAGCGCTGCAGATCCCACACCGAAAGGCGCTTGCCCTTCAGCCGGGAAAAGGCCTCGCCCGCGACAAAGATATCCGAAAGCAGCGCTACCGTGTCGGTCAGTCGAATGCCATCGTCCTCCTCGATGGGCAGATTAAGAAAACCGATGTCGCAGCCGTCCGATTTTAACTGCGCAATGATCTTGGGCGAGACGTCGGAGATGAGGTCGATCTTCACCTGCGGATATAGCTTGTGATAGGCCACGATCTTGTCGGCGAGAATGTATTGGAAGATCGTTTCGGACGCGCCGATGCGCAGCGTGCCCGTGGCGCTCTGTCGCAGCTCGGCGAGGCGGTCCTCTACGCCGCTTAAAAGCTGCAGCGCCTTTTCTACGTCGCCGAATACCAGCTCGCCGCCCTGCGCGGTCAGCTCCATGCCTTTGTGCACGCGGTTAAAGAGCGGCGTGCCCAGCTGCGTCTCCAATTGTTTGATCGACTGCGAAACGGCGGGCTGCGAAATGTACAGCTCCTCCGCCGCCTTGGTAAGGCTTCCGCAGCGCGCCACCGTGTAAAATACCCTGTAAAGCTCTAAATTTACCATGCTCCCTCCCCGTTGTGCGTCCGCTATTTGCCGACGCAGAACTTGCTGAAAATTTCATCGATCACCGCCTCGTTGGCCGTCTCGCCCGAGATGGTCCCCAACGCCGTCCACGCACGGCGGACGTCCTCGCAGTACAGCTCTGCCGGCAAGCCGTCCGCAACGGCGGAAAGCGCCTCTTGTACGGCGGAGAGCGCCTCTTGTACGGCGCGGTAATGGCGCTCCGAAAGCAAGAACGCGCCGTCATTTTCCCGTCCGAAACCGCGCTCGTACATCAGGCGGCGCAGTGCGTCCAGTCCCTCGCCCGTGACGGACGACACCGCAACGTCACACCCGGCCGACGCGCCCGCACGATCGCTCTTGGCGTTCGCGACGATGACGGGCGTCCCCGCAGGGAAGGTGAGCGCGGGGCCTTCGCCCTCTTTTAGCCATACGATGAGGTCGGCCGCACGGATCGCCTCTTCGGCGCGGCGGATGCCCTCGCGTTCCACGGCGTCGCCGCTCTCGCGCAGACCGGCCGTATCGATCAGATGAAAGGCCACGCCTTCGATCTCGATCGTCCCCTCTACCACGTCGCGCGTAGTGCCGGGGACATCCGAAACGATGGCGCGCTCATACCCCAAAAGGGCGTTTAAAAGCGAACTCTTCCCCGCGTTCGGCACGCCGCACAAGGCCACCCGCACGCCGGAACGGATCTTTTTGCCGGCGGTATACTGCCGCGCCAACGCGGCAAGCTCGTCGCGCACGCGCTCCAAAACGGCCGCGACCTCCGTCCGCGCGGCCGTATCCAGATCCTCCTCCGGGTAATCGAGGTCGGCATCGGTCTGCGCCAGGCAGCGCGTCAGCTCGCCCTGCAGGCGCGTCCCCGCCCCGGTGAGCGCCTCGTGGTACAGCAAATACCCTGCGCGTACCTGCGCCTCGGACTGCGCGGCGATCATTTCGCCTATCCCTTCTGCCGCGGAGAGCGAAAGTTTTCCGTTTAAATAGGCACGTTTGGTAAACTCGCCGCGCCCGGCAAGTCGTGCGCCGAGCTCCAGCGTGCGGCGGAGAACGCCGCGGGCGATCTCGCTGCCGCCGTGGCAATGAAATTCCACCACGTCCTCCCCCGTAAACGACCGCGGCGCACGGAACAGTACGCACATGCCGAAGTCGCAAAAAGCGCCCGCGTCGATCTCGCCCGGGTACAGCATGTTGGGCACGAACGCACCCCTGTGCGAAAACATGCGCCGCGCCACCGCTTCCGCGCCGCGGCCGCTCATGCGGACGACGGCAATGCCGCCCGCGCCGTTTGCCGTGGCAATGGCGGAAATCAACTCTTCCATACGATCACTCCATAAGCAATGTTTATACGATGGTATACCTATATATGCCGCTATAACCTTTTTTTATAGTATAGCAGATGAACGGCCGTCTGTAAATTGTTTTGCGAAAACTTTTTTGCAAAAACAATTTTATGCGCCCCGCGTTTTATGCGTTTCCCGCCCCGGCCTTTGTGCGGCAGACGCGGCGAACGCCCCGCCGCCCAAAAGTCTCTTCCCCGCGCAAGAAACGCCGCCGCGCAGCGGTCCGTTTTTTGGCATGCAAAAGGGCGACGCATTTTTGCGACGCCCCTGCGGGATACAATGTTTTATCGGCCGCCCTTCCCGTCGCCCGCGCCGCCGGAATCGCCGAAATCGGAGAACGGCTCGTCCTTTCCGCCGAACTCGGGAAAGGGATTTTCGTCGTTCGGGGCGGACGGCTCCTGCTGCGGAGGCGCCGCATAGGGATCCCGATACTGACCGCTGCCGCCCTGCGCCGGGCCGCTTGTCCCCTGCCAGGGCGCGCCGTATTGCCCGTACGGGCCGTACGCCGCCTGCTGACGACGTATCGCCTCCTGCATCCGCCGACGCACCCACGCGTTGTAATCGACCGGTTCGTTTTTGCGCATGACAAAGATCATAATGCCGCGCAGGGGCAAAATAACGCTTAAAAACGTCATTAAAAAGGGCGAGCGCGGGTAGTATTTGCGGAAGAACGCATAAAACAGCACGCACATAAAAAACGCCAGCGCAATGTACACCACATAATTCAAAATGCTGCACACGAGGTTGGCGGTCGCCATCCAGCGCAGCCCCAGCGGGATCTTGGCCGTATCCAGCTGCCAGCCCGCCATGGCGCCGTCGATATAGGCCTCGGAATAATATTCCGGCCGCAGCAGCGCAAACGTGCACACCTGCAAAAATACGCCGATCGCCACAAACGCGATCTCGCAGAGCATGGCCCAAAGGCCGGGGCGCTTCATCGTCTTTCCGAACAGCTTTGTTTCGCCGGCAAGCTTGCCCGCAAACCAAGTATTGGCAAAAGGAAAAAAGGCCATAACGCTGCCCTTTATGCCGGCACGCTTTGCCATGACGTGCATACCGACGCCGCCCAGGACAAGGCACGCCAAAAACAGCGCGCCCGAGATGCCGAGCGCAATGTACTGCGCCAGCAGCTGGATCGAGACGATCTCTCCGATCCCCATCCCCTCTGCGGATGCGCCGCTCAAAACCATACCGAAAATAAAATCGGTAAAGATCTGCGCCACGTTCGTCCAATCAAAAAATTCCATCATCGCCTCCTTATTGCGCCTCTTCTTCAAACAGCAACAAGCCGTAATCTACCCGTTCCAAAATCAGTCCGCGGGCGGGCATCGTCTTGTCGAGCAGCGCGCGCTCCTTAACGATAAACGCCTCCGTCAGGCTGCGCTCCTCTGCCCTGCCCTGGCCTATGGCGCACAGTTCCCCGGCCAAAATGCGCACCATGTTATACAAAAACCCGTTTCCGGTCACCCGCAGCTCCCACATCGGCATGCCCCATACGCTCTTTTGCGAAATATCCACGGCGTACAGCGTGCGCACCGACGTCTTGGCCGAAGAGCCGCTGGCACGGAAGGCCGCAAAGTCGTGCTCGCCCACCGTAAGACGCGCCGCCGAGCGCATGGCGTTCAGATCGGGCGGGGGCGTTACACGAACGGCGTAACGCTCGAGCAGAGGATGCGCCGCGGGCGCGGCGTACATGCGGTAGCAGTACGTCTTTTTTTTGGCGCCGCGGGTACAATCGAACCCCGCGGGCGCGGCGGCGCTTGCCAAAACGCGCACATCGGGCGGCAGCAGGCGATTGAATACCTCGCGCAGCTTGTGAGGGGGAACGGACGTTTGCCCGTCCAGGTGACATATCTGCCCCGCCGCATGCACGCCCGCGTCCGTCCGTCCGCTGAAGGCGACCGCGGTCGTCACGCCGAAGATATCGGCCGCAGCTCCCTCCACAACGCCCTGTACCGTGCGGGCGCCCGGTTGACGCTGCGAACCGGAAAACGCCGTTCCGTCGTACCCGATCTGCAATACGTATCGCATTTTTTGCACCTTTTAATAGGGCGCGCCCAAAAATACGCGCGTCAGCACGACGCCCGCGATCAGCGCCGCGCACACGAGGACGGCCACCAGGTCGCGCCAGGTAAGCGTGAGTTTTTTGTATTTGGTGCGCTTAACGCCGCTCGTGTAACAGCGCGCCTCCATGGCATCGCCCAGCTCGTCCGCCTTGCGCAGGGCGGAGAGCAGCAGCGGCACCAGAATGGGAATGACCGCCCCGATCTTTTTTATCAGGTTACGGCTTTCGAAGTTGGCGCCGCGCGCCAGCTGCGCGTTTTTGATGCGCTCGGTCTCCTCGGTCAGCGTGGGAATGAAGCGCAGCGCAATGCTCATGATCAGCGCCAGCGCGTGCACGGGCACAAAGATCCACTTCAGCGGCGTAAGCAGGCTCTCCACGCCGTCCGTCAGCGCCACGGGGGTGGTGGTGTACGTCAGCATGGAGGAACACAGCACCAGCAGGACCAGCCGCAGCGCAAGGAACACCGAAAAGATGATCCCCTCCAGCGAAATGCAGATGATGCCCTTTTGGTAATACACCGTATCACCCTTGTGGAACAGCACGTTGAGCGCTGCGGTAAACAGCAGCAAAAACACTATGCCGCGTACCGAACGCAGCACCTTCCCCACCGGCACGCGCGAAAACAGGATGATGGCGATGAGCACCGCGGCGCACACCGCCAGCCCGTAAAAGTTGGTGGCGACGAAGATGACGACGATAAACGCGATAAGGAACAGCAGCTTTACGCGCGGATCCAGCCGATGGAGAAAGGAATCGGCGGGGTAATACTGCCCGAACGATACGTCTTTCATGCCTCGCCTCCTTCGGGCGGAAGGGCGCCCGGCTCCCGATCGGCGCGGCGCGGCGCGCGTTCCAGCACCTTGCGAATAAAATCTTCCGTCGTAAAATCGCAGTCGAGCGCGATCCCGCGGCGCATGAGCCCCGCGCACAGCTTGGCGGTGAGGGGCACGTCCAACCCCAGCGCGGTCAGCTCGTCCGCGCGGCGGAACAGCTCGCGCGGAGGCAGCGCCGCCGCCACGGTCCCCTCCGAAAATACGGCCGCGCGCGTGCAGTTTTCCGCGATCTCGTCCATATCGTGCGAAACAACGATCACCGTTTTGCACCACTCGCGGTGCAGCTTGTGCAAGAGCTCCATCACCTCGCGTTTGCCCAACGGATCCAGCCCCGCGGCGGGCTCGTCCAGAACGAGCACTTCGGGGCGGGTGACGATGACGCCCGCAATGGCCACGCGCCGCTTCTGCCCGCCCGAAAGATCGAAAGGCGACTGCTCGGCGTAGGTGTCGTAATCCAACCCCACCGCCGCCAGCGCCGCGCGCACCGCGGCATCCGTCTCCTCCTTCGTCGGTTTCCCGTCGGCAAAATTTTTAAAGCCGAAGGCCACGTCGTCGCGCACCGTTTCGGCAAACAGCTGATATTCGGGATACTGGAACACCATGCCCACGCTCTTGCGCAGGGCGCGGAAATCCGTCTTTTTATCGGCAAGGTCAAACGTCCCCACCGTAAGTACGGGCTGCGGCGGAAGCGGCTGTCCTTTTTTTGCCTTGGGCTTTTTATAGCGCTTTAACGAGGACGGCAGGCGGATCAACCCGTTCAGGTGCTGTACAAAGGTACTTTTCCCGCTGCCCGTGTGACCGATAATGCCGAAAAACTCCCCCTCTTCTATGGTGAGCGAAACATCCTTTAAGGCGGCCGCGGCAAAGGGCGACTTGGGATTATACGTATAGGAAAGATGTTCGGCTACGATACGCACCGTGCGATCTCCTCCGCCAGCGTTTCGCTGTCCAGCGTGTTGGCGACCGGCAGGCCGCCCGCGCGCAGCCGATTGCAGATATAACCGATGCGCGGCATGGCCAAATTATAAGTGATCAGTTCCTCCTGCCGCTCAAAAATATCGGCGGGCGCGCCCTGCATCACGATCTCGCCGCGGTTCATCACCACGGCGCGGTCCGCCAGCAGCGCCTCCTCCATAAAATGCGTGATCATGATCACGGTGATCTTTTCTTCGCGGTTGAGACGGGAGACCACCTCCACGATCTCGCGGCGGCCGCGGGGATCGAGCATGGCGGTCGCCTCGTCCAAAATGACGGCGCGCGGCTTTAAAGCCAGCACGCCCGCGATCGCCACGCGCTGTTTCTGCCCGCCCGAAAGGCGCGCCACCGCAGCCGTACGGTATTGCTGCATGCCCACGGCCTGCAGCGCAAAGCGGATGCGCTCGCCGATCTCCTCGCGCGCGAGCCCCAGGTTTTCGGCGCCGAACGCCACGTCGTCCTCCACAATGGTGGCCACCGTCTGATTATCGGGATTCTGGAACACGACGCCCACGTTTTTGCGCACGTCGTACAGGTTTTTGCGCGCGATCTGCGTGCCGAATACACGGATCTCGCCCTCGTCCGCCTCCAGCAGGCCGTTCGAAAGGCGGGCAAGCGTGCTTTTGCCGCTGCCGTTGTGCCCCAGCACCGCAACAAATTCTCCCTCTTCCACGGAAAAATCGAGTTTATGGATGGCGAACGGGCTCTCCTCGTCGTAACGAAAAGAGACGCCGCAAAATTCAATGGCCTTCATGTTGCTCCCGCCGCGCAGACCGAAACGGCCGAATGCGGCGCCGCTCTGCGCAGTCATACATATTATTCCGCTCGAACGCGCATATTTTGCCCGAATCGGCGTTAAAGCCTCCGCCACACGGCAAATGATGCCGCCTTCAACCGTTTTACACCTTTGGCACGCGCCCGCTCCTTCGCAGCGCTCTTTAAAAAGAAGTTCAAGGGAACGGCGGGCGGCGCGATGCCCCCGGGCCGCGCCTGTGCGTGACCATGCCGGAAAGACGGCGCGGCGATCCCGGGGCGCCGCACGAAAAACGGGCGGCAAACCGCATAAAAGACGCCGCCGAAAGCGCGTTTACGGCATTCCCCAATAGTATAACAAATTATGCGCCCGTTTACAATGAAAACGCCGTGATATTTTTAAAAAAACGCACATTTTCTTTTGCCGCCCGCATAAACCGGCGCGGCGGCGCGCCGGTCGCATGAAGAAGCGACGTGAGAAATTGTATAAAAGCATGATTTTTTTCACGGCTGGGGGTTGACTTGTCCGCAAAAAACCTTTATAATAAATGTGTGCGTGCAAAGCGCATGTCTTTTTGCGCAGTCCGTTTTGTCGGCCCGCGGGAAAGCGTACCCGACCCGGGAACTCATAAGGTTTTTTTCGGCCCCTTGCGCGGCCGCAAATAGGCCTTGTGAACATAAATCAATACTATATTATGGAGGTTTTTCGATGACCAAGATGACGATTGACGGCAATACCGCCGCGTCGCACGTCGCCTACGCCTTTTCGGAAGTAGCGGCGATCTACCCCATCACGCCTTCCTCCCCCATGGCGGAATCCGCCGACGAATGGGCGACTCAGGGCAGACTCAACATGTGGGGTCAAAAACTCCGCATTGCGGAAATGCAATCGGAAGGCGGCGCCGCCGGCGCCGTACACGGCTCCCTTTCGGCAGGCGCCCTTACCACGACCTACACCGCCTCGCAGGGACTGCTGCTGATGATCCCCAACATGTACAAAATTTCGGGCGAACTGCTGCCCATGGTCATGCACGTCTCGGCCCGCGCGCTTGCCGCGCACTCCCTTAACATCTTCGGCGACCATCAGGACGTAATGGCCTGCCGTCAAACGGGCTTTGCCATGATCGCGGGCTGCTCGGTGCAGGAAGTGATGGACCTCGCCCTCGTCGCGCACCTCTCCACGCTGCGCGCGCGCGTGCCTTTCATCAACTTCTTCGACGGCTTCCGCACCTCGCACGAGGTCTCCAAGATCGACGTCATTTCGTACGAAGAGATGAAGGCGATCTTCGATAAAAAAGGGCTTGCCAAAGACGTGGCCGCGTTCCGCGCCCGCGCCCTGAACCCCGAACACCCGCTGCAGCGCGGCACCGCCCAAAACGGCGATACCTACTTCCAGAACCGCGAAACGGCCAACAGCTACTACCTTGCCGCCCCCGCCATCGTGCAGGAGATGATGGACGAGGTGAACGCCCTTACGGGAAGGAGCTACCACCTGTTCGACTATGTGGGCGCGCCCGACGCAAAAGAGGTCATCGTCATCATGGGCTCCGGCGCGGAGACGGTGGAAGAATCCATCAACAAGCTGAACGCGCAGGGCAAAAAGTACGGCCTTATCAAGGTGCGCCTCTATCGCCCCTTCGTCACCGAAGCCTTCCTTGCGGCCATTCCCAAGACCTGCAAAAAGATGGCGGTCCTCGACAGAACGAAGGAACCCGGCTCGCTGGGCGAGCCCCTCTACCTCGACGTCTGCACGGCGCTGCTCGAAAAGGGCGTGTCGGGCATTCAGGTCGTCGGCGGCAGATACGGCCTCGGCTCCAAGGAGTTCAACCCCTCCATGGTGCTCTCCGTCTATAAAAATCTTGAGCAGAAGACCCCTAAAAACCACTTTACGGTGGGTATTTACGAGGACGTCACCAACACTTCGCTCGACTTCTCCGAAAAATTCGACGCCGCCCCCGCCGGCTCCACCAGCTGCAAGTTCTACGGCCTCGGCTCGGACGGTACGGTCGGCGCCAACAAAAACTCCATTAAAATCATCGGCGACCACACCGATATGTACGCGCAGGCCTACTTCTTCTACGACTCCAAAAAATCGGGCGGCATAACGGTATCCCATCTCCGGTTCGGCAAAACGCCCATCCAGTCGGAATACCTCATCGACGCGGCCGACTTTATCGCCTGCCACAACCCCTCGTACGTCATTCGCTACGACATGGTAAGCGACTTAAAGGAGGGCGGCTCTTTCCTGCTGAACGCCCCTTGGACCACGGTGGAAGAACTGGATAAAAACCTGCCCGCCAAAGTAAAGAACATGCTTGCCAAAAAGAAGGCGAAGCTGTATGTGATCGACGCGATCTCCGTTGCCGGCAAGCTTGGGCTGGGAGGCAGAACGAATACCATTCTGCAGTCGGCGTTCTTCCTCATCAACGAACAGATCATGCCTTACGAAACGGCGGTAGAGCTGATGAAGAAGATGGCGTACAAGTCCTTTGCAAGAAAGGGCGACGCCGTGGTGCAGATGAACTATGCGGCGATCGATTCCGCAAAAGAACACCTGGTAAAGATCGACATCCCCGCCGCGTGGGCTACGACCACCGAGGGCGCGGAGATGATCAAGCTGGCCGACAACGACTACTTTAAAACGGTCGTGGCGCCCATCCTCGCCCTCGAAGGCGACAAACTGCCCTCCTCGGCGTTCAATGCAGACGGCAGCGTGCCCACCGGCACCACCAAGTTCGAAAAGCGCGGCGTCGCCGTAAAGGTGCCCAAGTGGATCAAGGAAAACTGCGTGCAGTGCAACCAGTGCTCCTTTGTCTGCCCGCACGCCTGCATCCGCCCCGCCCTGGTACAGGACGGCGCCGAAAAGCCCGAGGCGTTCGACGTAAAACCCGCTACCGGCGTCAAGGGCTACGGATTCCGCATGCAGGTCTCTCCGCTCGACTGTATGGGCTGCGGCGTCTGCGCAGACGTATGCCCCGGCATGAAGGGCAACAAGGCACTCGTCATGACGCCGTTTGCCGAGCTTGAAACGGTCGAGGCGGAAAACTGGAACTATGCCGTGGATCTGCCCGAGGTCGACCTCTCCGAGGTCAAAATGGCCGACGTCAAAAAATCGCAGTTCACGCCTTCGCTGTTCGAATTCTCCGGCGCATGCGCGGGCTGCGGCGAAACGCCCTATGTAAAGGTCGTCACACAGCTGTTCGGCGACAGAATGATCGTCGCCAACGCCACGGGCTGCTCCTCCATCTACGGCGGCTCCTCCCCCACCTGCCCTTACACGGTGAACAAACAGGGCCACGGCCCCGCCTGGGCTAACTCCCTGTTCGAAGACAACGCCGAATTCGGCTACGGCATGAACCTCGCCTACAAGGCACGCCGCGCCGCCCTCAAAGAAACGGTCGCCAAACTTGCAGAGGCGTGGGCAAACTACGAAGAGGGCAAGGCGGCCTGCGAGGCATGGATCGCCGGCATGGACGAAGCCGAGGCAAGCAAGAGCGCGGCTGCCGCGCTCGTAAAGGCCTGCGAAAGCTGCAGCGGCTGCGGCTGCGACGCGGACGCGCTTGTAAAAGAAGTGCTTGCCGATAAAGACTGCCTTGTGAAAAAATCCTTCTGGATCATCGGCGGCGACGGCTGGGCGTACGATATCGGCTACGGCGGACTCGACCACGTGCTCGCCTCCGGCGAAGACGTCAACGTGCTGGTGCTCGACACCGAGGTATACTCCAATACGGGCGGCCAGGCAAGCAAATCCACGCCCATCGGTGCAGTCGCCAAGTTCGCGTCCAGCGGCAAGCGCGTCAAAAAGAAGGATCTGGGCATGATCGCCGCCAGCTACGGCTACGTGTACGTTGCGCAGTGCGCCATGGGCTCCGATAAGAACCAGCTCGTCAAGGCACTGAAAGAGGCCGAAGCCTACCACGGACCTTCCCTCATCATCTGCTACGCGCCCTGCATCAACCACGGCATCAACATGAGCAAGTCGCAGTCCGAAGAAAAGGCGGCCGTCGACTGTGGATATTGGCAGCTGTACCGCTACAATCCCGCGCTGGCAGAAAAGGGCGAAAACCCCTTCACCCTCGATTCCAAAGATCCCACCGGCGACTTCCAGGCCTTTATCCTCGGCGAAACACGCTATGCGTCCCTCAAAAAGACGCAGCCCGCCGTGGCCGAAGAGCTGTTCAAAAAGACGGAAGAATCCGCCAAAGAACGCCTGGACGGTTACAAGCACATGGCCGGCAAAGAATAATTGCCAAACAAAAAGAGCGGTCCACGACCGCTCTTTTTTATGTCCCTTTCAAGGGCGGCGGCGCAGACAGCGCCGCCGCCCCTTCCTTTTTTGCAGCATCCCCGTCAAAGCGGCAAGCCGAGACTGCGCGCCCGCGCCTCCGCCTCGGCGCGCGTGGGAATGGAGACCTGCGCCCCCCGCCGCGTTACGGTGATGCCCGCGCACAGCGAGGCAAACCGCGCCGCCTCCGCAACCGACCGCCCTTCGGCAAGTTTTACCGCCAGCGCGCCGCAGAACGTGTCGCCCGCGGCGGTGGTATCCACCACCTTCCCCGCGTCGACGGCGGCGATCTTTTCGGCCGCGTCCCGCCCGTAACAGAGCGAGCCATCCTTCCCCAGCGTCGCCAGCACCGTTCCGGCGCCCATCTCCAGCAGCCGACGGCAGCCCTCCTCTATCCCCGTCTTTTTGCTCAGGATCGCCAGCTCCGTCTCGTTGGGGGTGATCAGGTCGACGTATTTTATACAGCCGCACGCCGCCTCTGCGGCGGGCGCGGGGTTCAAAATCGTAAACAGCCCGCGCGCCTTGGCAAGGCGCAGCGCCGCCTCGGCGGCGGGCAGCGGGATCTCCAGCTGGGTCATAAAAATGTCGCCGGCGCGCGCCTCGCGCAGCAGCGCCTCCGCATCGGCCGCCGTCACCTCGCCGTTGGCCCCCTCGTCGAGGAGGATGCGGTTGTCGCCGTCGATCACCGCGATCAGCGCCACGCCCGTATTGCGGGACGAACGCCGCAGATGCGACACATCGGCGCCCGCGTCGCGCAGGCTTTTCAACAGCATGTCGCCGAAGGGATCCCTCCCCACGCACCCCGCCATGTGCACGTCGCCCCCGAGGTTGGCGCAGGCATACGCCTGGTTGGCGCCCTTCCCGCCCGCGGTCAGCATAAAGTCGCTCCCCTTCAGCGTCTCGCCCGCCTGCGGAACATACGGCGCGCGGATGGTACAATCGGCATTGCAGCTTCCCAACAGATAAATGCGTTTCATGCCCCTATTATAGCACGCCCCGCCGCGCTTGTAAAGGGGGCGCGCCAAAACGTCCCGCCGCCCCGTAAGGCAAGGCGCAGCCGCGCCCGTTGCCGTTCGGCCGACGACGGGCGTTCTGCCGCCGACTAAAAGCAATGAGTCCGATACAGTACCGAACTCGTTACCAAACAACTTCATTAAATTTTTGTCCAACTTTTGGGGTGCATATCAATAGCCGGCGGTTTTCCGTTTCCTTCGCCTGCGGCGCGCGCCGCCATAGGCGGGGCGCGCTGTCGACCCGAATGCTGCCGGCAACGCGCAAGCCGCGCCCGGAAGGAGCGACCGTCATGCGGTCGGTCCGTTGCCCGTAAACGGGTCTTACGCCTTCTCTTTCCCTTGCCGTAGGCAAGACGGAAGGGTCGGCGTGCCCATGCGGTGCCGACCGTTACGACCCTCCCGCCTCGCTTCGCTCGTCACTCTCCCTTTATAAGGGAGGCAAGGATAAAATAGTATCACGCGCTCCCAATTCCATTCTGTTCATCGGCAAAGCTTCTCTTGTACCCGCAACCTATCCGCGGGTTTTGGGAGACAAAAAAAGCCGCCCCGTACAGGGGCGGCCGCACACCGACCGATTCAGGCAATGCCTTCGTTTAATTTTGCCAGCAGCTTATCGAGATCTTCTCCGTGTACGGCGACCGCCTCGGCGATCGTTTCGCCGTGCGCCATGGCGCAGCCGAAGCAATGCATGCCGGCCGCCTGTAAAATTTCCACCGCATTGGGATTGATCTCAAGGCACTCCGCGATCAGCGTGTCCTTCGTAATTTTTGCCATATCTGCAAAACTCCTTTTTTTCTTATTTTACCACGTTTTGCCGCGAATGACAAGGATTTTGCGGCGATATTTTTTGTCCGAAGACGGCAAACGGCTTTACAGAGCCAACAGCCAATAGATCAGTCCCACGGCTGCGCCTGCCGAGACGCCGAACACGATGATAGGCCCCGCCACCGTAAACATTTTTGCAGCCATGCCGTAGATATATCCCTCGGTCTTGAACTCAATGGCGGGCGAGGCTACCGAATTGGCAAACCCCGTAATGGGCACAATGCTCCCCGCGCCGGCATTTTTTCCGATGCGGTCGTACACACCCAGCCCCGTAAGCAAAACGCCGCAAAAAATCAGCAAGACCGAAACGGTGCCCGCCAGCAGATCGCCCTCCAGTCCGGCAAACTGCAGCATATAGCGGAAGAACTGTCCCACGCAGCAGATCAGCCCGCCCACCAAAAACGCCCTGCCGCACGTCTTAAAATGCTGCGTGGGCGGCGCAAACGAATTGACGTAAGCGATATAGTTTTTGTTGTAATTTTCCCGCGAGCGGCCGGTCACGGACGGACCTCCTCCCGGCCCGCCTCCGGAAAACAGGTCTCCCGCTCGTCCCGCGTCTTTCCCAAAGGGTCCTGACTCTTTTTCATATCCGCATTTTGGATGTCCCGTGCAAAAATTATACCGTCTTTTTAAAACTTCGGAAAAACACCCGCCCCCTCTCCCCTTTTCCTGCCGCCCCGCCCTTTGTTTTCTTGCATTGTGTCTGCCCCTTTCCCCTTTTATGCGCATAAAAGGGCCGCCGGCGCAAAAGCGCCGGCGGCGTAACATGGTCAGGACGAACAATACGACGCAAGCAGGTCGTAAAGCGTTGCGTAAAATTCGCCCAAATATTGCCTGGCAAGGGTATCCATGGCGTAGGCATCCAGCCGCGCCTGCGGATCGTCCGTTGCCTGCATATAGTAATTGCGCACCACCAGAAACCGCTGCGAGGGCGAAAGGGTATAGTTGGGATTTTCGGGATAGCGATACGGCCCGTACTCGTTCCCCTCCGAGCCGAGCGCCTCGTAGGCAAGCTGATAGTTCAGATCGCTGCGAATGGCCTCTACCTTGCTCTCCGTTTCGGCGTCGATGCGCTCGCAAGCGCACGCGTAAAAGCTGTTGCGCGCCGTATTGTTGCATACGAGCTGAAAATAGAGCTCCTGTTTTTCCCGCTCCGCCGCCGTCAGCGCCGCATTTTTCTGCCGCTGCGCCGCGCGCACCATGGCCATTTGCACGGGCGAGAGGTCGCTGTACGCCTCGTCCGTCAGATCTACGATGTCAATGGTCATATACGTTCCTCCCTTCCCACATACAGCGTTGCCGAACGCAGCGCGCAATCGGCGCTCTGCGGGATCAGCTGCAGGCGCACCGTTTCGCCGAGGACGGCGCGGTTGAGCGGCAGGCGCTCGCCGGTGCGGCCGCAAGCCTCGCCCATCCGGCCGTTTTCTCCGAATGCGCGAACGGCAAACGTACCGCAGCCCTCCAACACGACCGCCTCCGTACGCTTTTCGCTGTCGCCGAGGTCGCTGAACGTCAACACCAGCTCGGCCATGGCGCCGCCCGCGGGCAACGTGGGCGCGTCCGTCAGACGGTAGATGGTCCCCTCCCGCGCAATATACGCCTCGCCGTCCGCCGCGCACAGCTCGCACGGAAGGTTGATAAACCTGCCGCGGCGATAAAACGCGTCGTACGCATACAGGGCGCTGCCGCCTGCCCGCAGCGCCACCCGCGCGAGAATGCCGTTGCGATAGCGCTCCGGGCGGGAAACGGACGAAAAATCGATCTCCCCGTCCGCGGCTCCCGGGGCGCGTTCCGCCCGCGTGCCGTCAAAACGGCACAGCCCGTTTTCCGTAAAAAAGTACGCTTCACCGCCGCAGACACACACGCTGTGCGGCGCGATACGCCCGCAGTGACAGGTCATCTCCTCCGCGCGGAACGCAAACACGTCGGCGCAGCCTTCCACCTTGGTGATGCCGCGCTCGCGGAACAGATACAGCGCGCCGCGCAGCACGGCCAGATCGGCAATTTTTCCGCCGGGCGAGGGCAGCTCGAAGTACCCGGGCCCCTGCTCGGCATGGTTTACCCAATCTTCAAAGTCGTCACAGGCAGTCACGGACAGACGGTCTCCCTTGGCGGCAAACAGCCGCTCGTGAAAGAGTGCAACGCCGGTATCGCTCAGGTTGTTCCCGTAGTTGTACGTATAAGCGTCCGTTGCGTCAAACTGCTGCAGCTGCCCGTCGGATACGGCAAAAAAACATCCTCCGCCCTCCTTTAACGGCACATGGACCAAACGGAACACCGTATCGTCCGCGGCGCGGCGCAGGGCGGTCCCGATCAGCTCGAAATACTGCTTGGTCGTGAGATAGGCAAACAGCTGCCCGCCGGCGTAAAATAGCTTTCCCGTACCCTGCGGAAGGGCGGCGACCTCCTCCTCGCCCTCCCCACAGATCAGCGCCCCGTCCCGCTCGCGCATGTGCACCAGCTTTGCGGAGAGCACCCGGCCCCCCTCCGAAAACGCTTCGGCCGAAAGGCGGACGGCGCGGTGCGCGCGGGCGGGTACCTTCAGGCGGGTCATACCCAACGCCTCCCCGGCATGCGCAGCGCGCCGCGTGCCGCGCAGGCGGCGCGCAGGGCGCGGCGGTACCGTTCATCCCACATCGCGGCCTCCTCATAGCGGCCCGCCGTCAGCAAAAACTCCGCCGCCACGCCGAACGACAACAGCCGCGCCGAGATCTTGTCGCAAAAGGCGGGCGCGTCGTCAAAATCCCCCTGCGGCGGCGCATACGAGTAGGTCACCTCCGCCTCGGCGACGGCGGCGGCAAGCCGCAGCCCCGTCCCCTCCGCGGTATACCCAAGCGCCGCGCCGCGGACGTCGCACACGCACACGATGTCGACGGGCGCCGCGGCAAACTGCGAATACGCGATCGTCCCGTCAGAAACGGTCAGTCGTTCCGTCCGTTCCAGCGGCACATGCTCCAGCGCGATCTCGTTTTCCACCAAATGATAGCACCGCAGCATACAGGCCGCCTCTTCGGCCAATTCGACGCTCTGCGGAGCCGACGTCGGCTCCTGCGCGATGTGCGCGGCAAGGTCCTCTCTGCCCAAATTGCGCGCCGCAAGCATTAAAATTTCCTTTATCGACATTCCTCACCTCCCGCACGCAGGGACGCTCAGCTCTCCGTGATCCCCCGCAGCACCGCCTGTCCGCACGGGCGGTAGCACATGAGCTCGGCATACTTCACCAGCGTAGCCGTATAGCCCGCCTTGTTGGGTTCCTGGTGCAGGATGTTGCCGTTTTCCCCCTCCAGCCACTGCCAGTCGCACAGCTGATGCAGGCGAAAATCTTCGGTGTTGAGCAAATACATCGTGCCCTTGGGGCAGAAACGGTCGGCCACGACCGGGATGCCGTTAAAGCTGATCGTACGGACGCCGCCCGAAAGATCGGCGGTCTGCGTGGTGCGGTAGTCGGAGAGCACGTCGAACAGCGCGCGGCGCACCCCCCACGAGCAGACGATAAAGTTGATCCTGCTACCGGCCGCTGCGTCCACGCGATCGATGGCCTTTTGCAGGGCACTTTCGGTCAGCGTGCCCACGTCCTCGATGATGACGGGTTTGAGCCACTCGTTTTGCGTGCGCGAAAGGCCGTACAGCGAATTGGACGTAGAAAAGATGGCGCCGAGCCCGGTCAATTCAAACCCGCGCGCGGCATGCGCGTAAAGCGCGCCGCCCACCGAATCGCTGTATACCGCGCCGCCCAGCACGATCGTTCCCGCCTCGTAGTCGACCGACGTGACGGTTCGCCCCGAGCCGAGCAAACTGTCGGAGGAGTTATACACGTCGACGATCATGCCGACCGCAAAATTCTGAACGCTGTCCACCGTGTACACGTTGCCGCTGAGCGCGGTGATCTTGGCAAGCTTCCCCGAGCCGTCGCCGAAGAGCATGCGCCCCAAATTGAACGAAGAACTCCGCACCAGCGATACCATCTCTTCATTTAACAGATTTACAAACGCGCCGTCGTTGTTCTGCGAGGCGCGGATGGCCTTATCGCTGATCTCGATCTTGCCGTATAAATTTTTCAGCGACGATACCAGCTGCGCATACCTGTCCGTATCCGACTTGGGCAGATCGCCGCTTTCGCTGCGCGCGCCCACGCCGCCGTGCATGCCGTATACGACCGCCTTGCGCACATCTTTGCCCGTTACGTCGGTGGTCGTCTGCTCGATGGCGGCCAACAGCGGATTGGCCGTCTTGTTCAATTGCTCCGCCACGGCGTTCAAATAATACGAACGCAATACATCGCTTGCCGTAGTTGTAGTTACCATACTTTTTTTCCTCCTTAATGCTGATTGCGCAAATAGCCCAGGGCAAAGGCTGCCGCCTCCCGAAAGGACGACGCCTTCTGCGACGGCGCCGTTACGCCGGCACCCGACCCGGCCATGAGGGGCACGCCCCGGAGCGAAGACAAATATTCGCTTACGACGCGTGCGCGCACTCCCTCGTTTTGACTGACGGCGCGGTACAGCGCATCGGCGTCGGGACCGCTCTCCGTCTTTGCACGCGCTTCGTCCGCGTTGCCGTCAAGCGGCGCGGCCGCTTCCAGCGCCTTCAGGCGTTGACTGCGGCGGGTAAATTCCGCCTCCAGCGCCTTATACGCGTGCGCAAGGGCATCCACGTCTTCAAATTTCCCCAAGATGAGTTCGGCCTCTTCGGCCCTCGTTTCGGGATCTGCCACGTTGTTTTCCTCGTTTATCATGCCTTTTTCTCCTTTTCGCGGTGCGAGGCAAGGTGGCGCAAGATCCGCTCGCGTACCGCACGATTTTGTTCCCCGCCCGAGAGCAGGGCGCGCACATGTTCGGCTTCGTGCAGACGATGATCGTCGTACGGTTCCGCCTCCACGTCGCGCTGCGCCAGCAGGAGATTTTCGCGCTCCGCCTTTTGCAGGTGAAGTTTGGAAATATCCCGCGCGTTTTCGAACGACCCAAACCCGAGCGCCTCCAATACCTTGTTGCGCGTGTCGTCCGAAAAATTACCGTCCTCGTCCTTCAGCAGGCCCAGCGAAAGCATGGAAAGAATGTTTTCGCGCACCTGCTCGGGCGTGCGCTCGTACCCGGACAAAAACTCCACGTCGTCCGAGGTAAGGTCGCTTCGGTCAAAGCTGAAAAGTTCGGTATGCCCGCCCGTCCCCGTCATCTTCAGTACGCGGCGAGCGCCGGCAAACTGCTTGTAAAGGCGCAGCACCTGCCGTCCCGCCTCGCGCACCGCCCGCGCCACGCTTTCGGCGCTGATCTGCATGCGGTTGGTATCCTGGTCGATCAGCAGCTGCAGGCCGACTGCGGAAGTCACGCGCGTCGGGTTTGCGGAATTGCGTGAAATTTCGCTGACGCCGGAGACGAGGATGAACTCGTTCTGAATGCGCTCTTCCTCGCGTTCAAACTCCGAAGGCAGCGTGCCGCAGTCCAAAAAGGTCGGCTTGTCGGCCCCCTGACGATAGACAAGCACCTTCCCGGGATACAGCCCGTCCTCCGCCAGCTCTTCGGCGTCCAGCGATCCGTCCTCCACCGCAAGCACGCCCATCGAAAGACGGTTCAAAAATTCGTGCTTGCGGTTGCGCACGGCGTTATAGGCGCGCTGCAGCGGGATCATGCGATCGACCACCGACGTCCCGAAAAACGCGCCCGCCAGCGCAATGCAGGTCTGCCGCACAAAGGGCAGCGTGCGTTCGCCGCGCCGCCCGTTGCAATAGGGCAGATCGCCCTCGTACAGCAGACGACCGCCGGCCGCGATCTCTAACCGACCGTTCGGATCCCGATCGTCCGGACGGGTATACCGCTCGATCAGAATTTCCATCGGCTTCTCCTCCGCCTCGCCGTCCTGCGCGACGGCAAGGGGATGGACGATGCCGTTTATCCGCCGCCCGGGCAGCTCCACGCCGAATTTTTTGCGGATCTCTTCCACGGGGACCGCCTTGGCGTGAATGATGCTGCCGATCTCTTCCATGCATTCTGCCGAGAGCGAATCGGGGTAGATTTCAAAGGGAGAAACGGCCACAATGTTGGCGTCGCCCTCCCGCAGCGGAGTCCCGTCGGCGTCCGTGCCGATCACGTTCCCGTCCTTAAAATCCCACACCACCTTGTAAAACGCCGTGCCGCACGTCTCCGACCACAGCGTGGCGCGAGAGATCACGCGGTCGAGGTCGATGCGATTTTTGACCGATTTTAATATATTGCTGCACAGGCGTGCCGTGTTTACGTCGTCGTCCGCATCCGAAAAGGCGCGCACTTCTAAATTTGGCCGTACCTTATTCAGGCGCGCAAGGCGCGCCTCCAGCGTGGGCGCGATATAGTTGAAACAGCGCCGCGACTGCCAAAAATAACCCGCCTGCTCCTGCTCGATCTCCCCGGACAGGCCCACGTCGCAGTATTGGTTCCCCGCCACAAAGTTCATGTTCAGCCGCCAGCCCTGTTCCAAGCGGCTGCGCGCCCGCTGGCGCGCGGTAAAATCCGCCTCGATCTGCGCGGCGAGCGCCTCGCGCCGCCGTTCCTCCCGCAATGCCTCTTCTTCCATCTCATCCCTCCATCGGCGCGTGCTGCGCCGTCTCTTTTTGCAGCTCCCGCAAAAGCCGCTGCCGCTCCGCCTCGAGTTGTTCATCCGAAAGCGCCGCATAATCCTGTCCCTCCCGCAGGAGGTTCACGGCCTTTAGATCGGGCGGAACGTCTTTGCGCGTCTTCCGCCGCTTGATAAGGCGCGCCTCCCCGTCCTCCACCGCGTACTCTTCGGTGACCTCCTCCACGCAAAAGCCCAATGCGACCTTACGGATCGCCTCTTTTAATGCCTGATCTTCCATATATCCGTCCGCCGAGGCGGACATGCCCCCCTTTTATTCGGCCGTTAAGACGTCACGTCCGTGACAGCCCGCCATACCGTGCCTGTGCCCCGACATGCCGCCCATACCATGCCAATACCCCGAGCATGCCGGCCGTAAAGCGCCGCAAAACGGGACATACCGACACGTTTTTGCACGGGCACGGCCCTTATTTTAAGACGCGCGCACCTTTGCGAAAATTCATCAGATGACGGATGCGCCGCTTTTTGTCCTTTTCCAGCGGCGTCTCCGTATGCGGACGCGCCGTCGGCGCGGGGCGGCTCATCGCAAAATAGCGCAGCTCGTCCATGGCGTGGTCGTCCCGCTTTACGGGGGCCTCCCCCCTGCCCCAAAAGTAACTTTTAAACTCCCGGATCATGTTCACGCAATGGGAAAAGATGAACAGGTCGGGCCGCCCGTTGCCGCGCACAAGATAACTTTTGACGCGCTCGATGCCGGCAAACACGTTTTTTTCGACGCGCGGATCGGCCAGGATCCCGCGTTCGTAAAACAATTCGCATACCGATTTTTCCGCCGCAAGCGTGCGGCTGTCCGCGGCCGAATCGATCAGCGCGGCGATCCTTCCCTTGGCGTCTCGCTTCCAGCCGAGCGCGTTGCAGATCTCCCCGATCGCGGCGGCGTGCGCATCGATGTCCAGCCCTGCCGCATAGTGCTCGGCGACCACGTACACGTTCCCGTCGTAGTCCACCGCATACCAATGTGCCGAAAGCGGATTGCGCAGCCCGGGATCGATGGCGATCGTCTCCTGCCAGGCCGGCGGCACGCAAAAGGGCTCGATCACGTGCACCGACTCGTCGAATTCGGGATACACCAGCCCCTCCCGCGCGGCGAACCGACCGTAGCGGCGCGATTGCAGCGTCGTCTCGTCCATCGTCTGCTCCAACAGCGCGATCTCGCGGCGCGACAAAAACGGATTGTCCGACCACTCCATAAACTCGTACCATATTTCGGGATTGTTGCGCGGGTTCAGGTAAATTTCTTCGTAAAGATAGGTAAGCCCCTTCAGCGGCGTCATCGTGCCGAAAATGTCGCCGCGTCGATCGATGACGCGCATGCAGCACTCCTCGTAGATCTCTTTCGGCGGCTCCTCGTCGAACCACACAAAATCCAGCGAGCTGCCCTGAAAGCGCTCCCGTCCCTGGTCGCAGCTTTTGAATCCGATGACCGACGTGCCCCCGAACGCGTTTTTTACGACGATCTGGTCGACGATGCCCGTCTGCGGACTGTCCTTCCGACCGCTTACCATAACGATATCCGCGATCTGGTCGGGCCGCAAATACTCCAGGATCTTTTTTTGCGCCACGTCGCGCTGCACCTGCATGGTGAGCGAAACGACCCATCCGAACACGTTCGGCCGGTTCTTTTTGTAAGGATGACAGCCGCGCGCCAGCCATACGGCCTCTACCGCGCCGCACTCCGTCTTGCCCGAGCGGTTGCCGCCGAATACCCAGCGATTGCGCTTTTTGCACTTGTGAAAGGCGATCTGCTTTTTGTGCCGCTTGCGCCCCGTGTTGTAGCGGGCAAGTTTATCCTGCCGCGCGCGGCGCCGCTGCTCGCGCTCGATCGCACAGATCATTCCCGTCAATTCGTCTGCTTTCGTCAAAATTGTCCCGTTCCTCCCCCGTAAAAAACACTACCATAGCGCGTATGAAACGACTTTTTCCCCTTGTTGTATTTGCGCTTGCCGCCGTATGCCTGCCGCCCATCCCCGTATACGGCGCTTCGGCCGCCCAAACGCCGCGCTATGCCGTTGCCGCCGACGAGGACGTGTGGTTCTATACGGGCGAAAGCGAAGACCGAAAGCTGTTCGTGCTGCCGTACTCGTACTACGTGCGCGTATTGGAGCGCGGGGATGAGTATACTTCGGTGGAATACTTAACGGATGAGGCGCCCTACCTTAAACTGTTGGGCTATTGCAAGACCGACGCCCTCACCTTTGTGGACTTTATCCCCGCGCGCCCCTATTTAAAGCTGCCCGTCACCGTCACCTATACGCTGCCCGAAAGCGGCGAATTTGCCGAGGAGTCGTTTACCAGCATACAGCGCACTTTTTTGTATTACGGGAGCCGCGTAGAGGACGGCAGGCTGTACCTGTACGTGCTGGAGGGCGACACGTTCGGCTTTTTGCCGGCGGCGGAGCTGCCGACGTTTGAATACAACGACGACTTTCTTACCGCCGCCGACGGGGAAGCGGGTCCCGCCGCGCCGTCGACAAACGCGGGACAGATCGTCGCCGTCTCGATCGCCTGCGCCGCGGCCGTGGCGCTTGCCGTGCTGCTGCTGCGCGGAAAACGGCGCGTCCCGCGCGAAGAGCCGCGCGAAACGCCGGAATTCTGACCCGCCCGCAGGCACGTCGCCCCCTTATCCTTTTGGCGCAGCCGGAAACAAGCGGCTAACCGGGACGGGGACCTCCTTCAAACGCCAGCCCGCGCCGCGCCCGCTTGCCCGATACGGCGCATTCCCTGCCCTGAAGCAGCGCCTCGTGCAGGCGGGCAAACGGCGGATACTCCGCAAACAACGCGCCGCACCGCGCCCGCGTCCAGCCCCGCGCCCCCAACAAAAACGCCATACGCTTTAACAACTGCGTTTGCCTGCGAAAATAGCTGCGCTCCGACCAGGGCAATGTGCATCCGGCAAAGCGACCGCGCAATACGCGCCCGCGGCGGAAGTACTTGTACTCCAGCAAAAACAGCTCCTCCCGCGAACAGCCCGCCAGGATCGCGTTCAGATCGTCGGCAAGCGCGTCAAGCCGCACGCGAACGGCGATCTCCCCGACGACGCGCTGTGCACAGGCCGCCGCGGACTCCTCGCTGCGAAAGGAGAGCAGCGCCTTGTTTTCAACGGATACCGAAACGGCTTCGCTCAGCGCGGATAAATGCGGATAGGCGTACAGCAGCACCTTTGCGTATTCATATGCCATACCGACCCCCCTTCGGCCGTTCGTGCGGCCGAATAAATACGAACATTTGTTTGTATTTTTATCTTACCACACAAATATGACAATTTCCTGCAAGTATGCCGAATTATTTTACGATATTTTTTGTTTTTTTCTTCCCCTCTCCCCTCTCCCGCCGCTCGCCGCTCGCCGCGCGGCGGGCCGCCCGCGTGCGCTGCAAAAGTTTTTATACTTTTTTCATTGGACCGGCACATTTTTTCCGTGCGAAGCATTGAAATTTTTATTCGCGCGTGATATAATAGGAATATGGTTATACGAAAGAGCGCCGGCTTTGCGCTCGCAGCGCTTCTCCTGCTGGGAACGGCATGCGCGGCGGCCGCCCCGGCAACCAATATATCCGCCTCTGCCGCCCCCGACGGGGTCGTGCAAACGGAACTTACGTCCGAAAATGCGGCGCTGTATCTGCCAAATTCGTACGAAGAGTATCTGTCGCTGAACGCGCCAAAAGACGCCGCCTTCAGCGAGGACTACATCGCCATTGCCGACGGCGCATCCGTCTACCTGTACGACCGCGCGCAAGGCGTATACCGCCGCTACGATCACGCCGCCGAGGTCAACATCTCCAAACTGCAATTTTCGCAGACGGGCGATCTGTATTTTTCGGACGCGGCGCTCGGGTTTTTCAGGCTTGACCCCGCCACGCTGGAATGCACCTCCATGGGGATCTCGCTTTCCACCTTTTATTTGGCGGGTGACACCGTATATGTGGCCAGCGTCTCCACCCAGACCACGCTGCTGTATGCGCTTGCGCTGAGCGATTCGCTTTCGCTGGACGGGCAGCGCTCGTTCGACACCCTGGAGACGGACAAAACCCCGTACATGACGTACGCCGACGATACCCTGTATTGCAGCACGGCCGACGCCACGGTGCGCACCTATACGTCGATCGGCAGCAGCGCGCAGCAGTCGCACGTTTGCCTGCTGAGCAGCGTGCCCTTTACGGGGCTCACCGCGATCTGCGCCTTCGACGGCGGCTTTTACTATGCGATCGGCGGCGACGAGGGCGGACTGTACCGCAGCGACCTCGCGGGGAACGCCTCCGAGCTGATCGCCGCCCCCGGGTTTACCGCCCTTGCCGCCTATGGCGGCGCCATGTACGCCGTCTGCGGCCGCGCCGTGCGGCAAGTGACCCTCGACGGCGAACAGGCGGCCTTTACCGACTACGAAATTTCCGCGGCATCCTCGTCCGAAAACCGCCTCGCGGGCGCCTGCGACATTGTGCGGGCGGGCGATCTTTTGGTCGCTGCGGACGCGGACAACCGCCGCGTCGTCGTACACGACCTTAAAACAGGCGCCGTTTCCGCCATCCCCTGCGAACAGACGCCGGAGCTGGTTGCGACGGACGGCAGCGCCGTTGTATACGCCTCCGGGCGCGAGATCTACCGCTGCACTTACGGCGAAACGACGTTTTTCCCCTTTGCGACCACACAATCGGCAAACGTGCGCGGACTGGTCTGTCTGTACGGCGCCGTCTATTATGTGACCGAAAACGGCATGTACGGCAACGGCGAGATCGAAGCATACCACCCCGGCACGCCCGCAGGGCTTGCCTGCGACATCTACGGCAACCTGTATGTGGCATACTCGTCCGATGACCGCGTGCGCTCCTTTACCGAGCAGGATTTCCTCACCGCCGGCGCGGCCGGAACGGAGGCGGCGTACCGCCTCCCGCAGGGATTTACGTCGCTGCGCGCCGATTTCCGCGGCAACGTCTACTGCATGGCAGACGGCACGCTCTACAAAAACGGCGAACCGTTTGCCTCCTTTCCGCAGCCGTTCGTATACGGCGGAGGAACGGCCCCTGCCTCGTTTGCGCTCGGCTACGAGGACAGCGAAGTATACTTTAATTTTGGAAACTACCTGGTAAAGAGCACGACCACCCCCGAAGGCGGCGCGGCGCTTGCCGTTCCCTCGCTGAATGCGATCGCAACGGACGGCGCGGGCGAAAGCGTATATGCCACGCACGAGGGCGACCTGTTTTACGACATCGCTGCGGGAACGGTGGCCATCGGCGTCGATCTTGCGCAGCTGAATGCGGAAAGCACCGCGTTCGCCTACCGCGGCTACGGCCGCACGCCGCAGGACGAACGAGGGTTGCTGCTGGCCCAAACCGACGAATATGCGCTTTTACTTGTCACCGACGAGCGCGGACAGAGCACGGCGGCACTGTACGAAACGGACGCGCTGACCGCGGTTTCCGAATCGGAATACCGCACCGTATACGAAACGCCCGCAACCATGTATCTCTCCAGCGCGGTCGGCGCATACTATGCGCCCTGCCTGGAAGAGACGCTTACGGCAGAGCGCCTTGCGCGCGGAACGGCCGTTACGGTGTACGGCGAGATCGCCGCGCCCGACCGCGCCTATGCGCTGATCGGCTACACGGCGGCGGAGCGGAGCGAGGCGCGCGGATACGTTCCCCTTTCGTATCTCTCCGATCTCACGACCACCCCTCCCGCAGGCGAAGAATACCTTTTGGCCTATTTAAAGGCCGTGCCCGAAGGGATCACGTTCACCGACGCAAACGGAAACACGCTTACCGTCACCGAGCGCATCCAGGTGCGCCTGTACGACCGCGGCGACGGGACATACGAGGCGCGCCCGGTAGACAACGCGGGCTATACCGCCCTGATCACCCGGGATATGATCGACGAAGGCAACGCCGAGGTACTGCGCATTGCGCTCATCGTCATCCTCACCGTACTGGCGCTCGTCATCCTCGGCGCGTATATCTTTCTGCTCCCGTGGGAAAAATACCGCAGCCAAAAAGAGCGTTCCAAAAAAAGTCGGCAGCATAAGTAACGGCGCGAAGCGGCACGGCCGCTCCGCTCAAAAATAAACGAAAAACGAGGAAGAATTATGGCAACTTATCTCTCTCCCCTTGTCCCCCAGCGCGCAGACCCCTACCTGTACAAGCACACGGACGGAAAGTACTACTTTACGGCCACCTGCCCCAAGTACGACCATTTGGAGATCCGCTGCGCCGACAGCGTAAACGCGATCGCCACCGCGCCCGCGCGCACGGTGTGGACCCGCCACAAATGGGGCGCGCTGTCTTCGCACATCTGGGCGCCCGAACTGCACTACATCATGGGCAAATGGGTCATCTACTTTGCCGCGGGCCACAGACCCGACGTTTGGGACATTCGCCCCTACGCGCTGATCTGCAAGGGAAATGACCCCATGAAGGACGAGTGGGAGGCCGACGCCGTGCCCATGCAGCCGGCCGACAACGACCCCTATCCCTTTACCGACTTTTCGCTGGACATGACCGTGTTCGAACACCGCGGAAGATGGTACGCCATCTGGGCGCAGAAGTTCGGCTGCACGCGCGCCCAAAAGCCTATTTCGGACCTGTTCATCGCCGAGCTTGCTTCGCCCACCAAGTTAAAGACGGTGCTGGTGCGCATCACATCGCCCGACTACGACTGGGAACGTGACGGCGGATTTTGGGTAAACGAAGGCCCTGCCGTTTTAAAGGGGCCCGAAACCAAGGGGAAGATCTACATGACGTTCTCCGCCTCCGCAACGGGCGCCTGCTACTGCATGGGCATGCTGCGCGCGGACGAAAACGACGACCTGCTCGACCCCCGTTCGTGGAAAAAGGACCGCTGGCCCGTTTTAAAGACGGACGCGTCGCTGAAGGTATTCGGCCCCGGGCACAACTGCTTTGTCCGCGGCGACGAAAACGAGGTCCTCACCCTGCTCCACTTCCGCGACTACGAAAAGATCCACGGCGATCCGCTGAACGATCATAACCGTCACGCGCACGTGCTGAAGGTGCAGTTTGCCGAGGACGGCTGCCCGCTGTTCTACCTCGATCCCGCGGCGCTGTACAACACGCCCTATCAAAACGAAAAGCAAAAAAACATCAACGCCTGACCTCGCTCTGCGGGCCCGTCCGAACGGCGTCTATATACGGCGCACAAAAAAAACGGCAGAAATGCCGTTTTTTTTGTGCGTTTTTATATGCGGTTTTCGTTTCCGATCGTGCGGCGGCCCGTCAAAAAATGCCCGGTACGTCGCGGCGCGCCCCGCCCGTCCGGGAGCCCCTTTTATGGCGCGCAGCCCCTCTTGTTCTGTTATCGATCGATGATCTCGCCGTACGGTCTGCCGTACGTGTAGCGCGCGACCGTAAGCACGTTCCCGTCCCGGTCGGCAGCCCTTTCGTATCCGAACCAATCGGGATGCCGCAGCGCCTTTACCGCCATATCGTCCCAAATATAGCTGCCCTTTTCGCCCGAAACAAAGGTCATCTCCCGCGCACGGCGCACGATCGAAGCCAACAACGAGCGCGCCTCCGGCGGATCGTTCTGCACGTTCAGCAGCGGATGGCGGCAGGTATCCAGCGTCACGGCAATGTGCTCGTAGACGCGCACGACGTCGGCAAACGCGGCGCGGTCAAGCGCATGATTGAACTCATACCCCTCGTAATTGGGCCGTTCGGCAATGTTGCCGCCCATAAACACAAAGCGGCGCGGCCGACGATGGCGCAGCATGCGCAAGACCAGGGTCATCGGTCCCAGGCTTAAAAAGTCGTACGGTTCCGACCAATGCGCCAGCCAATCCTCAAACGGCAGCACGGGCGCGCAAAAGCCCGCGTCGTCCGAAAACAGATCGCCCATGCCGTCGCCGCCGTGGATCTTCTTTAAAAAGCGGAAGGGCTGCCGCAGCGCGCAGGTATCGACCAGGCAGACGGGCACCGTTTTAAACGGCAGATGCGCTATAAGTTTTTTTGCATTCGCCAGCGAAATTTCGGGCGGCACGTTCCCGCCTACCGCCACGATCGCCGCGCCGTCGTAGCCGTCCCGCGCGGCATGGAACAATGCGTCGGCCGTTGCCGCCGCATCGTCTATTCCGTAATCGCAAAACAATACGAGTTTCATACCGACACCTCTGCCAAGACAGGCGCGCCCGCGTGAAAGCCTGTCGTCTGCCCGCGCGATCGCCCGCGTCCCTGCCGGGATACGGCAAACAAGCCGGTCCCGCCGTCGGCAACGCCGAAAAAAGGCCGCGGCGCGTGCCGCATGGCACGGGAAAGGACTTCAACAAAACATGCGCGCCCGGGCTCCGCCTTTACGCGGGTGCATATTTCCCTCTTACAGTATAGCATACGGCGGCCCCTGTTGCAAGGGCCGCCGCAAAAAACATTATATAAGAAATTGCACTACAAAATATTGTTGACGGAACGCGGGAACAGCGTTACGTCGCGGATGTTTTCCATGCCCGTCACATACATTATAAACCGCTCGAATCCCAGTCCGAAACCGCCGTGCGGCACGGTGCCGAATTTACGCAGCGCCAGGTACTGTTCGTAGGCGGCAATGTCCATACCGCGCGCCTGCATGGCGACAAGCAGTTTTTCGGGATCGGCCTCGCGCTCGCTGCCGCCGATCAGCTCGCCCACGCCGGGTACCAGCAGGTCGGCTGCCGCCACCGTTTTGCCGTCCGCGTTCTGCTTCATGTAAAACGATTTGATCTCTTTGGGATAGTTGATGACGAACACGGGTTTGCGGAACACTTCTTCGGTCAGATAGCGCTCGTGTTCGGACTGCAGATCGCACCCCCACGCCACGGGGAAGCGGAAATCGCGGTCCGCCTTTTGCAGCAGCGCCACGGCCTGCGTATACTCCACCACGCCGAACTCGCTTTCGGCCACGTGCTTTAATTTTTCCGTTAAACCGTGTTCCACAAATCGATCGAAAAAAGCGATCTCTTCGGGGCATTCGTCCAGCACGGCGCCGATCAGGTATTTTACCATCTCCTCGGCCACCTCCAAAACGTCGCCCAGCTCTGCAAAAGCGATCTCCGGCTCGATATGCCAAAATTCCGCCAAATGGCGCGTCGTGTTAGAATTTTCCGCGCGGAACGAGGGCCCGAAGGTATAAATTTTGCCCAGCGCCGTCGCGGCGACCTCCCCCTCCAGCTGGCCGGATACCGAAAGGCCCGCCTTTTTGCCGAAAAAGTCCTCTTTATAATACTGCGCCTCGTCGGCATACCTTGCGTTCCAGGGCTGCGTCGTCACGCGGAACATCTCGCCCGCGCCCTCGCAGTCGCTGGCCGTGATGAGCGGAGTGTTGATATAGTAATAGCCGCGTTCGTGGAAGTAGCGATGCACCGCCTGCGCCGCCACGCTGCGTACGCGGAATACCGCCGCAAAAGTGTTGGTGCGCAGGCGCAGATGCGGGATGGTGCGCAAAAACTCCAGCGTCGTCCGCTTTTTTTGAATGGGATAGTCGGAGGGGCATTTTCCAATCAGCGTCACTTCGGCGGCGTTGAGTTCCGTCCCCTCTCCCCTAAAGGCCTTTACCGCAGTCCCCGTAACGCAAACGGCCGCGCCGCACTTGACGCACTCGGGATCGAGCGGGACCGAAGCCTTATCTACCACCGCCTGCAGGCGGGAAAAACTGGTGCCGTCCGTTATCTCCAAAAACGCCACGGTCGAAGATTCGCGCGCGGTGCGCACCCAGCCGCATACGGTCACCTGCTTCCCCAGCAGAGCGGGATCGTGCAATACCTTGGCAATATCGGTGTGTTTCATTCCCATATCTCCCTTTTTTTAGACGCGCTTAATACGCCCGTGCAAAAATAACGGTCGCGGTTGCCGCTTTACCGCACACGACGCACGTCTCGGCGGTATTCTCGCGCTCGAATACGCGCGCGGTCGCCTGGGCAAATTCCTTCACCTTGTCCTCGCAGGCGCGGCAGCCGCACCAGCCCGCACGGACAAAGTTGCCGCCCTCCACGCCCTTCAGCAATGCGTCGAGCGAATCGGCCGTCACCGTGCGGCGATCCATGCGCGCCGCGGCGCGCTCGTACATCGTACGAGAGATCTCATCAAGCAGCGACGCCACGGCATCCTCCGCCCCGTCGAGCGCGCACTCCGATTTTTCCAGCGTGTCGCGGCGCGCCAGCAGACACTTGCCCGCCTGCAGATCGCGCGGGCCCAGCTCGATACGCACGGGCACCCCCTTCATCTCCCACTCGTTGAACTTCCAGCCGGGAGAATTTTCCGAATCGTCCAGCACCACGCGCACGCCGCGGGCGGCAAGGCGCTCTTTTAAGGCGCGACAGGCCTCCGCAACGCCCTCTTTTTTTGCGGCGATGGGCACGATCACCGCCTGCACGGGGGCCACGACGGGCGGCAGCACCAACCCGCGCGCGTCGCCGTGCGTCATGATGATGGCGCCGATCAGGCGCGTGGAGACGCCGAACGACGTCGTATACCCGTACTTTTGCACGCCGTCGCTGTCGAGAAATTTAATATCGAACGCCTTGGCAAAGTTCTGCCCCAAATAGTGCGTGGTGCCGGCCTGCAGGCTCTTTCCGTCGTGCATCATGGCCTCCATGCCGAAGGTCGCCTCCGCGCCCGCAAACTTCTCCTTTTCCGTCTTGCGCCCCGTTAAAACGGGCATGGCAAGGCAGGTTTTTGCAAACTCCTCGTACACGTCCATCATCTGCAGCGTCGCGCGCATCGCCTCCTCCGCAGTGGCGTGCACAGTGTGCCCTTCCTGCCACAAAAATTCGCTGGTGCGCAAAAAGGGACGCGTGGTCTTTTCCCAGCGCATCACGTTGGCCCACTGATTCATTCGTACGGGCAGGTCGCGGTACGACTGGATCCACTTGCTGTACATGCTGCCGATGATCGTTTCGGACGTGGGGCGGATGCACAGCGGCTCGGCAAGTTTTTCGCCGCCCGCATGCGTCACCACGGCTACCTCGGGCGCAAACCCTTCCACGTGCTCGGCTTCCTTTGTCATAAAACTCATGGGGATCAACAGCGGAAAGTAAGCATTCTGAATGCCCAGCGCCTGAAAGCGGGCGTCCAGCTCGCGCCGGATGTTCTCCCATATGGCGTACCCGTACGGACGGATGACCATGGTGCCCTTTACGGGGCCGTAATCTACCAACTTTGTCTTTAACACCACATCGGTGTACCACTGCGGAAAGTCCGTTTCGATATCCGCGATCTGTTCTACATATGTTTCCTTTGCCATATCCGCTCCGTCATGCAAAAAAAGATATGGTCTATTATACCATATCTTTGTCCGTTCGTCCAATGTTTGAAGGGGTCCTTTTCCCCGCCCTGCCGAAAATTCTTTTTAAAACGGGAAACAACACAACCACGCTGACGGCCGCGCACACCGTCTGCGGAAGCATCGCCAAAAAACCCGTATAAAAATAGGCGATCGCCGCATCAAGCGTATAACCGTACCACAGCGGAGTGAGCACATCGTCCAGCAGCGTGAACCACACGGTGCAAAAAGCGGCCAGCGCCGCCAGCGACGCCGTTTCCCGCCCGAAGCGAGCACCCTTTCCGCCTACGCACAGCAGAACGATATACAGCACAAGCAGCGCGCTCATCACGCCGAACAGCAGCCAAAGCATCACGTTCACCCGCGTTTGGTACAGCACGCTGACGGGCAGACCTACCATGGCGGCCGCGGCGCTCCCCGCCGCCATAAGCACCAGCAGGACGGGGCATATCCACACCGCGATCGGCTTTTCGCGTCGCCCGAGCAGACCGAACAGCAGCGCAAACAGGTTAAAGTAGATGAGATACTGCACGATCACCTTGGGGTCGAACCCCCACACAAAGCAGCGCAGCAGCGAAAACGCCGTCGCCGTGATCATGCCCGCGCCCGCACCGTACGAAAAGCAGAACGAAAGCAGCAACACGGTGACCAGCTCCACGCCCGGCACAAAGCCGAGCACGTACTGCACGGCGATCAGCAGCGCCGTGACGACGGCGCACGCCGTGATCGTGCGCACGTCCAAACGACCCTTCACGGCGCACCTCCCGACGCCAATCGCTTATGCGTGGAAATTTTCTTACAACAAGCGGCGCCGTGAGCCGCGCCGCCTCCCGACGGCGACCGCTTATGCATAAGGATTTTTTGTCCAGACGACGGCATACAGTTCGCCATCGGCCAGCGGCAGCCCCGATACGCCGTACGAAGCGGAGGCCAGCGTTTGGCCGCCGTACTCGTATGTGCCGTATTCCGCATTGGAATACTCCGTGCCGTCCAGCGTTCCAAGCGTAGTGTACACCCCCCAATAGTATTTATCCGTCGCCTCCACGCCGTTGACCGACGTCAGGTAAAAACCGAACGCGTCTTCCCTCCCACCGATCGTAAGTTCTCCCCGGTCCTGAAAGTGGAGCAGCGCGTCGTACAGGCTCTTTGTAAGATCGCCCTCTCGCACCTCGATCACCACATACTCCGACGTGCTCTCCAGCAGCGCCGCCTCGGCGGCGCCCAGACCCGCTCCGTCCTTCTCCGCGCAGGCGGCGAGCGATATCCCGCCGCATGCAGCCGCGCAGCAAAACAGCAGCGCGATCGCTCTTTTCATGCGTTTCATACCCTGTTCTCCTATCGTACCGAATTTTTCAGACGGCGCCGACCCGCCCCGCCAAACAAAACGCGCTTTTCGGTCCGGCCCGAAAAGCGCGCAAAAACAAAAGAAATCTTCTTTCTTCCGCCGCTCCTTTTTTCCTGCCCGAAAAACGAAGTTCTCTGCGATGCGGGCAGGTCTCCTGGCTTGTCCGCCGTACAAAGGCACTGCGCTTTTGTGCGGCGCGAAAACGCGGTTTGCCGTATCCTTCCCGCCTGAGCAGTGAATACGCGCGTCTCCGAACAGTAGCGGGGGCTGCGGAGGTCGTTCCTCTCTTCCCTATCAAACGCCCTTTCGGGCGTACCCGTATCGGAATAAAGTTGTCTGGCACGGGCGCCGCAGGCGGCATCCGCAGGATACAGCATACCGCAGAAGGCCGCGTGCGGCAAGTGAAAATCTTGGCATTTGCCGCAACGATTTTGCGCATACGGCCAAACGGCAGTCGCGCAGCCGATCGGAAAGCGTTTTGCAAGCTTGAAAAGACCGACCCCGGCCCGATCGCGGCGATTTCGATCAGAAGGTGTTGCGCAGACTTTTGGAAAGATACCCTAAGGCGAACGCATTGGGCCCCACGTGCGACCCGATGACCGGCCCCATGATCGAAACGAACGGCTCTATCCCGAATTTCTGTCGCACGTAGTCGGTAAGTTCGTTGGCGGCGGGCTCGTTGTCGGTGTGCACGATGTACACATATCCGCGCTCGTCCGGCCCCTCCTTTTCGAGTTTCGACTTAATAAAGCGGATGGCGCCCTTTGCGCCGCGCGTCTTGGTGAGGAGGAACAGCTTCCCCTCGTTGTCGAACGTGAGGATGGGCTTTATATCCAGCACGCCGCCAAAGGCCGCGGCCGCGGCCGAGATGCGCCCGCCCCGCCGCAGATATTTTAAATCGTCCGCCACAATAAAGTGCTGGATGTGCAGCCGCTGGTCGTTTACATAGTCGTACGTCTCCTGCGCGGTCTTGCCTTCGTTGCGGCAGATGAGCGCCATGCGCACCAATGCACCCTGCCCCACCGTGGCCGTAAGAGGATCTACCACCCACACGTTAAACTTGGGATACTCCTCCTTTACGGCGGCAGCCGCCTTGGCCGCCACCGTTTTGGTGGGCGAAAGACCGGACGAAATGGTAAAGTGCACCACGTCCTCCGCGCCCTCCTTTGCCAAAGCCAAAAAATGCCGGTAATGCGAATCGTAATTGAGCATGGATGTCCTGGAATAGGCACCCGCACGCAGCTCGTTGTAAAAATCGACATACTGCGAATACTGCGTAAACGCGTCCAGTCTGTCCTCCAGCGCACCGTCCTTTTCCACCATAAAGGTGAGCGAAACCAGTTTTATGTCGTTTTCCACGATAAAATCGTGGTACAGATCGCACGTTGAATCGGTCGACAGGGTAAACTTATACATTGGTAACTCTCCGAATATTTTTTAACAGTATAGCATACTTGCACACAGAACGCAAGATTTTTTCAAAAAATGTATTCTTTTTTCCAAAAAGGTCTTGAAAAAGCGCCCGGATAACGGTATAATATCTTTGTACGGGCATGCAGCGCAGGCGCTGCCAATCCGCCCCGGGGGGGACTATGACAGAACAGGATTTCATGAAACTCAAAAACGGGACCGATGTGCGAGGCACCGCCATCGCGGGCGTCGAGGGCGATCCCGTTACGCTGACGGACGAGGCCGTTTTGGCCATTGCAAAGGCATTTTGCACATGGGCGGCCCAAAAGACGGGCAAACGGCGCCCCGTCATCGCCGTAGGGCACGATTCGCGCCTTTCGGCCGACCGCATTTCGGCGCTGGTCGCCAACGGCGTCACTGCCTGCGGAGGCGACGTCATTTTAACGGGGCTCTCCTCTACGCCCTCCATGTTCATGCTGCTGCAGGACGACTTCGGCGCCGACGCCTCGGTCATGATCACGGCCAGCCACCTGCCCTATCAAAAAAACGGGTTAAAGTTTTTTGTTAAAGAAGGCGGCCTCGAAGGCGCGGACGTCGGCGAGATCCTTGCGCTCGCCGCCAAGGGAGAATTCCCCGCAGGCGCAGGCAGCATAACCGAAAAAAGTTACCTTCAAAAGTATTCCGCCGACCTCGTGCAAAAGGTGCGCGCGGCGTGCGGAAAGGAACGGCCGCTTGCCGGAAAGCGCATTCTGGTGGACGCGGGCAACGGCGCGGGCGGCTTTTATGTGGATCTGGTGCTAAAGCCGCTGGGCGCGGACACCGCTGGCTCACAGTTCCTGGAACCCGACGGCCGTTTCCCCAACCACATTCCCAATCCCGAAAACGAGGCGGCCATGCAGTCCGTGTGCGCGGCCGTCGTTAAAAACAAGGCCGACTTCGGCATCATCTTCGATACCGACGTCGACCGCGCCGGCGCGGTGGCGCCGAACGGCGAAGAGATCAACCGCAACCGGCTGATCGCGCTCATCTCCGCCATCCTGCTGGAGGAGCGGCGGGGCGCATACATCGTGACCGACTCGGTGACGAGCGACGGGCTTGCCTCATTCATCGCGGCGCACGGCGGCGTGCATCACCGCTATAAGCGCGGCTACAAAAACGTGATCAACGAAAGTAAGCGCCTGAACGCCGAAGGGAAGTATTCTCCCCTCGCCATCGAAACGAGCGGACATGCCGCCTTAAAAGAAAATTACTTTTTAGACGACGGCGCCTACCTTGTGACCCGCCTGCTGATCGCGCTTGCAAAGTGCGCCGAAGCGGGAAAAGACCTTATGGCCCTCATTGCCGACCTTCCCGAGCCCGCCGAAGCGGCCGAAGTGCGCCTTACCTTTGCGCCGGGGTGCGACTTTAAGGCGCTGGGCGCGGGCGTCATCGAAGACTTGAAAACCTATGCGCAGACAAGCGCGCACCTCGCGCTCGCGCCCGACAACTACGAAGGCGCGCGCGTCAACTTCGACGGAGCACACGGCAACGGCTGGGCGCTGGTCCGCATGAGCCTGCACGAGCCCATCATGCCCATCAACGTCGAAAGCAACGAGCGGGGAGGAAACAAGCGCATCATGCGGGAGCTGTACGACTTTTTATCTAAGTATCCCTTCCTCAACGCCCGACCGCTCGGCGAAAAACTTGTATAACGACACCGCAATCAAACTACCACATTTAAATTTAAAGGAGATCGATCTATGAACGACGTAAAACAGACCACCATCAACGCCATCCGCATCCTCTCGGCCGAGGCCATTCAAAAGGCCAACTCGGGGCACCCGGGCCTTCCCATCGGCTCCGCCCCCATCGCCTATACGCTGTGGCAAAACTTTTTAAAGTTCAACAACAAAAACGCCAAGTGGGATAACCGCGACCGCTTTATCCTTTCGGCGGGACACGGCTCCATGCTCGACTACTCGCTGCTGTACCTGTACGGGTTCGGCCTCACAAAAGAAGATCTTATGAACTTCCGCCAGCTCGGCTCCAAAACGCCCGGCCACCCCGAATACGGCCACACGGTGGGCATTGAAACGACCACCGGTCCCCTGGGACAGGGCATTGCCAACGCCGTGGGCATGGCGGTTGCCGAAGCGCACCTTGCCGCCGTGTTCAACCGCGAAGGATTCCCCGTCGTAGATCATTACACCTATGCGCTGTGCGGCGACGGCTGCCTGGAAGAGGGCATTTCGTACGAGGCCTGCTCGTTTGCCGGCACGCACGAGCTGGGCAAGCTCATCCTCTTTTACGACGACAACGACATCACCATCGAAGGCGATACCGACATCACCTTTAAAGAGGACGTCGCCGCGCGCTTTAAGGCGCAGAACTGGCAGGTGATCAAGGTAGACCTGGTGGCCAATCCCGATAACGTCGCCATGCTCTCCAACGCCATCCGCAAGGCGCAGAAAGAGACGACGAAACCCTCCGTTATCATCTGCAAGACCAAGATCGGCTACGGCACGCCGCTCGAAGGCAGCCACAAGTGCCACGGCGCGCCCCTCGGCGCAGAAAACCTGCAAAAGACCAAAGACCGCTTCGGCTGGACGAGCGCGCCATTCGAAGTGCCCGCCGAGGTGCTTGCGCACACCGCGCAGGCGGGCCGCCGCGGCGCCAAAAAGGAGCGGGAATGGAACGCCATGTTTGCGGAGTACGAAAAGGCGTACCCCGATCTTGCCAAGGCATACAAGGCTGCCATGAACGGCGAAATGGTCGACCTCACCAAGGTAGACGACCTGTTCAAGTGGGAAAAGCCCATGGCGACCCGCCAGACTTCCGCCGTCGTGCTCAACAAGATCGCGGCGCTACTGCCCGACCTGATGGGCGGCTCGGCCGACTTGGCCCCCTCCAACCTCTCCGACATGAAGGACACCGACGCCATAAAGTACGGCAGCTTCTCGGCGGCGGATAAGAGCGGGCGCAACATGCACTTCGGCATCCGCGAGCATGCCATGGCCGCCATCACCAACGGCATGCAGCTGCACGGCGGACTGCGCTGCTACTGCTCTACCTTCTTTATCTTCTCCGACTACTGCAAGCACGCCATGCGGCTTTCGGCGTTGATGAACATCCCCGTCGTATACATCCTTACGCACGATTCCATCGGCGTCGGCGAGGACGGCCCCACGCACGAGCCCGTAGAACAGCTGATCGCGCTGCGTTCCATCCCCAACATGAAGGTCTACCGCCCCGCCGACGGAAAAGAGACGGCGGCGGCCTGGATCTCCGCGCTCACCGGGACTGCCCCCACCGCGCTCGTCCTCACCCGCCAGAACCTGCCGCAGTACGCCAACAGCGGCCTGGTGGCCTTAAAGGGCGGCTATGTGCTGGAGGACTGCGAAGGCACGCCCGACGTACTGCTGATCGCCAGCGGCTCCGAAGTGGAGCAGTGCGTGGGCGCCAAAGCAAAACTCGCCGAAGAGGGCATCCGCGCACGCGTCGTTTCCATGCCCTGCTTTGAGGAATACGAAAAACAGTCCGCCGAATACAAAGAGAGCGTTATGCCCGCCTGCGTCAAGGCGCGCGTCTGCGTAGAGGCCGGTTCGCCCTACAGCTGGTACAAATACGCGGGCGACAACGGCGAGATCATCGCCATGAACACCTTCGGTGCCAGCGGCCCTGCCTCGCAGCTGTTCAAGCTGTTCGGCTTCACCGTCGAAAACGTGGTGGAAAAGGCAAAGGCTTCGCTGGCAAAGGCAAAGGCGTAAGCCGCGTTTGCCCGGTCGCAATGCAAGTTTCGGGGGCGCGGCATCGGCCGCGCCCCTATATTTTAGGAGAAATATGCCATGGATCTTTCCGATATCGCCGCCCTCTACCGGCATCGGCAGAGCTGCCGCGCTTTTGACGAGCGCGAAGTGCCGGAGGCGTTGATAAAATCGATATGCGAGCTTGCCCTGCTGGCCCCCTCCGCCTGCAATGCGCAGCCCTGGAAGCTGATCGCCCTGTTCGGCGAGACGCGCGCGCGGGCGGTAAAATGCGTGCAGGAGTTGGGCATGAACCGCTTCGCTTCCGACGCGGGCGCGCTGGTCGCCGTGTGCTCCGCGGGCGGTAATTTTACGGCAAAACTCGGCAGCCGCTTAAAGGACACCGACTTTACGGCCAACGACCTCGGCATTCTTACGGCGCACCTGGTACTTGCCGCCGACGCGGCGGGGCTGGGCAGCTGCATCCTGGGCTGGCGCAACGAAAAAAAGCTGCGCGCGCTGCTGGGATTGGACGAAAAGACGCGCATCCCCGTCGTCGTTGCCCTGGGATACGCAAGGGAAGACTGCCCCATTCGCCCCAAAAAGCGCAAGCCGTACGATGAGACCTACCGCGCGCTGCATTGACCCTGCGCCGGCGCTCGCCGTTTCCCGCATCGCCGATGCGGCAAAGCATAAGACAATACGACACTCTGCGGCGGACCGCGTTTATGCGGCCCGCCCTTTTTATTTATATAAAACCCGCGGACAGGTTGCAGGTCCAAGAGAAGCTTTTCCGATGAACAGAATGGAATTGAGAGCGCGTGATACTATTTTATCCTTGCCCCCCTTATAAAGGGAGCGCACCGAGCGAAGCAAGGCGGAAGGGTCGTAACGGTCGGCGCCGCATGGGCACGTCGGCCCTTTCGTCTTGCCTACGGCAATCCACCTCACCTTGTAATGGAAAGGTAAGGGAAAGAGAAGGCGTAAGACCCGTTTACGGGGAACAGGGACCGATCGCATGACGGTCGCTCCTTTCGGGCGCGGCTTGCGCGCAGCCGGGGAATATGAGGGCTTACGGCTTACACGCCCGTTTTTATGCGGCGCGCGGCGCGTTTGCACGATCTATTCATAACCGCATGTATCCGCGCATATCGTAAAACGGAACAGCGGCCAAAAAAAGGATCCCTCTCCAAAAAATTTCTGCAAAATGCTCCCTTACGGCGTTGACATATCCCTGTACTTTGTGTTAAAATAATGAAAATTGTTGTTACGGAGGAATATGAATATGTTTTGCAAAAACTGCGGCAAACCGGTAGACGACAACGTAGCCGTTTGCCCTTACTGCGGAACGCAGACCGCGCCCGCCAACGCGCAGGCCGCCGCGCCCGCGCCGGAGGCCCCCGCCCCTGCTCCCGCCGCACCCGAAAAGCCTGCTGTTCCCGCAGCTCCCGCAGCTCCCGCGGCTCCCGCGGCTCCGGTTGCTGAAACCAAAAACACCATGGCGATCGTCGGATTTGTCTTTTCGTTTTTTATCCCGATCGTCGGCCTCATCTGCTCCATCATCGGCCTGAAAAAGGTTGGGCTCTGCGGCGGAAATGGCAAGGGCCTTGCGATCGCCGGTATCGTCATCAGCATTCTTAGCTGGGTCTTCACTGCCATTTTAAGCTACATCTGGATCCTTCCCCTGTTAAACGAGATCATGAGCTCCATGAGCATGTCGCTCGGCGCGTTTGCCGTTTTGTAATTTCGATAGCGATATCTTACGAGGAAAAATTATGTTTTGTTCACATTGCGGAAAACAACTTGCCGACGGCTCTGCCGTCTGCCCGTACTGCGGCGCACAGCTGAAGGCGGCGCAGCAGCAAGTTCCGTTCGATGGGAACGGCAGCCCCGCTCCCGACCGACAGCCGATCTATACGCAGGCGCCCCCGCCTCCGCCGCCCCAGGTATATCCCGCCGGCGATACGACCAACGTACTTGCCATTGTAGGATTTATCCTTGCGTTTTTTGTACCGATCGCCGGGCTTGTCTGCTCGATCCTCGGCAAAAAGAAGGCAGCGGAACTGGGCGGCAGCGGACAGGGTCTTGCCACGGCAGGAGTGGTGATCAGCAGTATCGAAATTGCGATATACGTGCTTGCCGTCCTGGTCTATGTGATCATTATCATCGCCGCCATCGGCGCCGCAGGCACGATGCCGACATACTAACCCCATGCCGACATACTAAAAAACGGACCGCACAAAGGATGTGCGGTCTTTGTTTTTGCGCCGTTTTTGCGACCCCGCCTGCCGCACGGCCGTAAAAAACGCAAAACGGCCGGCGCCCTCTTCCGAGGCACAAAGCAATGGAGATCCCTGCCAAAACCGGCAGGGATTTTTATCGGAACCGTCCGGAAAATTTTCACTTTTCGTTGACATATCTCCAAAAAAGTTATATAATTAACATTGTTCAATTGTGACCGTTGCCAAGGGGAAGATATGGAATCTACCGATCAGATCGCAAGCTTAAAGGAACTGCGCCGCGTAGAGGGACGGCTGCTGTCGATCGCGCATGCGGCGACCGTATATTGCGACAACAAAAAGGCCTTAAAGCAGATCGAAAAACTCTTCCGCGTCGAACAAAAGAGTTATAAAAAATCGCGCTATCCGCTGCTGGACGCGCACCTCGAAACGCTGCGGCAAAATTTTTCGGACCTGCGCGAAGCGCTCGAAAAGCTGACCACCGCAAAGGTCGCGGAAGATTTTTCGCGGGCGCGCGAACAGCTGCGCGCATACGTTGCCGTTCTGCGCGAAGAAGTCGAGCGCGGAAAACTGCTGCTGCACGAACGCGACGAGCTCGGCCGCGGAACGGCTTTCCTCCGCCAGACCGAACTTGCGGGCGCAGACGCGGCCAAGCCCCTTCCCGACGCAAAAAAAAACGAAAAAAACTGAACATCGGCCTGGTCTTTTCGGGCGGGATCAGTAAATGCGCCTATCAGGTTGGCTTTGCCAAGGCGCTGCTGCGGCATGTTGATCGCAGCGAGATCGTCATGATCGCGGGCGCTTCCATGGGCATGTTTACGGGCTATTGCGTTTCGGCAAACAAGCTTGACGAGCTGGAATATATCTACCGCAGCGTGGACATCCCCAAAAAGGCCGAACTTTTTTGGCAGGTATTTGCGCACGGTCTGCTGGCTTCCACCACCGAAAACGTGATAAAACCGGGCGACCGGCTGGACATCCCCTTCTGTTTTCCGCTGTGCATGCTGTCCTTTTCGCCCGTGCGGTACTACCTTTTGCACGGCGAATACAATCCCGTCTGGCGCAAATATATCCACGCGGGCGTCAACTATCCCTTTTTAAAGATCCTGCCCAGCATGGTAGAGGGCCGCATCACCATCGACGGCGGCGCCATGGACAACATTCCTCTCTACCCCATCCTGCGCCAAAGCCGCGGCATCCTCACCGAAACGCAGACCCCGGACATCGTGTTTGCCCTGCATTTCGATTCTCGCTACGACTACCGCAAAGACTTTAAAACGGATATCCCCATTCTCGATACCGACATCTCCGTCTGCAACGACTTTAAAAAGGAACACTACAACTTTTCCAGCGCCTATATCGACGAAATGATCACCACGGGCGAGGCGTACGGCGAAAAGATCTGCACGTTTTTGTTTGAGGGCGACCTTTCGAGGGAAGGCCTGCAAAAAAAGGTGGACGAGATCTTCCTGCAAGAACACGCCGCCCGCCAGCAGCACATCTCCATCGACCGCATGTTCAGTATGCTTAACGTGATAGGAAAGGCCATGCGGCGCGATTCACAACATATCACCAAACTGTTTTAGCGGCGGCGGCCCTGCGGGCCCGCCGTTTTTTTGTGGCGGACACGCTCTTCGCCGCGGGAACTTTGCACGCAACCTACCGCGGGACGAAAAACTAGGCCTCGGTGGCGCAACCCTTCCGACTTGCCTGCGGCAAGCCCCCCCTTGATAAGGGGAGGTAAGGGAGAGGTATCCATCGCGGGCAAGGGGCAGCGGGCGGCGGCACTATTTTTTCCACTCTCATTGTATATAACGTGAGCGCCGAGCAAAGCGAGGAACTTTTTTCTTGCCCTCCCTTCGTAAGGGAGGGCGCCGAGTAAAGCAAGGCGGGAGGGTCGTAAAAAAAGGCCGTCGGCGTCGCAACCCTTCCGACTTGCCTGCGGCAAGCCACCTCCCCTTGATAAGGGGAGGCAAGGGAAAAACGGCCTGCGGCAAGCCACCTCCTTGGCAGACCGCAGGTGTAAGGCCGCGGCAGCGTTTCCCCTTTCCCCTTTTCACGTGCCTTTGCCGCGTTCAACGGCGTGCCGAACCCCGCCTTCGATACAAAAAAACCGCCCCGGTCGCGGGGCGGTCATTCTTTTCCCTTACGGCGGCGCGTCTGACGCACCTGCCGCTCATATCCGTTTTCGGTGGGAGTATAATACACTCTGTCTTTTAGCGAATCGGGCAGATACTGCTGTTTTACCCAGCCGCCGAAATCGTGCGGGTACAAATACTGCCCGCGCGCGGCCTTTTGTTCACGGCTGCCGTACGAAACGTCGCGCAGGTAGGCGGGCACGTTATCGTCGCGGGTCTCGCGCGCGTCGCGCGCAGCCGCCTGCATGGCGTCCTTTACGGCGCCGCTCTTTTCCGCCTCGCACACGTAAACGATCGCTTCCGAAAGGGGCAGAAGGCCTTCCGGGCTGCCCAAATTGCGGAAAGCGGTAAGCGCGGACGTTGCCACCACCAGGGCGTTGGGATCGGCCATACCCACATCTTCGGCGGCATGCACCACCAGTCGGCGCAGCACCAAGAGCGGATCGCAGCCGCCCTCGATAAGCCGCATGGCATAATACAGGGCCGCGTCGGGATCGCTGCCGCGCAGCGACTTGCAAAACGCCGACAGAAGGTCGTAATACAGATCTTCGTTATACGAAAGCGCCTTGCGCTGAATGGACTGCTCAGCGTCGGCAAGCGTAACGCGGATGGTGCCGTCCGCCTGCGGGGGCGTGGTCAGCACCGCAAGTTCCAGCGCGTTGTAGGCGGTGCGCAGATCGCCGCCCGCCGTTCGGGCAATATGATCCAGCGCCTCGGCCGACACGTCGGCCGCATAGTCGCCCAAGCCCCTTTTATCGGTCAGCGCCCGCACGAGCGCGCCGCGGATCTCCTCTTCGCGCAGCGGATAAAATTCAAAAATGCGGCAGCGCGAAACGAGCGCCGGCGTCATGGAGGCATACGGATTTTCCGTAGTGGAACCGATGAACACGATCGTTCCCTGCTCTATGGCGGGCAGCAGCGAATCGGATTGCGCCTTGTTGAAGCGATGACACTCGTCCAACATCAGATAGGTGCGTCGGTTATGCAGTTTTAATGCCTCGCGCGCGTCCTCTACCGCCTTTTTTACGTCGGCCACGCCCGCGTTTACGGCGTTCAGACGAATAAAGCGCGCCTTGGTCTGCGCGGCGATCACATTGGCAAGCGTCGTCTTTCCGCAGCCGGGCGGCCCCCAAAAGATACAGCTGCCCAAGCGGTCCAGCGCAATGGCGCGGCGCAGCAGGCTGCCCTCCGCCACCAGATGGCGCTGGCCCACAAACTCCTCCGGCGCTTCGGCGCGCATACGCTCGGCAAGCGGCTTGGCGCGCTGCTCGTTTCCGTTCCAATCAAACAGATCCATTACGACTCGATCAGCTCCCGGATCGCCCCGGCGTTTTCCTTCCCCAGCCGATACCCCTGTTCGTACGCAAAGGGCAGGTTTTTTACCTGATATTGATCCATATTGCCAAGATCCGGCTCCAGCCACAGGCCGTTATGCCGCTTGAACACCATCTTTTTTTGCTGCGTCACGCGCGTGTCGATCACGTCGACGTACCGCAAAAAACAGTTGATCAGGTTGGTGGGAGGTTCCGAATTGCGGTGCAGCAGATTTCCCAGCACGTCCACCGCCACGATCACATCGGGCCTGGGCCGCATGCTTCGCAGGGCACGCACGGGGACGCGCTCCAGCACGCCGCCGTCCACCAACAGCATATCCCCCATAACGGCGGGGGAAAACACACCCGGGATCGAACTGGAGGCGATGACGGCGTCCGTCACGTTGCCCTTATCCAGCTTGATCGTCTTGCCGGACATGATATCCGTCGCCACGCAGCAAAAAGGGATCTTCAACTGCTCGAACGTGGTATCTGCGCCAAGATTCTCCTCGATCAGCTTACGCGCTTTGGTCATGCGAAAGAGCCCGTTGGCGTGCAGCGGCGTCACGTTCAGCGTAGCGATGCGCGAAAGTTTTAAATCGAGCGCTACCTCACGTACACGCGCCATGGGGATCCCCGCGCAATAGCAGGCGCCGACGATGGAGCCCATAGAACAGCCCGCCACGCAGTCGGGCCGGATACCCTCCTCTTCCATGGCCTGTAAAAACCCGATATGCGCCACGCCGCGCGCCCCGCCCGCCCCAAGGGCAAAGCCAAGTATTTTGCTCATAGACACCTCCTTAGCCCGTGCAAATTCGTCTCGACCCGCGCTTTTCCGCGGCTGTCTCATACAGGCGCCCCTTCCGGCGCCGAAAAACGGTCAGTCGTAGGCGCCCAACAGACGGAACTGCCTGCAATGCGCGCGTGTGGCGCGCAGCGCCAAAACGATCGCCTCGTCTGCAAGGTCGCCCTCTATCTCAACATAAAACCGATACTCCCCCAAAACGCCGCGGATGGGACGGCTTTCGATGCGCGTCAGGTTGATGTTCCGCTGTGAAAACGCCTGCAGCAGCTCTAACAGCGAGCCGGGGCGATGTTCGCAGACCGCACAAAAAAACACCGTGCGGCTGTGCGCGGGGAGCCCCTCTTCCCGTCGGCGAAGGCGGAAAAACTGCGTAAAATTATTCTTTTCGTTGGCGATGTTCTCCTTCGAGAGCTCCAGCCCCGCCGCGTCGGCGTGCGACCCCACGATCCCCGCGGATTCGTCATCCACAAGCTCCAGGCTTTTGGCGGTGGAATCGGTAAAAATGCACTCCGCCTGCGGAAGATAGCGCTGCAAAAACGCGGAACACTGCCCTATCGCCTGCTCGTGCGAGTACACGCGGCAGATATTTTGATAGGCAACCCCCGGCCTGGTCGCCAGGCGATGATCGATGCGCAGCATGATCTGCTCTATTGCAAAGACGTCCTCCGCGCTCAACAGATCCAAATTTTCCAACACGCCGCCCTGAATGGAATTTTCGATAGGGATCACGGCGTCCTCCGCCTCGCCCGAAACGAGCGCGCGGAACACCGCGGGAAAACTGCGCAGCAGCAGCGGTTCGCTGTGCGGGCACAGCGTTTGTGCCGCCAGGTGCGAATAGCTCCCGGCGGGTCCCAGGCAGCTCACCTTTCCGCGTCCGTCCATTACGCCTTCTCCGCAATATCCAGGATCAGGCGCTCGGTATCGTCCCAGCCCAGGCAGGGATCGGTGATCGATTTTCCGAACACCACGTCGTGCTTCTGATTGCCCTCTTCTAAAAAGCTTTCGATCATAAAGCCCTTTATTACGCGCTTGAAATCGGCGTCGTAATTGCGGTTTTGCAGCACCTCCTCCACAATGCGGATCTGCTGACGGAAGCGTTTGCCCGAATTGGAGTGGTTGGCGTCGATGACAATGGCGGGATTTTTGAGTTCGCCGTTCGACTGCACATACCCCTCCAGCACCTGCATCACCGTCTCGTAGTGGTAGTTTGGAATGTCGTTGCCGTGATGATCTACCCTGCCGCGCAGTACCGCGTGCGCATACTCGTTGCCCCGGGTGGAGACCTGCCAGTTATGGTACATGAATACCTGCGGATTCTGCGCCGCAAAAACGGAATTGAGCAGCACGGGGATGCTGCCGCCCGTGGAATTTTTAATGCCGACGGGCAGTTCTATCCCGCTGGAAACCAGCCGGTGCAGCTGGTTCTCGCTGGAGCGTGCCCCCACGGCCACATAGGTGAGCAGATCCTCCACATACGCGTAATTTTCGGGATAGAGCATTTCGTCCGCGGCGGAAAGACCCGATTCGCCGATCGCCTTTATGTGCAGATCGCGGATGGTGAGGATGCCCTTTAAAATATTTTCGCTGTTTTCGGGATCGGGCTGCGAAAACATGCCCTTATACCCCACGCCGCGCGTGCGCGGCTTATTTGTATAGATACGCGGGATCAGTACCAGCTTATCTTTTACGCGCTCGTTCAGCCTTCCCAGCCGCCGCACATATTCCAGCACAGGCGCGCTCTCGTGCGCCGAACAGGGGCCGACGATCACCAAAAGTTTATTGCTCTTCCCCGTGATCACGTCGCGGGCGAGCGCGTCCCGTTCCGCCTTGATCGCCGCCAGTTCCGCGGGCAGCGGGATGCGGGTGACGATCTCCTCCGCCGAAGGGATCTCTATCTGTCGTGCAAACATAAAACGCCTCTCTTTTGAATGTATTCGTACACCGCCTGCGGCACATATGCCCGGTACGGCTTATCAAACGCAATGCAGTTTTTTACCAGTGTGGAACTGATGTGCAAATGCCGCTGCTCGGCCGGAAGATAGATGGGGATCATCGCGTCGTCCAAATCACGGCTGGCATAAAAATCGGCATTTTCGTACTCAAAATCCACCGTATTCCTGATCCCGCGCACATAGAAGGGCGTCTGCTCGCGCCGCAGCAGCTCTACGATCACGCCGTTCCAGCGCACCACGCGCACCCGCTTGCAGTCTGCAAACACCGCACGGATCATCTCCTCGCGCGCCTCAACGGAAAACATGCACTGCTTTTGTCGATTTTCCGCCAGGGCCACCACCACTTCGTCAAAGATCGCAAGGCTCTTGTTCACCGTGTCCTCATGCCCCACGGTAAACGGATCGAAGGTCCCCGCAAACACGCATTTTTTCATACGTCCGTCCTCGCAAACAACGCAATTTTTGCCCTGCCGTACGCCCTCCGATCCACGACCTGCCAGCCCTCCGGCGGCGTTTCCGCGCGCTCGCTCTCATATACGAGCAGACCGCCCGGCGTCAATAGTCCGCGTGCGGCGATCAGGCCGCATATCTGTGCGCAGCAGTCGTAGCGATAGGGCGGATCGGCAAAGATCAGATCGAACGCCCCCTCCGCCTGCCGCAGGCAGGCGCGATAATCCAGGCAATACACCGCCGCTCGCTCGCCGAGCGCCGTAAGGTTTTTGTGCAGCAGCGCCAGGCTCTCGCGCGAGCAGTCGTTGAACACCGCCTCCGCCGCCCCGCGCGACAGGCTTTCCAGCCCCAGCGCGCCGCTGCCGCAAAACAGATCGAGCACGCGTGCACCCGCAAGCCGCGGCGCAAGGATCTGAAACAGCGACTCCTTGGCGCGGTCCGAAGTGGGACGCACGTCGCGCCCGCGGAATTCCGCCAGAACGCGGCCGCGGTACTTCCCCGCAATGATCCTCATTTGCGCTTCTTTTGTTGAGCGGCGGGCACAAACGTCTCGCCGTTTGCCTCCGCGCGCTCCTTGCGCCGTTTTTCGGTCATGGCGCCCACAATGTAAAAGACGCCCGTCACGATGATGGGAAGCAAAATAAACAGCAGCGACCAGCCGCCGCTGACGGGCGGATACTCCCAGCTCTCCCCCTCCGCCAACACAAACGTGCGCCCGCGGATCCACTGGACGGGCAAAATGGCCCAGCTGGCAAACATCATAAGGGCCACCTCGCCCCAGCTCCAGGTAGCGGGGATGGCCGCCAGCGTGCCGAACACGATAACGGGGATCCCCACATACAGCCCGATCAGAAATCCTTTCCAGGGGCGGTACTCCTGCTCGACGCGGTGATCGCCGCCCGATTGGATGCCGAACAGGCGGTTTTTGCGGTGCAGGCAGCCCGTAATGTACGAATCGTAATGCAGCTTTCCGTAATTATAGGCAAGGTGCGCGTTAAACGCGACGCCGCCAAGAATGCATACCGATCCCAGGACGATCTCGTAGATTTCGAGCGTCTCCAAAGAGATCGCATTGATGGCCAGCGCGATAAGGCTGGTGAACAGATACATCATGCACGGCGTGACCGCACGCAGAAAGCACACCTTCTGAATGCGCCAGAACAGCCGCCCCTTTGTAAGCTCCCCCGCCTCTTTTTTGGGTTTTTTGGGTAATTCCTGTAACATAGTTCCTCCGCGGACGTATCCGCCGCACGCTTTATTATACCGCGGCAGGCACGCCTGTGTCAAGTATTCCGAAAGATGCGGACGCCCTCTTCCGTCACGACCGCCTGCAGGGGGACATCCGAAGGCCCGCAAGGGAGCCTGTCCGTCAGCTGCGCCGCATAGCACAGCCCCACGCGCAACGTCTGCGGACAGCGCGCAAAGTATGCATCGTAATAGCCGCCGCCGTAACCCAGGCGTACGCCGCGGTCATCGACCGCCAAAAGGGGCGCAAACGCCACGTCGCAGGACGTATCTTCCCCCCCGACGGGCGCGGGGATCCCGTATGCCCCCGGCTGCAATCTGCCGTACGGCACCGCCTTCATCACGCCGTCCTCTATCCTGGGGAGGCATACCGTCTTCCCCAGCCGCAGCAGGGCGCGGATAAGGGGCAGTGTGCCCGCCTCCGTGCCGACGGCATAATAGATAAAAAAACGATCTGCCGCAAGATAGTCCGAGGCCAGCACCCGCTCGGCCAACGCCGCGTCGCGCACGTCCGAATGCAGGGCGGCGCGCAGAGCGGAAAACCGCGCGCGCAAGGCGCGTTTTTGCTCATATATACCGTCTTTGAGCCGCTCTTCCAACATGTACCAATACCTCGTACGCCGTCGTCCCGTGGGCGCGCGCATACGCCTCGGCGTCCTGCATCACGCATACATAGGCGCCGAACGGCCGCCCGCCCGGGCGCACGCAGGCGTCCATACATAAATTCCCCACGGCGCCGAGGCCGCCCGCACGAAAAAATCCGTCGCCGTAGCCCAAGCGCAGCGTATGGAACGCCCGCACGCCGCGAGGCGCGCAGCCGTAACCCGCGCCGCGGCCGAAAGCCGTTCCGCTCTGCGCCACGCGCGCATACACGCGCATGGCGCGCCGCAGCGCAAGGGTATGCGGCACCCCCTGCGGCACATAGCCGTACAGCGCGATCCCCGCGCGCACGGCGTCGAACCCGTCGCAGCCGCACAGCAGCCCGCCCGTCGCGGAAAGATGGGCGATCGCCTGCGGAAAGTACGTCCGCACGCACCGCACCGCCCGTGCAAATGCCGCCCGCTGTGCCGCACGGCAGGCGGGTACGGCCGGCATAAAGTAGTGCGAATAGACGCCGCGCACGCAAATGCCCGCCCGCTGCGCCGCACGGCAGGCGGCGCCGACGGCGTCCGGCGCAAACCCGTAGCGGTTCATTCCGGTGTTTACGGCAAGGTGCGCGGCCGTTCCCCCGCCCGCACGCGCCGCCAACTGCAGACTCTCGCGCGAGGCGAGCGTGACCGTCAGCCCGTATGCCGTAGCGCGGACGGCGTCCTCCTCGTCCAAAGGCGGCGTAAGCACCAAAATTTCCCCGGTGACGCCGGCTATGCGCAGCGCCGCGCCCTCGTCCGCCGTGGAGACGGCAAACGCCGAGGCGATCCCGCAAAGCGCATGCGCGACGGTAGCGGCGCCGTGGCCGTAGGCGTCGTCCTTTACCACGGCGATCAGCGGCCTTCTGGCGGCGCTTTGCAGCGCGCGGGCGTTGGCGACGATCGCCCCCATACGGACAACGGCAAGCGTTTTTTGCATATCATCATACTATGCACGCGCCGCGGCGGGCGTGCGCCCGCCGCGGCGCGACGACGCCCTGTTAAACGCCCGGTGCAGACGCATACGCCGCGCAGACGTCAGGCCTTATATACAAACCGATGGCAGTTTTCGCACTCCACCACGTTGCCGTCCGCCAATTTCCCCTGCTGAGCAAGCGGAAAGTCCATGCCGCACACGCAGCGATCGTTGGTCAGGGGGACCAGCACGGGGAAGATCCCGTCCCGCCGCTTGGCAATATATTTCTCCATTACGCCGGCGTTTTTTTCGCGGACGGCGGCAGCCAACTTTTCCAACTGCTTGCCGATGGTCTGCACCTCCGCCGCGCGCGAGTTTTTCAGCTCTTTATACTTTTCGTTGTACTCTTTATACTGCTTTTGCATGGCGCTGCCCTGTTTCATGTAGCGTTCGTACTCCTCCACGGCCGCGTTCACGTCCGCCGTAAGCTTTTGCAGCTCGCCCTTTACGGCGCGCAGCCGATCCAACAGCACCTGCGCGTTCTTTTTATAGAAGAGTACGTCGCCCCCCTCTTCCACCATCTCATCCACGTCCGCGTACTCCGCGATCTGTTTGGAAATGTCCTCGGCGCGGCGGATCAGGTCGTCCCGCAGCGCCCGCAGCGCGGCAGCATGCTTATCCTGCGCGGCGAGTTTTTCGCGCGCGGACTCCATGAACTTTTTGGCCTGCAAATATTTTTTGCGCTCTTCGCTTGCGGAGATCTCCTGTTCGATCTCGCGCAGTTTCTTATCCACGTTCTGATATTCCAGCAATTCGTTTACAACCGACATCTCGTTACTCCTTACAGCAGGCGTTCGTCCGTAAATACTTCTGTACGGACGCCCGCTCCCTTTAATTTATTTTTTATGTTCTCCGCAAAGCGGACAAATCCGTAATATTCCGCCGCGTAGTGCGTCATAAGCACCACGTTGAGGCCCTGCGCGACGAGCGATGCGATCAAATGATGCTTCCCGTCCGAAGTCACCACTGTGTCCGCGCCCTTCGAAAGCGCAAAGGCAACCGTGGCCTCGTCCATGCCCGCGCCGCAGAAGCTTGCCACCGTTTTAACGGGGCGGTCGCCGTACACCACCAGCCGATCGGTGCAAAAGCGGGCGCGGATGCGCTCGGCAAACGCACAAAGCGGCTCCTCTTCCACCGCATATACGCGGCCGTAGCCGCCCTGCGAAAGCTTGTGCATCACCTCGGCGGACTTCCCGCCCAGGCCCAGCATAAGCTCCTCGTCGATCCCGCCCTGCGCCGCATCCAGATTGAGGTGCGCCGAAATGACCGAGATCCCCGCCCGCGCACAGGCGACCAGCGGATCGCCGGCATGCAGCGACGAAACGGGCCGATAGATCGCGGGGTGATGGGTGACGACGCACTGCGCGCCCGCACGCTTTGCATCCTCCGCCGCCCGCGCGGAGAGGTCCAACGCAAACAGCACGCAGTCGATCTCCTCGCCGCAATCGAGGATCACGCCGCTGTTGTCGTAAAATTCGTATGTCTCGCAATATTCCCGACTGAGCGCAAACGGCGCCTGCGCGTCGATGATGTCATACAGTTCTCGTAATCGCAATGGTGATCTCCTCCAAATGTCGCAATCGCCGCAGCAGCGCCTCTTTGGCCTGCGGCGCCGCGGTGCGCTCCAGCGCGCCGCGCAGCATGCCGCGCTCCTCGCGCAGCTTTCCCAAAAAATCTGCCGACGGGGCGCGCAGATTGTCTCTGCCGAACACGAGCTCGTCCTCGGAATACGCGTCGCCACCTCTGCCCTCACCCGTCAACAGATCGTAATATTTGCCGTCGAAAAAGGTCACGTCCTCGCAGATCTTTGCGCCGCGTTCCAATAAAAAAACGCGCAGTTTGGGCGTATTTTTCATCGGCTGTAACACAAAGCGCCGCGGCAGCGGACGCGCCGAAAGGATACGCACGATCTCCTCGCCGCCCATGCCGGCGATCAGAACGCACTCCGGAAGTTCGGGCAAGCCCTCCAGTCCGTCGGCACATACCGCCGTACAGACGCCGGACGCGATCTCCTCTTTCAGCAGCGCCCGCGCCTTGCCGAGGCAGGCGGCGCTGACGTCGCTGATATAGGCGTGCCCGCACAGCCCGTTGCGCAGGGCGTAGGCGGTACAGTACCCGTGATCGCACCCGATATCCGCAAAAGTTTCGGCGCGGGGGATGCGCGAACAGATCTCCGCAAGCCGACGGGTCATCAATCCAAAAAGTCGCGCAGCTTTTTGCTACGGCTGGGGTGACGCAGCTTGCGCAGCGCCTTGGCCTCGATCTGGCGGATGCGCTCGCGCGTGACGTTGAACTCCCGCCCCACCTCTTCCAGCGTGCGGGGCTTTCCGTCGTCGATGCCGTAGCGCAGCCGCAGCACCTTCTCTTCGCGCGGGGTAAGCGTATCCAGCACGCCCAGCAGCTGTTCCTTCAACATAATAAAGGCTACAGAATCGCCGGGCGTCTGCGTCTTGTCGTCCTCGATAAAGTCTCCCAGGTGCGAATCTTCCTCCTCGCCGATGGGCGTTTCGAGCGAAACGGGATCCTGCGCGATCTTTTGGATCTCACGCACTTTCGAAACGTCCACCCCCATGGCCTCGGCGATCTCCTCGGGCGAGGGCTCGCGCCCGTTTTCCTGCAGCAGCATACGCGAGACGCGGGTGAGCTTATTGATGGTCTCTACCATGTGCACGGGGATACGGATGGTGCGCGCCTGGTCGGCGATGGCGCGGGTGATGGACTGGCGGATCCACCAAGTGGCGTATGTGGAGAATTTGAACCCCTTTTGGTAGTCGAACTTTTCCACCGCCTTCATCAAGCCCAGGTTGCCCTCCTGAATGAGGTCCAAAAACAGCATCCCGCGCCCGACATACCGCTTGGCAATGGAGACGACAAGGCGCAGATTGGCCTCAGAGAGCCGACGCTTTGCCTCCTCGTCGCCCTCCTGCATGCGGCGCGCCAGCTCGATCTCGTCGTCGCCGGAGAGCAGCGGCACGCGGCCGATGTCCTTTAAATACATCTTTACGGGGTCGTCCAGCCCGATGTCGGAGAGCGCCTGCTCGAACAGCTCTTTGTCGCGCTCGTCCTCGTCGAAGATGGTGATGCCCCTCTCCGGCAGCGTCTTATACACCTGTTCGATCTGCTGCGGGCTCAGATCGTACTTTTCCAACGCGTCGCACAGCGCGTTGGTCGAAATGCTGCCCTTCATTTTATAGCTCGACGCGATCCCTTCGATGAGTTCGCCGAGTTTTTCGTCCGTCACGTTCATACCTTTCCTCCTGACGAGATGTTCTTCAATTCCTTGGTGTATTCCCCGATCTTTGCCAAAATACTGCGTTTTTCTTCGGAGGACTGCGCCGCCCGGTACCGCTCGCCCTCGACGGCGATCTTCTGCTGCAGCGAGCCGCGCTCCAGCGTCAGCACGCAGTCCGCAAAATATTTTTCCGCCGCGGGAGAGTCGAGATTGTCGCCGTAGTCTAAATTCAGGATCTCCGAAAGTTCGCCGTCCTCGGGCATGAGGTCGAAGATCCCGCTGGCGCGTACCCTGCCCGCGCGCCGCCCCGCCAGCACAAACGCCGCAATGGTACGGTGCGCCGCGTCGTCGAAGTCGATCGCGGCAAGATCGCATGCCTCGGCGTACGGCTTGCCCAGCAGACAGGCCGCCAGCACAAACCGCGCAGCCTTGCGCTCACGGTCGGCGCTGTCCTCTTTTACGGGTGCCGCGGCAGGCGCGGAAGCGGGCGGCGCCTGCGGCGTGTTTTCGAAGTCGCGCAAAATGGACGAAAGGCTGATCTGCGTCTCCGACGCAATGCGCTTTAGCAGCTCCTCGCGCTCGGTCTCGCTTTCGGCCTCTTTTACGATGCGCAGCGCCTCGCGCACGTAGTCGCGCTTTTCATCCGTCTTTACAAGATCGTACTTGCGCCGCGCGGCCAGCAGGCGGAAATCGATCAGCGGCATGGCCTGTTTTAAACAGGTCTCGTACCCCTCGGGACCGAGCTTTTGCACCACGTCGTCGGGATCCATCCCCTCGGGCATGGGCACCACGCGCACCTTCAGGCCCTCGTCCTTTAAAATTTCCAGCCCGCGCAGATTGGCCTTCTGCCCTGCAAAATCGCCGTCATAACTGATGAGGATGTTTTCGGAATAGCGCTTGGCAAGGCGGGCCTGCTCTTTGGTGAGCGAAGTACCCATGCTTGCGACCACTCCCCGAAACCCGGCCTCGTACAGCGAAATGGCGTCCATGTAGCCCTCTACGATGATCAGCGAGGCCAGCCCGCCCGCGCGGCGCTCCTTTTTTACCAGGTTCACGTTATAAAGCGTCTTGCTCTTGTTGAACAGCATGGTCTCGCGCGTGTTCTTGTATTTGGCGCGGTCGGCGTTTTTTAACAGCCGGCCGCCGAAGGCCACCACCTCGTCCATCTGGTTGATGATGGGAATGATCAGCCGTTCGCCCTCGGCGTCGATCAGCCGCCCCTCCTCGGTGCGCGAACAGGCGCCGCTCTCTTCGCACTCCTCGGGCGTATACCCCTGCGCCAGCAGGTAGGACGGCAGCGACACGTAGTCGAGCGAGGCGCCGATGCCGAACTTGCGGCAGGTGGAAGGCGAAAAGCCGCGCTTTTGCAGATATGCGAGGTGCGCTTCCGCACGGCCGCCGTATAAATTGCTGAAATAAAAACGCGCGGCGTCGCGCATGAGCGCCGAAAGTCTGTCCCGCTTTTTTTTCTTTTCCGCCGCCTCTTCGGCGGAGCGGTCGTCAAAGGCCGGCACCTCGAGGTGCGCGCGGGCGGCAAGCATCTGCACCGCCTGCATAAAGTCGACGTTTTCGTACGCCTTTACAAAGCCGATCACGTCGCCCGAAGCGCCGCAGCCGAAACAGTGATAGTAGCGGTCGGCGGCGTTTACCGAAAACGACGGCGTCTTTTCGTGATGGAACGGGCAGCATGCCCAATAGTTGTACCCCCGCCGCTCCAGGGGGATATAGCCGCCGATCACTTCCACGATGTCGTTCTTCTCTTTCAGGACGCGGACGAAATCGGTAAATTCCTCCCGCCCTCTCATACGCTTCCCTCCCGCGGGACAAACAATGTTTTAAATACGTTGATCGCATAGCGATCGGACATGGACGAAAGATAGTCGCACACGGCAAGTGAAACATTGGTCTGCGCGGTGTTGCGGTACAAAACGGGCAGCGTTTCGGGACGCTCCGAAAAGTACGCGTACAGGGCGCGCAGCATACGCTCGGCGCTCTCCTGGATGAGCTTGTTGGCGCGCTCGTACACGTGTTCGAACATAAAAGAGCGCAGCGTATCCAACGCGCGGGCCTTTTCGTCGCTCATCCTTACGTACGGCTTGCCCTGCGATTCGGCGCAGATATCGAGGATGGCGGTGTTGATGCGCGCCGACGTATCCCGCCCGAATATTTTTACCGCCTCGGCAGGCAGGTCGTCGGGATCGAGAAAGCCCGCCCGAACGGCGTCGTCGATATCGTGATTGATGTATGCGATGCGGTCGGCCAGCGAAACGGCGGCCCCTTCCAGCGTAGCGGGGCGCCCGCTCTTGGTGTGGTTTACAATGCCGTCGCGCACCTCCCACGTAAGATTCAGCCCCTTGCCGTCCTTTTCCAGCACATCCACCACGCGCAGAGACTGCTCGCTGTGGCGAAACCCCGCGGGATTGAGCGCCGAAAGCACGCGTTCGCCGACATGGCCGAAGGGCGTGTGACCCAAATCGTGCCCCAGCGCGATGGCCTCGGCCAGGTCCTCGTTCAGCGAAAGACTGCGCGCCAGCGAGCGCGCGATCTGCGAAACGTCCAGCGTGTGCGTCAGGCGGGACATGTAGTGGTCGCCGTCCGGCGCAAAAAATACTTGCGTCTTGTTCTTCAGCCGCAAAAACGCCTTAGAGTAGATGATACGGTCGCGGTCGCGCTGAAAGTCGGTGCGCATGGAACAGGGCGTCTCCGGCCGCAGCCGCCCCGCGCTCTCGTACGATTTTTTGGCATAGGGCGAAAGAAACGCCCGCTCTTTTTCATACGTTTTTTCTTTCATCACCCGTAGTTACGATAAATCGGCAAAAAAATCCTTGTTTTATCGCATATTTTTTTGAAATATCCGCTGCGCTCCGCCGCGGGCGGCGAACGGCGCGGACAGCGGCGCGCATGCAAAATAAAAGGGCCCCGGTCAAACGCCGAAGCCGCCGTTTACGCCCAGCACCTGGCCCGTGATATAGCGTTGGCGCGCCAAAAACAGCACCGCCTCGGCCACCTCGTCCGCCGTGCCGAAGCGCCCCATCGGGATCTCTTCGGCAAGCGCCGCGCGCTCCTCCGGCGTGAGGCGCGCGTTCATCTGCGTATCGATCGCCCCGGGCGAAACGCAGTTTACGGTGATCCCGGCGGGCGCCAGCTCCTTGGCCAGCGCGCGAGTAAAGGCAATGACCGCCCCCTTCGAGGCGGAGTACACGCTTTCGCAGCTGCCGCCCGTTTCGCCCCATACCGAGGCGACGTTTACAATGGCGCCACCGTGCGCCAGCATCTTTTTAACGGCATACTTCGTGCACAAAAACGTGCCGCCCGCGTTGACGTCCGTCACCCGCCGCCACGCCTCAAACGAGACGTCCTGCACCTGCGCAAACAGGTCCACGCCCGCATTGTTCTCCAGCACGTCCGGCGTGCCGATCGCGGCAAACGCGCGCGCCACCTCCTCCTCGCGCGAGACGTCCGTCCGCAAAAA
>CALVPS010000007.1 GCA_944354035.1 uncultured Clostridia bacterium | reverse complement strand
CGTCGGCGACGATCTCGCCGCGCCTGCGCGTCTCCAAACCGACGGTCGTCTGCTTTAAGAGCGGGTTGGGCGACGTGCCGAGCGCCATGATCACGCAGTCGACATCCATCGTAAATTCGCTCCCCGCAAGCTCGACCGGCCGTCTGCGGCCGGAGGCGTCGGGCTCGCCCAGCTCCATGCGCACGCATTTCAACCCGACCACGTTGTCATCCGCGTCCGTCAGGATCGCGACGGGATTGGTCAGCAGGCGAAATACGATCTCCTCCTCTTTTGCGTGCTCTACCTCTTCGCGGCGGGCGGGAAGCTCCGCTTCGGAACGACGGTATACGATATATACGGTATCTGCGCCCAGTCGCTTTGCGCAGCGCGCGGCGTCCATGGCGACGTTTCCGCCCCCCACCACCGCCACCCTTTTGGCGTGCAGGATGGGCGTTTCACTGTCCGGCTCGTAGGCCTTCATCAAATTGGTGCGCGTCAGATATTCGTTGGCGGAAAATACGCCCCTGGCGCCCTCGCCGGGGATCCCCATGAACTTGGGCAGTCCCGCTCCGGTCCCCAAAAAGATCGCCTCGAAGCCGTATTCCTCTTTCAGTTCGTCGATGGTCAGCAATCGGCCGATCACGCTGTCCGTTTGGATCTTTACGCCCAGCGCTTTCAGCCCCTCCACCTCTTTGCGGACGATCTCCTTGGGCAGACGAAATTCGGGAATGCCGTACACCAGCACGCCGCCGGCAATGTGCAGCGCCTCGAACACCGTTACATCGTAGCCGCGCCTGGCCAGATCGCCCGCACAAGTAAGGCCCGCCGGCCCCGAACCGACAACGGCAACTTTATGGCCGTTTGCGGGCGGCTTTTGCGGCAGCGCCGCGGAATGCGCCATGTGCCAATCGGCCGCAAACCGCTCGAGGCGGCCGATCGCAACGGGTTCGCCGCGGATGCCGCGCGTGCACTTCCCCTCGCACTGTGTCTCCTGCGGGCAAACCCTGCCGCAGACGGCGGGCAGCGACGAGGTGCGCGCGATCACCTCGTACGCCTCTTCAAACTTCCCCTCCGCGATCAAAGCTACGAACGCGGGAATATCCACCGCCACGGGGCAACCCGCAACGCAGGGCTTGTTTTTGCAGTTTAAACAGCGCTTTGCTTCATCCACGGCCGTCGTCTCGTCGTAGCCCAGCGCCACCTCTTTAAAGTTTTTATTGCGTACAAGGGGCTCCTGGGAAGGCATGGGGTGTTTTTTGGGATCCATGTTAAATTTTGGCATTCGACTCGACCTCCTTTTTAAAGAGATTGCAGTGTTTTTCCCGCGCCTTCGCCTCAAATTCCGCATAAGTGCGGGAACGCTTGATCGCTTCGTCGAAATCGATAAGATGCGCGTCGAAATCGGGCCCGTCCACACAGGCGAACTTCATTTCGCCGCCCACGCTCACGCGGCAGCAGCCGCACATTCCCGTTCCGTCGATCATAATGGGGTTCATGCTGGCGATCGTTCTGATCGCATACGGCCTGGTCGCCGCCGCTACAAACTTCATCATGACGAGCGGGCCGATGGCGATCACCTCGTCAAAGCGTTCGCCGCTCTCCAAAAGGCGGCCGAGCGGAACGCACACGTTGCCCTTTTCGCCGTACGAACCGTCGTCCGTCATCATATAGAAGCGGTCGCTGACCGCCCTGAATTCCTCTTCCAGGATCACGAGGTCGCGGCTGCGAAATCCGACGACGGAGGTAACGCTGCAGCCGTGCTCGTGCAGCGCACGCGCCACGGGCAGCGCAATGGCGCAGCCGACGCCGCCGCCCACCACGGCCACCTTTTTAAGCCCTTCCACGTGGGTGGGCGTTCCGAGCGGGCCTACAAAATCGGCAACACAGCCCCCCTGCGGCAGCGATGCAAGCGTCATTGTGGCGCCGCCGACAATCTGAAAAATGATGGTGACGGCACCGGTATCGCGATCGCAGCCGGCAACGGTAAGGGGAATGCGCTCGCCGCGATCGTCCGCGCGCACAATAATAAACTGCCCCGCCTTCGCCTTTTTGGCTACGAGCGGCGCCCTGATATCCATGCGCATGACGGTGGGATTCAGCGCTTCTTTTTTAAGGATCTCGAACATTGTTTTTTGTCTGCTCCTCATAAATGATCAACGCATATTATATCCTTTTGCGGCACATTTGTCAATCGGCGCATATATTTTTTTATAAATATCCTTCTTTCCCTTGACTTTACGCATGACGGCGGATATAATTAGTTCAAAAAATGAATCGTTATTGGAGAGCGGTATGAACAACGTAAAGATCGTCACCGATTCCAACAGCGGCATCACGCAGGCCGAGGCGAAAAAACTGGGAATTTTCGTCTTGCCGATGCCCTTTCTGATCGACGGCGAAGAGTACTTTGAAGACATCAATCTGACCCAGGAACATTTTTACGAACATCTGCAGACAGGCGCGGCCGTCTCTACTTCGCAGCCCGCCGTCGGCGCGGTGACCGACCTGTGGGACAAGCTGCTTGCAGACGGCGGCGAGATCGTGCATATCCCCATGTCGAGCGGCCTCTCCGAGACCTGCCACACCGCGGAGAGCCTTGCCCGGGAGTACGGCGGAAGGGTGCACGTAGTGGACAACCAGCGCATTTCGGTGACGCAAAAACAGAGCGTGCTGGATGCGTTAAAGCTGGCGCAGGAGGGTAAGAGCGCCGCCGAAATAAAGGAATACCTCACCAAGACCAAATTCGACAGCAGCATCTACATTGCGCTGGACACGCTGAAATATCTGCAGAAAGGCGGCCGCCTTACGCCCGCCGCGGCGCTGATCGGCTCGATCCTGCGCATCAAACCCGTCCTGCAGATCCAGGGCGAAAAACTGGACGCCTTCCGAAAGGTGCATTCGCTGAAACAGGCAAAGGCCGAAATGACGGCGGCCATCCGCAACGACCTGGCAACGCGTTTCCGCAAGTATACCGAGCGCGGCGAAATGACACTTTCGATCGCGCACACCCACAACGAAGGGGAAGCGGAACAGTTCAAAAAGGAGCTGAGCGCCTACTTCCCCACCCTTCCCATCACCTTTGTCGATCCCCTGTCGCTGTCCGTCTCCTGCCACATCGGCCCCGGTGCCCTGGCGGTGACCGCAACGCGCGTATACAAGGGAGAATAAAGTATTTTCGCAGAAAAAAAAGAGCGGCAACGCTCTTTTTTTTGTATGCACGATCACTCCTCTAAAAGACGGATGAGTTTAGGAAGGTCGGCCGACGTGATGAGGTTGACGATGCGATCTCCCACATAGCCGCTCTCCGTCACGACGACGGCCAGCAGCTTGCGGTTCTCCTCAAAGGCGTCCAGCGCCTCCTGCACGGTGTTATTCCTGCCCAGCACCTTATAAAAGCGAAACATATCCTCCTCGTGTACCGCTTTATGGCACGGCATCTTTAAAAAGGCGTCCATCTCCTCGCCGCGCTCCAGGGCCTGCCCCAGCACGCGCACGATGCGGCGGTTGTTCAAGATCCCCAGCATCCGGTCGCCGCGGTATACCGGCAGGTTGGAATAGTTGGTCTGCGCGCTGCGCACGATCGCCTCGCCGAGGGTCGCCTCCGCCGCGATCCCCGTCACGTTCTTCTCTTTGAGCACGGAGAGTCTGGGAGGCGAACTCAAAAGCTCGGCAATGTGGCACATCAACTGCGTCACCTCGTCGCACGGCTCGGCAATGATACGGTCTCTCGTGCTTTCGTGTACAATGGCATTGCGCAAGCGCGCGCACGAAACAAGGTCGTCCTCGTAGCGGCGCACGGTCTTGTTGAATGCGGCGCAGCGGCGCACGAGGTCGGTAAACTGCAAATTCCCCTTGCCGCGGTAGATGGCACGCAGGCGCGCATCGATCGCATTATAGGCGGAAATAAAGTCGATCGCGTTACTCATGATAAGAGTATACCATATTCTGCCGCCGATTGCAAGCCTAATATTTTTTTTCGGCGCTGCGGTACAGTCCGCGGCGGCGCGTCTCCACCAGGTGATACTCCTTTTCGCGTTCCAGCTCGCAGACGCACGGACTGCGCGACGAGGCAAAGCGCACCTTGCCGCCGATATCCGCCGCCATAGCGTAACCGTACCCGCACAAGACGACCGGCACGCCGTATAAAAAGGCGGCGGAGCAGGCAAGCATGCGTTCGGGACCGTCTCCCAACTGCTCGAACACGCAAAAGACGATCTCCGCCCCGCTGAGCGAAAGCGTCTCGGGCACGCGCGGAAAATACAGATCTTCCGCCACGATCACACCCAGCCTGCCCGCCGCGGTATCGTACAATTTAATGCCGGCGCCGGCGCGGTACTCGCAGCCGTCGATGCGGTTCACCATGTCCGAGACGCCCAAAATGCGACCGCGGTCCGCCACCACCACCGATTTGCGCCGGATGCCGTGCGCATCGGTGAAACAGCCGCTCATGACGACGCTCTTGCGCGCCTTGGAAAGCACGGCGACATCTTCGAACAAGCCGGTCTCCCCCTTGAGTTCCCGTTCGTAACTCACCTCGCCGAGCGCCTGAAAGGAACAACAGATCACATCCGCCGCGCAACAGGCCGCCCGCACGGAAAAATTTCCCAGACTTCCGTCCGTCACAAAACAAATGCGCATCGTCTCCACCACGATCATTATAGGATGAACGGCCGCATTTTGTGCATGCGCCGCGTCAAACGACGCGCCGCGAAGCACCATCCCGTTAAAAAGGTCCGCGCGGACTGCGCGGACCTTTTAACGGTGCCTTACGAACGAACGGTGTCTGTTATTTTTTCTGCTCGGGAGAGGACTGCCCGTCTGCCTCGCGCAACTTTAACAGGTCGCGGATCTCCGCCAGCAGCTGCTCGGTGGTAGGAGCGGGCTCGGGTGCGGGCGCAGCGGCAGCCTCCGCAGCCGCCTTCTCCGCAGCGGCAGCCTCAGCAGCCGCCTTCTCCGCGGCAGCGGCCTCTTCCGCCGCCTTTTCGGCAGCTTCCTTGGCCGCCTTTGCTTCTTCCGCCTTGCGGCGCACGGTATTGAATGCCTTTACGATGAGGAACAACACCAGCGCGGTGAGCAGGAAGGAGATCACGGCAGAAATGACGATGCCGAAATCCATAATGACCGCATCGGCGACCACAACGCCGTCCTGTACGACCGCCTCTTTCAGAACGACCTGCAGCGCGCCCATGCCATCGCCGCTGACGCCGATCCACTGCAGCAGGGGCGTGAGGATATTGTTGACAAGCGCATTGATGATAGCCGTGAACGCGCCGCCGATAATAATGCCGACGGCCATATCGAGAACATTGCCCCTCGAAATAAACTCTTTAAACTCGCGGAAAAAGCCCTTCTTTTCCTTCTTCTGCGCCACTTTGTTACCTCTGATATTTTTTTATGATCCTTTTTAACCTCCGCATCGCACCGTATGCGGGAAGTTTTAAAAGCCTGAATTGCCAATTGCCGCCGTTGGTCCCGGGATAGTTCATCCTGGCCGAATTGTCCAGCCCGAGCACGTCCTGCACGGGCACAACGGCAAGGTCGGCGCGCGTGCTCATCGCAAGCCGGACAAACGCCTCGGGAAAGCCTTTACCGCCGGCGCACAGCGTAACGTAGACGCCGTTCTCCTCCAACACCTCCGCCACGCGCGATCGGAAAATGATGAACGATTCGGTATCCAGTGTCTTTACATAGCCGGCGACCGTATCGTTATCGTGCGTCCCCGTGTAGCATACGCTGTTTTCACCGATATTTTTGGGCAGGAACTCGTTGTCGGGGTCGCCGTTAAAGGCAAACAGCAGCACCTTCATGCCGGGGAATCCCGTCTTCTTCAGCAGCGCCCGCACGCCGTCGTCGATCTCGCCCAGGTCTTCGGCAATGATCGCGTCGCGGTCTGCAAGGCCTTCGAACAATTTTTCTTTGGGGCCCTCTCTCCATGCGCCCTTTTCCGCCGTTTCGGCGTCTGCGGGCACCTCGTAATAGCGGTCGATGCCGCGAAAGTGATCGATGCGGATCAGGTCGTACGTTTCGAGCGCCGCGGCCAGCCGCCCCTTCCACCAGGAAAATCCCTGCTTTTCGTGCGCCTTCCAATCGTAGATGGGGTTGCCCCACAGCTGTCCCGTTTTGGAGAAGTAGTCGGGCGGGACGCCCGCCACCTTCACGGGCTTTAAATTTTTATCCAACTTGAACAGCGCGGGGTTCGCCCATACGTCCGCGCTGTCCGCGGCGACGTACAACGGGATATCGCCGATGATCTTTACGCCCAAATTGTTACAGTAAGCCTTTAACGCCTTCCACTGCCGTTCAAACTCATACTGTAAAAAATTCCAGAAGAGGTACTCTTCGTGATAGTCCGTCCGCAGCTTTTCGAGCGCCGCGGGATCGCGGAACTTTATGCTCTTGTCCCAATCGCAAAAGCTGCCGCCGAACATGGTCTTTGCGGTCATGAACAGCGCGTAGTCCTCAAAGGCGCCGCGCTTTACAAAGGCGCGGAAATCGTTGCCGTCAAAATTGAAGCGCGAAAACGCCTTGCGCAAAACAAGGTAGCGGTCACGGTATAACGCGCCGTAATCGACGCGCCCGGGCGCGCTTTCCGCATGCTTTACTTCTTCTTTCGTCAGCAACCCCTCCCGCTGCAGGGCGGGAAGATCGATCAGATAGGGATTCCCGGACGTGCAGCACACCGACTGATAGGGCGAATCGCCGTATCCCGTTTGTACCAACGGGAGCACTTGCCAATAGGTAACGCCGTTTTTTGCCAGCAGTTTTGCAAAGCGGTACGCCTCTTTTCCGAGCGAACCGATCCCGTATTTCCCCGGCAGCGACGAAATGTGGCACAATACGCCCGCCGCTCTTGTTTGTTTCATTGCCATTGCCTCTTTTGTCTATCGTTTTATGCCTTATCTTTCAGCAACGCTTCGATCCGCGCGCATGCCTCCGCAGTGTCCTCCGCCGTACCGAACGCGGTAAGGCGGAAAAATCCCTCGCCGTTTTTCCCGAAGCCGCTCCCCGGCGTCCCCACGACGTTGGCGTTTTCGAGCAGATAATCGAAAAATGTCCAGCTGTCCATGTTGAAGGGGCACTTCATCCAGATGTAGGGCGAATTTTTCCCGCCCGTATACCAAATGCCCAGCGAATCCAGGCAGGCGGAAATGACGGCGGCATTGCGGCGGTAATAGGCGAGATTTTCACCGATCTGCCGCTCGCCCTCCGGCGTGAATACGGCCGCCGCGCCCATCTGCGTGACGTACGATACTCCGTTGAACTTGGTGGACTGCCGCCGCGCCCACAGCTTGTTCAGCATAACGCCCTGCCGCTTTAACGCCTTTGGCACCACGGTATATCCGCAGCGGACGCCCGTAAAACCGGCCGTCTTGGAATACGAACAAAGTTCGATGGCACACTCCTCGGCACCCTTCACCTCGTAAATGCTGCGGGCGAGGGCGTCGTCCGATATAAAGTGCTCGTAAGCGGCGTCGTACAGAATAACGGCGTCGCACGCCAAGGCGTATGCCACCCAGGCCTTGAGCTGTTCGCGGCTGTACGCCGCGCCCGTGGGATTGTTTGGCGAGCAGATATAGATGATGTCTGCCCGCACCGAAGGGTCGGGCATGGGCAAAAAGCCGTTCTGTTCGTTGGCGTCCGCAAACAACACGCGACGGCCCGCCATTACGTTGGTATCGAGGTATACGGGATACACGGGATCGGGCACCAGCACGGTGTTATCGACCGAAAAGATATCGAGGATGTTGCCGCAGTCCGATTTGGCGCCGTCCGAAACGAAGATCTCGTCCGCGTCGAGCATAACGCCCTTCTGCGCATAGCTTGCGCGGATGGACGAGAGCAGCGGCTCGTAGGCGTAGCAGTACTGATCGGGCCCGTACCCCTTGAACGTCTCCCTGTGCGCCAGGTCCTCCACCGCACTGTGCATGGCGGCGATCACGACGGGCGCCAGCGGCAGCGTGACATCGCCGATGGAGAGGCGGATCACCTCTTTTTCGGGGTGCGCCGCCCGGTATGCGGCGGTCTTTCTGCCCACCGTGGCAAACAGGTAGCTATCCTTTAAATTGAGAAAATTCCCGTTGATCTTCATGCTTCTCCCCTATTTTTTGCCCTTTGCGCCCTCGGCATGCATGACGGCATGACGGATAAATTCGCGGAAGAGCGGATGCGCGTTGTTCGGACGCGACTTGAATTCGGGATGGAACTGCACGCCCACAAAAAAATCGTTGGCGGGAACTTCTACCGCTTCGCAGAGGGTGCCGTCCGGCGAAGTACCGGCAATTTTCATGCCGCCCCGTTCAAAGATCTCGCGGTAGGCGTTGTTGAATTCAAACCTGTGGCGATGGCGCTCCTGCACCAGGTCGGTACGGTATGCTTCGCGCAGTCTTTTACCCAAAACCTTGCAGGGATAGGCGCCCAAGCGCATCGTTCCGCCCATTTTTACCCCGTACTGATCGGGCATGAGGTCGATGACGGAATTTTTGCCCTCGGGGAAAAATTCGGAGGAGTTGGCGTCCTCGATCCCCAGCACGTTGCGGGCATACTCGATGACCGCGACCTGCATGCCGAGGCAGATGCCGAAATACGGGATATCGTGCTCGCGCGCATAGCGGCAGGCGACGATCTTACCCTCGATGCCGCGCACGCCGAACCCGCCGGGGATGAGCACGCCGTCTACCCCCTTTAAGCGCTGCTGCACGTTTTGCTGCGTCAGCGTTTCGGTATCCACCCACTCGATCTCCACCTTTGCGCCCGTCTCGTAGCCGCCGTGCGCAAGCGCTTCGGCAATGGAGAGATAGGCGTCGTGCAGCTGAACGTATTTGCCGCAGAGGGCAATTTTAACCTGTTTGCTGCGCGAATGGATGCGGGCGAGCATCTCCTCCCACTCGGTGAGGTCGATCGACCGCGGATCCAGATGCAAAATGTTGCATACGATGGTGGAAAGATCGCTCTTTTCGAGCATCATGGGCGCCTCGTACAAAACGGGCACCGTAAGATTTTCGATGCAGCATTCGGGTGCCACATTGCAGAACATGGCGATCTTTTCGCGGATGGTGTCGGGCATGGGCGCGTCGACGCGCGCCACGATGATATCGGGATTGATGCCCATCCCCTGCAATTCCTTTACGGAGTGCTGGGTGGGCTTGCTTTTAAATTCGCACGAACCGGAAATGTACGGCACCAGCGTGACGTGGATAAAGCAGCAGTTATCGCGCCCGACCTCGCGCGAGACCTGGCGGATCGCCTCGATAAACGGCTGGCTCTCGATATCGCCCGTCGTGCCGCCGATCTCCGTGATCACGATGTCGGCGCCCGTCGTTTTGCCCACCTGATAGATGAACGACTTGATCTCGTTAGTGATGTGCGGGATCACCTGCACCGTCTGCCCCAGATATTCGCCGTTGCGCTCTTTGTTCAACACGTTCCAATACACCTTTCCGGTGGTCAGATTGGAAAATTTGTTGAGGTTTTCATCGATAAACCGCTCGTAATGACCCAGATCGAGGTCGGTTTCGGCGCCGTCTTCCGTAACGAACACTTCGCCGTGTTGATACGGGCTCATGGTGCCGGGATCGATATTGATATAGGGGTCGAGCTTCTGCGAGGCGACCTTGTATCCGCGCATCTTCAACAATCTGCCCAAAGACGCCGCCGTGATCCCCTTGCCCAGACCCGATACTACGCCGCCCGTTACAAAAATGTACTTTGCCATGCCTGCTCTCCTTATGCTTTCGTCAATTCTTAAATAAGCGATCCGATGAGACGTTTTCGTGAAAGTACGACGCGAAGGCACGACCGTCCCGTAAGACGCGCCTTTGCCTCCGCTATTCCACTTCCGCCTCGCCCGTAAACGCATATGCCGCGGGGCCCGTCATATATACCGTCTCCGGCGTACAGACGATCGAAAGATCGCCGCCGCGCAAATGCACGCATATCTGCGTGCCGGCGTCGCATATACCCGTAAGCACGCCGGCGACCGCCGCCGCGCAGGCGCCCGTGCCGCAGGCGAGCGTTTCGCCGCTGCCGCGCTCCCACACGCGCATCGTAAGCTCGTTGCGCCCGTCCGCACGGACAAATTCGGTATTGACGCGCGCCGGGAAGGCGGGATGCCGCTCGAACGCGGGGCCGATCGCGGCCAGATCGAGCGCGTACGGATCGTCGACAAAGGTGACGCAGTGCGGATTGCCCATCGAAACGCAGGTAATGCAATACGTTTTCCCTGCCACGGCAATGGGCACATTCACCGCGCGTTCACCCGCAAAACGAGCGGGGATCTTGGCGGGATCGAGCTCCGCTCTCCCCATATCCACGCAGACGGAGCGGACGAGGCCGTGCTCGGCAGACAACCGCAGCGACTTTACGCCGCTGGCCGTTTCCACGCGGATCGTCTCCTTCCGGATCCCCTTTTTTTCGTATAAAAATTTTCCGACGCAACGGATGGCATTGCCGCACATCAGCCCCTCGCTGCCGTCCGCGTTGAACATGCGCATGCGGGCGTCGGCGACCGCGCTGCGGCAGATGAGCACCACCCCGTCGCCGCCCACCGAAAAGTGCCTGTCCGATAGGCGCACGGCAAGGGCCGCAGGATCGGACGGCGCCCAATCGAAGCAGTCAAAATAAATATAGTCGTTGCCGATGCCGTGCATCTTGTAAAAGGTACGAAGCATATCCAGCCGCCCTGCGCCCCCGGGCGTTATAATTCGATGTATTCTTCGCGCTCGGCACCCACCGAGACATACCGGATGCGGCACTCGCACAGTTTTTCGATCAGCCTTACGTACGCCTGCGCCTCCGCGGGCAGCTCGTCGAACTTACGGCAGCCGGAGATATCGCAGTTCCAGCCTTTTATCCTTTCGAAGACGGGCTTGCAGCGATCGAGCGCGTCGGAGAAGGGAAATTCGTGCACGATCTTCCCGTCCAGCTCATAGGCGGTGCAAATTTCCAGCTCGGAAAAGGCGGAGAGCACGTCTAATTTGGTAAGGGCGATCTCGTCCGCGCCCTGGCAGCGGATCCCGTAGCGGGAAGCGACCACGTCGAAGGGTCCCACCCTTCTGGGACGGCCCGTCGCCGCGCCGTATTCACCGCCCGCCGCGCGCAGCGCCTCGGCCTTTTCACCGAAATACTCGGCGGTAAAGGGACCCTCGCCCACGCAGGTGGAATACGCCTTCATGATGCCGATGGAGCGGTCGAGCTTTAAGTTGGGCACGCCCGCGCCGATGGGCGCATAGGCGGCGATCGTAGAGGAAGACGACGTATAGGGATAGATCCCGAAGTCGATATCGCGCAGCGCGCCCAGCTGTGCTTCGAACAGGATGTCTTTTCCGGCCTTATTGGCTTCGTTCAAATAGAGGCCGACGTCGCAGATATACTCCTTTAAGGGCTCGCCGTACGTTTTAAAGTACTCGATCACTTCGTCCGCCGTAACGGGAGCATGGCGATATCCGCCGACAATGGTGAGATTTTTCCACTCTACAATGTCCTTTACGCGCTTGTACAGGCGCTCGGGATGCAGCAGTTCGCCCATGCGGAAGGCCTTTTTCATGTATTTGTCGGCATACACGGGCGCAATGCCGCGGCGGGTAGACCCAAACTTTTTATCGGCAAGCCGTTCCTCTTCCAGGCAGTCGAGCAGCACGTGATACGGCATGGTGATCACGGCCTTGTCACTGATCTTTAAATTTTCAGGCGTGATGGAGATCCCCTGTGCCCGCAGGTGCTCGGCCTCCTGCGCCAAATGTTTGATGTCGATGACCATGCCGTTCCCCAACACGTTTACAACGCCCTCGCGCAGGATGCCGGAAGGCAGCAGGTTGAGAATGAATTTCCCCCGCTCGTTGATCACGGTGTGACCGGCGTTGTTCCCGCCCTGGTAACGACAGACGATATCAAATTTTTGCGAGAGCAGGTCGACCATGCGTCCCTTGCCCTCGTCGCCCCAATTGATCCCGCAGATCGAAGTAAGCATAATTTCCTCCCTTGACGGCCGCAGCCGCAGCGCTGCGCAAAAAAATCGCCGCGCAATCATAGATGATTATACTATATATAGCGCACCATGTCAAGTAGAACAAAAACAATTCTTAAAAAGGCTGCCGTTCCGACGTGCATGCGGCGGGCTGCCGCAAACCGCAGCGGGCGGGCACGATTTTCGCTGAGCGATTTTTATTTGCAAGAGAAGGTGTTTTTTTGCAACTTTTTTACATATTTTTTGCAACTTTTTTACAAAAAACAGTTGACAAAAACTTTCGTTCGGACGTAAAATAGAAAAAAATTTTTTGAGGTGCAAGTATGTTCTGCCGGGACTGCGGCGAAAAGCTGACGCTGCGATTTTTGGAAAACGAGGGATTGGTCCCCTACTGCCCGAAATGCGAGGCGTTCAAATTCCCCTACTTTCCCGTAGCCGTCTCGATGACGGTGGTCAATCGCGCAGAAAATAAAGTTTTGCTGGCCCGCCACACGGACGAACCCGATTACAAGCTGTTTGCCGGCTATATCAAAAAGGGCGAAAGCGCCGAACGGGCCATTCCGCGCGAATTAAGAGAAGAGACCCGGTTGAACGCCGTAAAATGGCGCTATTTCGGCTCGCGCTATCACGACGCCAAAGACGTACTGATGCTGAACTTTATTGTGACGGCGGACGAGGGCGAGATCGTTTTAAACGAGGAGATCGAAGAGGCGACGTGGTTCACTCCCGAAGAGGCCCGGGAACACATCAAAAAGAACTCCACCGCAGAATACTTTTTATCGGGCGCGCTGAACGAACTGGGCAAGCGCAGATGATCGTCTGCCATCCGTTCGTCGCCTCGGCCCTGCGGAGAAAAGGCCCCGGCGTCGATCGAAGCAGGGACCAAGATAATTTTGCATTTCCGAACACCGCAACATCTGTTCCGAGAAAATCTCGCAAAGAGTTACACTTGGTTTGACAATTCATCCCGCAAAAAACGACGCGTCGCGGCATGCGTCGTTTTTTTGTATAAGAAAACCCGCGGATCGGTTGCGGGATCAAGCGAGACTTTGCCGATGAACAGAATTGAATTTAGGGCGCGTTATCATATCCGATCCTTGCCCTCCCTTATAAAGGGCGGGTGCCGAACGAAGCAAGGCGGGAGGGTCGTAACGGTCGGCACCGCGCGGGCACGGCAACCCTTCCGACAGGTTCGTTCCTCGCTTGTCTCCCCTGTGTAAGGGGAAGCAATCGAGGGAGAAGGCATAAGACCCGTTTACGGGGAACGGGGACCGATCGCATGACCGCCGGGGCATCCCGGGCGCGGCCTGCGCGCTGCCGACAGCATTCGGGCCGACGGCCCGCCCCGCCTATGGCGGCACGCGCCGCAGGCGAAGGAAAATGAAAAAACACAGACGGATGATTATTCGCGCGACCGCCGCAGCGGCAGAACGCCCGCGGCAGCGGCGGACCGTCACCCGCGGACCTGACCGTTGCCGCGGATGATAAATTTGTAAGAAGTCAATTCGCGCAGCCCCATCGGTCCGCGCGCATGCAGTTTTTGCGTGGAGATACCCATTTCGGCGCCGAAGCCGAACTCAAACCCGTCCGTAAAGCGGGTGGATGCGTTGCGATAGACGCACGCGGAATCGATCTCGCGCAAAAATCTTTCGGCTGCGGCGTCGTCGGAGGTGACGATCGCCTCGCTGTGATGCGTGGAATGCGCATTGATCCATGCGATCGCCTCGCCGACGTCCGCAACGATCTTGACGGAGAGCTTCATCGCCAAAAATTCGGCATAAAAATCGCTGTCCGCGGCGGGCGCAACGGCGGGAACCAGCGCGCACGCCTCTTCGTCGCCGACCAGCTGCACGCCCCGTTCGACAAGGGGCTCGAGCAGCGCGGCCAGGTATTTTTGCGCAAATGCCCTGTCCGCCACCAGGCTTTCGCAGGCGTTGCACACGCTGACGCGCTGCGTCTTGGCATTGACGAGAATGGCCTGCGCCATGGGGAGCTCTGCCGAGCGCTCTACATACACATGGCAGTTGCCCGTCCCCGTTTCGATGACCGGCACGGTCGCATTCTGCAGCGCGCTTTGGATGAGCGAAGCGCTGCCGCGGGGGATGAGCACGTCGAGATGATCCTTTTGCCGCATAAATTCGCGCGCGCCCTCGCGCGAGCAATCGGAGAGCAGCTGGATAAATTCGGGATCGTACCCCTCCGCCGCGATCGCCTGCCGGATGACGCGTACGATCGCCTCGTTGGAACGACGGGCGTCCTTACTGCCGCGCAAAACGACGGCGTTCCCGCTCTTGATACACAATCCGATCGCGTCGGCCGTGACGTTGGGGCGCGCTTCGTAGATGATGCCGACCACGCCGAACGGCACCCGCACGCGCGCGATCTCCAGCCCGCCCGCCGTCGTATGGCGCTCGATGACTTCGCCGACGGGGCATGGCAGCTGCACAAGCTTGCGCAGCCCCTCCGCCATTCCCGCAATGCGCGCCTCGTTCAGCATAAGGCGGTCTCGCAGCCACGCTTCGCGGGTAAACTCGTTCAGATCTTCCCGATTGGCGTCCAAAATTTCGCCGTCGCGCGACGTCAACGCCTCGGCGGCCGCAACGAGCATGCGGTTTTTATCGCATTCGGACGAAAAGGCAACGGCTTGCGCATGTACTTTTGCGAGGTTACAGGTTTCGGATACCATCATACCGCACTCCTCGACGGGCGCATCCGTCCGGCGCGCCCGCACGATATTTTTATTTCATTATATAAAAAAACGGCGCCGCTGTCAACCGACGGCGGCGCGATCGTTTTTATTCCTCTTCCTCGTCCTCCGGAAGATCGACGTTGTGCCATACGGTCTGCACGTCGTCGTTCTCCTCCAGCTTGTCGAGCATCTTTAAAAAGGTTTCGAGTTTCTCCTCCGGAAGAGCGATCCTGCTCTGCGGGAACATGCCCAATTCGGCACTGAGAAAGCTGAGCCCCTTTTCCTCCAAAAACCTACGTACGTCGGAGAAGGCGGGAACGGACGTATACACTTCGTATGCGTCGTCCGTCGTCACCACGTCGTCGGCGCCCGCCTCGATGGCGTAATCGGTCATGGTATCCTCGTCCAGATCGGGGGTGCGTTCCACCACGATCAGCCCTTTGTTGTCGAACATGTACGAAACGCTGCCCGTGGTGCCCAGCGATCCGCCGTGCTTGGTCATGATCGCGCGGATATCCCCCGCCGTACGGTTGTTGTTGTCGGTCAGCGCGGAAATGATGACCGCCGCGCCGGCAACGCCGTATCCCTCGTAGGTGAGCTCTTTATAATCTCTGTCGCCCAGCTCGCCCGCCGCACGCTTGATGGAGCGCTCGATGTTGTCGTTTGGCATATTGGCGGCCTTGGCCTTGGCGATGACGTCCGCCAGCTTGGAGTTGGTGGCGGGGTTGGGATTGCCCCGCGCCGCCACGGCGATCTCCCGCCCGATCTTAGTAAAAATGCGGCCGCGGGCGGCGTCTGCCTTGCCCTTTTTGGCCTGGATATTGTGCCATTTGCTGTGTCCTGACATATGAAAACCTCTCTTTGAATCTGATCAGCGTCTGCGCAGCGCGTACATAAGAATGCCTGCCGAAACGGCGGCGTTCAGGCTTTCGCAGCGCGCGTCCATGGGGATCCGCACAAAATGACGCGCCCGGCGACGCACCTCTTCGGAAAGCCCCCTGCCCTCGTTCCCCACCGCCAGGCAAAACACGTCGGGCGGGGAAAACGCAAACGCGTCCTCGCCGCGCATATCGGCCGCCAACAGCGGAATATCCCCCAACGCTTCAAATATCTCCGCCCGCGTGCCCTGCATAAGCCTGGCGAAAAACACGCCGCTCATGCTGGCGCGCACGCTTTTGGGGGAATAGGGATCGGCGCAATCGGCCAAAAACAGCTCGTCGTACCCGGCCGCGACCGCCGTCCGCACGATAGCCCCGACGTTGGAAGGATCCTGCAGGCCGTCCAGCAACAGGCAGCGCTTGCGGGGCGGGCGCAGCGCAAAAGCGGGAAGTTCCACCTCCGCCGCGATCCCCTGCGGCGTCTTTTCGTCGCAGACCGCCGCAAACGCTTCGGCGCCGAGCACAACGTCCCCCGGGCCGCGCGCCGCTTCGGCGCAGTCCTCCCGTAAGATCAGGCGGCGGACGCGCATCGTCTGCGCCGCCATGCACTCGCGCACCATTTTGCCGCCCTCCACCAAAAAAGCACCGCTTTCGCGGCGGCCCTTTTTGTGCTTCAGCGCCGCCAATTCGCGCACTTGGGGATTGTTTTTGGAACGAATGACCATTGCGATTTGTTTAAACGATGCGAAAAAAGCCTTTGAAACAAAGGCTTTTTATGCTCAGATGGCCGCTTTTGCCTTGCTGCAAATTTCGGCGAACGCGGCGGCGTCCGTCACGGCAAGGTCGGCAAGCATTTTGCGGTTGAGCTCGATCCCGGCCACCTTTAACCCGTGCATCAGCTTGGAATAGGACAGTCCGTTTTCGCGCGCGCCTGCATTGATGCGGGCGATCCAAAGGCTGCGCATATCGCGCTTTCTGCGCTTTCTGCCGATATAGGCATAGTTTAAGGACTTCATCACCGCTTCGCGCGCGATACGGTAGTTTTTGCTCTTGCAGCCGAAATAGCCCTTTGCCAGCTTTAAAATTTTTCTGCGTTTTTTTACGCCGTTGACGCCTCTTTTAATGCGCATAATTCAACCTCCGCTCAATCCTTGTAGGGAATCATTTTTTTGACGTTGTTTTCCTGTGCCGAGGAAACGAGCGTCGTTTGACGAAGATTCCGCTTTCTCTTTCTGTTCTTGGTTTCCGCCTTGTGGTTTTTGCCGCCGTGAGGCCTGTTGACCTTACCGCTGCCCGTCAGCCAAAAGCGCTTTTTGGAACCGCTGTGCGATTTCTGTTTGGGCATACCTGTTATCCTCCGAATGAAATTTTACCGACTTTATGTTTTAACCGCCTGCGCGGAATAAAACCGAAACGATGATCATTTTTTGGCGGGCGCAAGGATCATGATGAGGTTGCGCCCCTCCTGATTGACGGGTTTTTCGATGACGGCGATCTCTTTTAACATTTCAAAGAAATTCATCATGACGTCCCGCCCAAGGTGCGCATGCGCCATTTGGCGGCCGCGCAGACGAATGGTGACCTTTACCTTGTTGCCCGCCTCGAGAAATTTGGTGGCCTGGCGCGCCTTTACGTTGACGTCGCCGACGTCGATGGTGACGGAAAGCTGTACCTCTTTTAACTCCACCACCTTTTGGTTGCGGCGGTTTTCCTTTTCCTTTTTGGCCTGTTCAAACTTGAACTTGCCCCAATCCATGATCTTGCAGACGGGAGGCACGGCGTTCGGCGAAATTTTTACCAGGTCCAGCCCCGCCTCTTCGGCCAGGCGAAGCGCCTCGCGCGGCGACATGACGCCCAGCATTTCCCCCGTTTGCGAGATCACGCGGATCTCGCGGTCGCGAATTTCCCCATTGAGCTGATTCTGCGTTTTAATACCATCCACCTCGAAAAAAAGAATAGGGCCGCACAAAGGCGACCCGCAACAATTCAGAGCGCAAACCACTGCGCTTACATCCGGAATTTGTTGACCCGTTCCGCCGCAGGCGGATACGGAGAGAAGGGTTGACCTCTGCTTGACTTACCCATCTTATCAGAAACCGCCCGCTTTGTCAACGATTTTTTGCCATGATTTTGTGATTTATCGGACGATTTTCAGCAGTTTTCGGCTTTTTTACTCTGCTTCCCGTACGTCCGCCCCATGTCCTTTCCCCTCCGGGCCCGCACGCATGCCTGCGGCCTTTTTGCGATCGCCCTGCGCCGCCGAACGTCGGACGCATGCAAACGTGCAGCCGCGCCACGCAAATTTCCGCCCCGTTTTTTACAAAAAAGTTGCAGATCTTTCAAAATTATGATACACTATTCGGGGAAAGCGGCGCGCCCGTCCGCAAACAAAAGTGCGGGCGCCCCTTTCCGCAATACCCTGTTCGAGAGGATTTTATTTATGATCGTTCCGTCCATGCAGTTTGCCCCGTCCCGCACAAACCGCCTCTTCGCATTGGCGCCCCGCAGCGCCGCGCGCGGCGATATACGCCTCCTTGCGGGCGGCGCGCAATGAAGATCGGCGGGATCGCGCTCATCGTCAGCGGAGCGGTGCTGCTTGCGATCGATATGCAGGCGCTTGCCTTTTCCATCCTCTTCTTTCTTGCGGGGATCGCCCTGATCTCCTATGGTTTTTATCGGCAAAAAAACCCGAAATATCAATTTATAAAACGATGCAGCAGCCTGATCGAACGCTATGCCCCCGCTTGCAGGGAAGACATCCTGCAGACGATACGAAAAAAATTGCGGAGAGCGCACTCGACTTTACGGGAAAGGACACCGAGAAGGCGGCGCACTTCTTTTTGATGAATCAGACGGCCGAACTGCTGGCCGGCGGACAATACCACATCGGATACGGGCAATGAACCCCGTGGGACTTGCCCCGCACCTGAAACGACTGCACGATGCGTGCGCCGCATGGCTGCTTAAAGAGGGACACATCACGCAGGCAGAACTCGATGAACACGAACGGCAATTGCGGGAAGCCGTTTTTACCGCGGGATAACAAAAGGCGACGGAAAAACCGTCGTCTTTTTCGCTATAGAAAGATCCGCTTGCGGCGAGAAGTCCGCCGAGGCGGCACGCGCGAAAGAACGCCGCGAAAAAGCGATCGCTCCGGGGATCGCGCCGCGCCCGTACGGCGCATGTAGCTTTTGCCGCGCCCCTTTTTATGGTACGCCGCCCTTGCCCGGCACAGAGCGTTCGGCGCACGCTCCGCCGGGGAGCGATCAGCCGGAGAACGGACGGGAACCGCTATGCAGGCTCCGGTACCGCAGCCAAACTTTTCCGATCAGAAGATCGTTTTTTCGGCATCCTCACGCTGCACGAGCGCGAAAAACGCCTCCTTGGGCATGGCGCCGATGTCCCCCTCGCCGCGGCGGCGGACGGAGACCGTTCCCTCCTCCACCTCTTTATCTCCCACGACCAATTTATAGGGTACCTTTTCCATCTCCGCATCGACGATCTTACGGCCCAACTTTTCTTTGCGCAGATCGGCCGACGCCCGCAGCCCCAGCGCAGCCATCTCCTCCACCAGCCGCGCGGCATATTCCGCCGCGCGGTCGGTCACGGGCAGTACCTTTACCTGCTCGGGCGCGAGCCATACGGGGAACTTACCCGCAAAATGCTCGATGAGGATGCCGATAAAGCGCTCGATCGAGCCGAACACCACGCGGTGGATCATGATCGGCCGATGCTTTTGGCCGTCTTCGCCGACATACTCGATCTCGAAGCGCTGCGGCAGCTGGAAGTCGAGCTGGATGGTACCGCACTGCCAGGTACGCTTGATGGAGTCTTCCAAATGAAAGTCGATCTTGGGCCCGTAGAAGGCGCCGTCGCCCTCGTTGACGACATAGGAAAGCTGCAGCTCGTCCAGCGCCGCGCGCAAGGCATCGGTCGCGGCCGCCCAATCTTCGTCGCTGCCGATGGAATTTTCGGGACGGGTGGAAAGTTCGACGTGGTACTTAAAGCCGAACAGCTTGTACACCTCGTCGATGATGCGCACAACGCCCTTTATCTCCTGCGTGATCTGCTCGGGGAGCATAAAGATATGCGCATCGTCCTGCGTAAAGCAGCGCACGCGCATCAGCCCGTGCAGCTGGCCGCTCTTTTCGTGGCGGTGCACAAGGCCGAGCTCGCCCATGCGGATGGGCAGGTCTTTATAGCTGTGCGGCTGCGTCTTGTATACGAGCAGCCCGCCCGGGCAGTTCATCGGCTTGATGGCGCAGTCCTCGCCGTCGATCTTGGTCGTATACATGTTCTCTTTATAATGATCCCAATGGCCCGAAGTTTCCCACAGCGAGCGGTTGAGGATCATGGGCGTCTGCACCTCCACATAGCCCTCGCGGCGGTGGATCTGACGCCAATAGTCGATCAGGATATTTTTTAAGATCATGCCGTTGGGCAAAAAGAACGGAAAACCCTTTCCCTCGGGCAGCAGCGCAAACAGCTTCATCTCTTTGCCAAGCTTGATATGATCGCGCTTTTTTGCCTCTTCCAACATGGCAAAGTACTCGTCCATCTCGTCCTTTTTGGCAAACGCCGTGCCGTAGATACGGGTGAGCATCTTCTTTTTTTCGTCGCCGCGCCAATAGGCGCCGGCAATGGAGACCAGGCTGAACGCCTTGATCTTGCCCGTGGAAGGCAGGTGCGGCCCGCGGCAAAGATCGATAAAGGCGCCCTGGCGGTAAAACGAAATGACGGCATCGGCGGGCAGATCCTGGATGAGCTCTACCTTATATTTTTCGTGATACTTGCTCATCAGCGCGATCGCCTCCTCGCGCGGGAGAGTAAAGCGCTCGATGGGAAGATTGCTCTTGATGATCTTGCGCATCTCCGCCTCGATCTTCTCGAAATCATCCATCGTGATGGGCGTTTTAAAGTCAACGTCGTAATAATAGCCGTTTTCGATGACAGGCCCGATCGCAAGTTTACAAGTGGGATAAATGGTTTTAAGCGCCTGCGCCAGAACGTGCGCGCAGGTGTGACGGTAAACTTCAAGCCCCTCTTTCTCTTTCAGCGTTACGATCTCCACCGCGTCGCCCTCCGCAAGGGGATGCGAAAGGTCGACCAGGACATCGTTTACCTTGGCCGCGACCGCCGCGCGGGCAAGCCCTTCGGAAATTTTTTGCGCCGCAGTGTACGCCGTTGCACCGGACTCCACTTCTAACCGATCGCCGTTTTTTAACAAAATGACCATGTTCTTCTCCTTTTTCCCGTTTTTTCATTATAGTATGTCTGACAAAATACTTGTCAAAAATTGAAATTATAAAAAAGCGCCCTTAACTCCCCGTAAAAATAGGGAAAGTTTAAGGACGCAAACGGTTGCGCGGTTCCACCTTAATTGCCGGGATCCCCCGGCCGCTCGTTTAATTGTATTCTCGCAAAGCGGTTTCGCCTCCCCGCTCCCCCATGCAGGCTTTCAGCCGCGGCCTGCTCTCTGAAATGAAAAAGCGGAACTACTTGTCTTTGCCGATAACATTGTACAAGCTGCGGCGGGTTTTGTCAAGAAAATATGGCGCGTTCCGCGTAATAATTTTGCAAAAAATCGCCCAGCGATTCCTCCACCGCGCCCAGACAATAAATAAACCCGGCGTCCGAAAGCACGATCTCCGTCTCCGCATCCTCCGCCCCTGTCAGGCGACTGCGTTTCAGACGGGTAAAGTTTTCGCCGTAGACGGCATTCCCCTTTACGTATATGGCGTTTCGACTTTCACCCGAGAGAAATGCGCAAAACTTTTTTAAGTCGTCGGCGGCAAACCCCGCCGGCACATAACGGATGATACGATCCCATTTTTCGCGCAAGGCACGCAGGCGGAACTCGTAAAATCCGTCTACGGCGCACTCGCGCAGAATACGCAGCTTCCCGCGTACGTAGGCGGCGTCGCCCGCGTAGTCTGCCGCGATCAGCGCCGCCGTCAACAGGCGACGTTCCCTGCGCGGCAGACACACCGCAAGCCGCTTTTGCATGTAGCGGTACTTATAGCCGACGCATACGACTTCGGCGATCTTTTCTTTGACGCACTCGAAAAGCGCGCCGTCCTCCGACGAAAGACGCAGCGCGACGCGGCCGCCGCCGAATGCAAGTTCTCCCCGTCCCCGTCCCGCCGCCGGCAGCAGTGCGCCGTACAAATATGCCGCAAACGCGCCGTGCTCCTCCGATTCGGTAAGAATGATCTCTTCCACAACCCTATTCTATGAAGTTTTTTTAAATTTATTTCCGTGCGCACAAAAAGCTCACAGAACACGAATTTGACGAATAAAGCGCGCTTTGCTTGACTTTGACGCGCATTCATAGTAAAATATGGAAGTTAAACTGCAATAAGAGGTTGTTTTTTAATGGACATGAAAGCGGTCGAGCGCAAATGGCAGGCGCGCTGGGAGAAGGCAAAATTCAACCAGTTCGACAAAAAGGCCCCCGAAAAACAGAAGCTGTACGTTTTGGAAATGTTTTCGTACCCCTCCGGCGCGAAGCTGCACATCGGGCACTGGTATAACTACGGTCCGGCCGATTCGTACGCCCGGTTCAAGCGCATGCAGGGATACAACGTGTTCCAGCCGATGGGTTTTGACGCCTTCGGGCTCCCCGCCGAAAATTACGCGATCAAGACGGGCGTACATCCAAAAGATTCCACCGAAAAAAATATTGCCACCATGGAGGGCCAGTTGCGCGCCATGGGCGCCATGTTCGACTGGTCTGCAGAAATAAAGACCTGCGACGAGTCGTACTACAAGTGGACGCAGTGGATGTTTTTGCAGCTGTATAAGCACGGCCTTGCCTACCGCAAGGAGGCGCCCGTCAACTGGTGTCCTTCCTGCCGGACCGTGCTGGCCAACGAGCAGGTAGAGGGCGGAAGATGCGAGCGCTGCGGCACGGAGGTCGTCCGCAAAAACCTGACCCAATGGTTTTTTAAGATCACCGAATACGCCGAGGAGCTGCTTTCGGGCCTGGACGGCCTGGACTGGCCGGAGAAGACCAAAAACATGCAGCGCAACTGGATCGGAAAATCCACGGGCTGTGAAATCGAATTTGCCTGCGAAAGCGGCGACGTCATCCGCGTATATACTACGCGCTGCGACACGATCTTCGGCGTAACGTATGTGGTGCTGGCGCCCGAACACCCGCTCGCCTTAAAGCTTACGACGCCCGAGCAGCTCCCTGCGGTAGAGGCCTACATTGCCGCCGCCGCCAAGGCCAGCGAGATCGACCGTCTTTCGACCACGCGCGAAAAGACGGGCGTATTTACCGGCGCATACTGTACAAACCCCGTAAACGGGAAAAAGATCCCCGTCTATTTGGCCGACTACGTACTGGCAACGTACGGCACGGGTGCCGTTATGGCCGTGCCCGCGCACGACGAACGCGACTTTGCCTTTGCCGAAAAATACGGCCTCCCCATCGTAAAGGTCATCGAAAAAAAGGGCGGCGAAACGGTTCTCCCCTACACGGAAGACGGCATTATGGTCGGCTCGCTGCAATTTGACGGCCTGTTCGGCGAAGAGGCCCGCGCAGAGGTCGCAGCTTACATTTCCAAACTCGACAAGGGCGGAAAAAAGGTGAACTACCGCCTGCGCGACTGGCTGGTCTCGCGCCAGCGGTATTGGGGCGCCCCCATCCCCATTGTCCACTGCCCGAACTGCGGCGACGTGCCCGTTCCCGAAAAAGAGCTGCCCGTAAAGCTTCCTTACGACGTGGAATTCCGCCCGGACGGCAAATCTCCGCTTGCAAAAAACGAGGCGTTCATGAACACCGTGTGCCCCAAATGCGGCAAGCCGGCGCGGCGCGACCCCGATACGCTGGATACCTTTGTATGCTCCAGCTGGTACTACTTGCGCTATGCCGACGCCCGCAACGAGAAAGAACCCTTCTCGCGTGAGGCGGCGGACGCCATGCTGCCCGTCGATACGTATGTGGGCGGCGCGGAACACGCCTGCATGCACCTGCTGTACGCGCGCTTTTTTACCAAGGCGCTGCGTGATATGGGATACCTCGACTTTAGCGAACCCTTTTTGCGCCTTGTGCACCAGGGCGTGATCCTCGGCCCCGACGGCAACCGCATGAGCAAATCGCACGGGAATATCGTTTCGCCCGACGAATACGTGGAGACGTACGGCGCGGACGCCTTCCGCCTGTACCTGATGTTCGGATTTTCCTATACGGAGGGCGGTCCCTGGAACGACGACGGGATCAAGGCGATCGCCAAATTTATGGACCGCATCGAAAAGACCGTTTTAAGGATCCATGCGATGAAGGCGGACCGGAACGAGACGTACGGCGCGGACGAAAAGGCGCTTGACTACGCCAAAAACTTTGCGATCGAGCGCGTCTCGCGCGATCTGGAAAATTTCTCGTTCAACACCGCTGTGGCTCGCATCATGGAATTTTTGAATACGATCGGAAAATACGAGGCGCTCGAGCACAAAAACATCGCCCTTTTAAAGGCAGCCGTACACGACCTTGTGCTGTTGCTTGCTCCCTTTGCGCCGCATTTCTGCGAAGAGCTTTGGGAGACGATCGGCGGCAAGGGGTTCGTGTTTGAACAGCCCTACCCCGTTGCCGATCCAAAGGCGCTGGAGCTGGACGAAAAGGAGTTTGCCGTGCAGGTCAACAGCAGGATCGTCTGCAAAGCCATGATCTCCGCCTCGCTTTCGGAGGAAGAGATCCGCACACTGGCACAGTCCCTGCCCGAAGTACAGCAGCGCATTGCCGGAAAAACGGTGAAGAAGTGCATCGTCGTGCCCGGACGATTGGTCAACCTCATCGTAGGATAAAGTTTCATACAACACAAAAAGGACTTCCCTTGCCCGGGAAGTCCTTTTTTGCAAACGCTCCCGCGGTAAGCGCGGAGTTTTTACGAGGCCAATGCCGAAAAACGGGCAGATCAAAAAACGGGCGCCACGATCCTTCCGCCTTGCCTGCGGCAAGCCGCCTCTCCTTTGCAAGGGGAGGCGAGAAAAAAAGATCTTCCTATGGCAAACCGCCTCACCTATATATGAAAACCGGGAGAAACCGCTATGTATACGCCCTTGTCTGCGCCCGCCATAACAACAACGAAGGGCGGTCTGAATGGGCCGCCCCGTCTTTTGTTTCAATCGTCTGTTGCGGTGTATGCCGCACCGCCCCAGCGGCGCGAGTTCAGGAAACCACGCGCAGCACCGTATCGACGTGCGCGGTCTCGCCCAAGGCGTTGATCCCGGCGACGGCGGCACGTACGGAGAGCTCTTTTGTCTCGTGCGTGATGAGCACCAGCGGCACTTTCCCGTCCTGCTGCGTACCCTTCTGCACCATTTCGACGATAGAGACGTTGTGGCGGCCGAAGATCGTAGCGATCTTCCCCAAAATACCCACACGGTCCTCTACCGTCAGACGCAAATAGTATGCGCTTTTAAAGTTGTTGATAAATTTTACGTCCTTTTCGGCGTTGGCGGTATTCTTAAAGGTGGAGTACTTGTTTTCGCTGTGCGTGGCGGCATAAATAATATCGCTTACGATGGCGCTGCCCGTGGGAAGCGCGCCCGCGCCACGGCCGTACAGCATAACGTCGCCCACGGCGTCACCCGTAAGATATACCGCATTAAAGCTGTCGTTTACGGCGGCCAAAGGATGATCTTTGCGCACGAACGTAGGATGTACGCGCACCTCGATCCCCTCGTCGGACTGCTTGCCGATCGCCAGCAGCTTTAACACATACCCCAGATCCATGCCGTCGGCAATGTCTTCCTGCGAGATCCCGGTTATACCCTCGCGGTAGATCTTGGCGAACGGGACCTTGGTATGGAAGGCCAGCGACGAAAGGATAGAAAGCTTATAGGCGGCGTCGAACCCCTCTACGTCGGCCGTGGGATCGGCCTCGGCATAACCAAGCTTTTGCGCCTCTTTCAAACACTCCTCGTAACTGCGGCCCTCGGCCGTCATTTTGGTGAGGATATAGTTGGTCGTGCCGTTGATGATCCCCATCATGCCGGAGATGCGGTTGGCCTGCACGCCGTCGAGCAGGGTGCGGATGATGGGAACGCCGCCCACGCAGCTGGCCTCGAAGTACAGCCCGGCGTTTTGGCGCTTTGCGGCCCGCTCCAACTCATGCGAATACTTACAGAACAGCTCTTTATTAGAGGTGACCACCGACTTGCCGGCGTTGAGCGCAGCCAACACAAATTCGCGCGCAGCACCGATACCGCCGATGACCTCTACCACGATATTGATCTCGGGATCGGATACGATCTCGGCGATGTTCGAGGCGATCTTTTCTTCCGGCACGCCGAGCGCAAGCGCCCGGCTGCGGTCGAGTTCGAGTACGCTTTCGACTTCGATATCGACATTTTGCGTCTTCCGATAAAACTCCCTGTGCTCCGTCAGGATACGATAGGTCCCGCCCCCGACGACGCCGAGTCCGAGAATGGCCACTCCGACTTTTTTCATCTTTCCTCCTCCGAACTGTTCAGATCGTACAAATATTTCAGGCCGTTGAGCGTAAGCATTTTATCGATCACATCGATGCAATCGGTCTGCCGCGCGATCGTCTCGGAAAATCCGCCCGTCGCAACGGTAAGCACCTCGCGCTCTTTTAACTCCCGTTTGATTTTTTTTACAATAAACTCCACCAGTCCGGCAAACCCGAACACGATGCCCGCCTGCATATTGGTGACGGTATTGGTGGCGATGACGCTTTTGGGCGCCTCGATCTCCACACGCGGCAGCTTTGCCGTGCCGCTGACAAGGCTTTCCATCGAGCCCTTTATCCCGGGCGCAATGACACCGCCGATAAACTCCCCTTCGCGGCTTAAAATATTAAACGTAGTGGCCGTGCCGAAATCGACTACGATGATCGGCTTGCCGCAGCCGTACTTACGCAGCGCGGAGACATTATTCACCACGCGGTCGGCGCCCACCTCATGCGCGTTATCGACACGGATCTTAAGCCCCGTCCTAAGCCCCGGCGCGATCTGTTTGGGCGTAAATCCGAAATATACGCGCAGCATGTGCGCGATGGTATAGTCGAGCGAAGGTACCACGGACGAAAAAATGCCGCCTGCGATCTGTTTGGGCGAAATACCGTTAAAGGCCAGCATTTCGGCGATCTGTGCGCCGTATTCGTCGGACGTGCGCTTCAGATCGGTGGAAACGCGGAAAGATACTTTTAAAGCATCTCCGTCGAACACGGCATACTTGATATTGGAATTCCCGATGTCAATGCAGAGGATCATCGTCTTCCCCCTCCTCCGGTACGGTCGGCTGCGGTTCGTTGTCCGCAGGCCGAGCTTCAGACGCGCTGCGTGCTTTTCTATTAAAGACCGATCGCTCCACCGCAAGCACAACGCGGTGAACGGCGGGTGCCAGCACAAGGTTGACGGCCAGCTCCAGCACAAAATTCAGCCAGATCATCAAAAAGACCGCAACGAATACGGCGGACGCGCTGCTCTCCAGCCCCAAATAGGAGGCAACGTCGTTTTTCATGACCACCATCCCCAGCAGATACAGTCCCGTATTTACGACGGCCGCCGTCGCCGAGGCGACGAAAGCGCCTGCCAACGCGCTTCTTTTGGCGACCAACCGATACAGCAGCCCCGCCAAAAGGCCTGCGACCGCCGTTTTACCGATGCATACAACGGTCAGGACCGCCGGATTCGCCTGAAACAGAAACGCGGTAGACGGCTCTCTTCCCATCACCGCCGTGGTGATAAAAATGATCGCTCCCGAAACGAGACCCATAAAACAGCCGCCCCACATGCCGAAAAAAATGCCGGCGAGCACAATGGGGATCAGACTGAAATTCAGCGTAATGCCGAACACGGGGATCGCGTTTGCAAACAGCTGCAACACGACCGTCAGCGCCAAAAGTACCGCAAAATAGGCGATATTTTTGGCAGAAAACACCTTCCTGCGTGCCATATTCAATTTCCTCCATCGGATTTGTCCGAAGACAATATCCGCAGAAATAAAACGGTTTCGGACCCCCGAAGCGGATACGAACGCAGCCGTATCGTTCCGCCATAAAGGCGGTCCGACAGTTATTATACCAAATACCGCCGATTTTGGCAACTAAATGAACGCGACGGCAGGGAACATTTTTGCACCGACCTTTCATAAGATGTATCGACAGCCGCAGAAGAATACCGTTTTACATACGCTGCGGCAATCCGTCCCGCAAACGGCGTTTGCGGGTGATATAAAGGAGGAAAAACTATGAATTGCTGCTCGAACGGCAACAGCTGCCTGTGGATCCTGATCATCCTGCTCATTTTGGGAACGTGCGGAAACGTCTTTTCGTCCTCCGCGCTCCGCGGCTGCGGCTGGCCAATCCTTGCCGCGCTTGCCTACTGCATGTGTAAAAACGGCACGCTGCAATCTCTCGTCGGCAAGGTATGCGGCGGTTGCGACTGCAACTGAACAAATTCCGACAGACGAATGGTTTGAATCCGATCGCACAAAGATCCCCCGCCGTACCCGGCGGGGGATCGCTGTTTTGCCGATGCCCGTGCATCCGACCGAAACGCCCGTGCCTATACGTCGGCGCCGTCGGCGGCATAGGCCAGCACGGCCGCAACGGTCTTGGCGTCGTGCAGACTGCCGTTGCGGATCCACTGCAAAACGGTCGGCAGCGGAACGTACTCCACGTTTAAAAACTCGCCTTCGTCCAGGTGCTGCGCGCCGACGCGCACGCCGTGCGCCCGGTAGACGTAAATTTTTTCGTCGGAATAGCCCGGCGTGGGATACAGGACAAACAGCAGCGACAGCCGCTCGGCGATCAGCCCCGTCTCCTCCTCCAGCTCCCTGAGGGCGGCGGGCATGGGATCTTCGCCCGGGTTAAGTTTGCCTGCGGGGATCTCGTAGATCGCCTCGCCGTATGCATAACGGAACTGCTTTACGAGGGCGACGCAACCCTCTCTGACGCAGAACACCGCCGCGCCGCCCGGGTGTTCCACGATCTCGCGCTTGCACGGCTTTCCGTCCGGCAGGCTGGCGTCGTCGCAGCGCAAATTGACGATCTTTCCGCGATAGATATAATTTTTACGGACGGTCTTTTCCTCTAACTGCACTTTTTCCCTCCCCGCCCGCTTTACAGGCGCTCCGAAAGCGCAAACAGCGCATTGCTCTCCTCGCTCTCCGCCCCGATAAACTTTAAAAAGTAGCGATACCCCGCCAGCAGCGCGTGCAGCTCGGCAATATCGCGCCGGCCCGCCGCTGCGGTAAGCTCCGAAAACAGCAGCTCGGCGGAGCGCTGCTCCTGTTCCTGCAAGGCCAGCCCGCCGATGCGCGCGCGCTCCACGGGGATCGTGCGCGTAAACTCAGCCAGCGCATCCTCGCGCTTTTTGCGCTGCAGCGCCATCTGACCGCGCTTTCCGCACTCGGGGAAGCATTCGCGCACGATGTCGCGGAAGGGACGGATCATTCGCTCGGCAAACACGGTATAGCTTGCCGTATAGCTGCCGTCTACATAAAAATAGCGCAGCAGAAAATCGTTGAGATGCAGCGTTCCGGCATCCAATTCCACGAACAGGCAGAACACGAACGCCAAAATTTCCTGCCGCTCGGCGGGCAGGCTGGCGCCCACCCGTGCCGAACCGCGCCCCGTTCCCTCTTTTAACAGCGCCTTTTTGGCTGCGGGATAGTCGTACCCGTCCGTTACGGCGGAAAACAGGTTGGTCAGCTCTCTGCTGGCGGCGACGCACTTCAGCGCGTCGGAAATTTTACTGTCGGCAAGCAGGAAAGATCCCGTCACCAACTCGTCGCAGACGGATAAAAACCGCCTGATCCGCTCGTATTTTTGTTCCTGAACATCTTCCATGGCTCGTCCCCTTGCTTCCGGCGGCCGCAGCGCGCCCTATTTGCCGCTATTATAGCACAAAAGAAAAAATAATTAAAGAATTTTTCGGAAATATCTTGATTTTACCGTAGATTTTATGTATAATATGGGAAACAATATGATCTTGGAGGAGCGAACCGTATGAAATCTATGACCATCTCTTTGGAAATGGCGCAGCGCGTAAAAGACTTCGTTGCCATTACGCAGAACTGCGACTGTGAAATTTTACTCAAGAGCGGCAAGTATGTTGTGGACGCAAAGTCCATCCTCGGCATTTTCAGCCTCGACCTTTCCAAGCCGCTTACGGTAGAAATTTACAGCGACGACTGCGAAGACGTCATCGCCAAACTTGCCAAATTCGCAAAGTAACGCGTTCCTACATCGGCAATAACAGACGGGCCGCTTGAGTTATTAAGCGGCTTATTTGTTCTTGTTTTAGTTTGATCACGATCGGGATAAATGCCATGCAGGTAAGAGGGGAAACTTCGGTCAACAAATTAATTCTTTTATTTGTCTTCGACAAAATGGAGAGTCCTCTTTCCGAACGGACGCTCGTGGATATGTGCACGTCCAGCAACGACTGGCTGAACTATATGGATTGCGTCGTGCTCATCCACAAGCTGCAAAAGGACGGCTTTATCTGCGAGATCCCGGGAGACGACGATCCGCTGTACACGATCACGCCGGAAGGCCGCGAAACGCTGGCAAATTTTTATATCAATATCCCCAAGAGCTCGCGCGAGGAAATTTCGCGCTTCGTAAAAAATAACGGCGCAAAGTTCCGCACCCGCCAGGAGTGCAAATCGGACTATTATCAGAACAAAGACGGCACATATACGGTATTTTTAAAGATCCTTGCCCCCGTACAGCCCATGCTGGAGCTCAAATTTGTCGTTCCCGACAAAAAGACGGCAAATATCATCTATAAAAAATGGGAGGACAAGGCCTCGGAACTGTATTCCGTCGTCTACGAAACGCTGGTCGATTGATCCATACGGGCACGGCGCGCGCCGAACACGCAAGAGGTACCGCAATATGGTCACATATTCTACAAAAGGCACTTGTTCCAAGCAGATCATCTTCGACTTGGACGCCGAAAACAGGATCCATAACTTAAAATTTATCGGCGGCTGCAGCGGAAATCTGCAGGGGATCGGCCGGCTGGTCGAAGGAAAGACCCCGGACGAGATCGTTCCCCTGTTAAAGGGCATCCGCTGCCGGCAGAACACGTCCTGTCCGGATCAGCTGGCCCTTGCGCTGGAACCGTACATGAAAAAGAAATAACGCGATAAGACCGCGCCCTTTGCAGACAATGCAAGGGCGCGGTCTTTTTCTTTGCTTTCCTCTCCCCTTCGCGCCGTATAAACGAAAAAACGGCGTCGCCCGCCGCGCATGGCCATGCGCGGCGGGCGACGCATCCGAATACATCAGCAAATCCTGAACCCCGAGGCAAGCCCCCCCTGCCCCGTCTCGCGGTAACGCGCGTCCAGATCCTTTCCCGTCTCGTACATCGTCTTTACGATAAGATCGAAGGAAATTTTACGCGTCCCCGAAAGTACTTCGGCGAGGTCGGCGCTGTCGATGGCGCGCAGCGCGGCCACCGCGTTGCGCTCGATGCACGGGATCTGTACGTATCCGTTGACAGGATCGCATGTAAGGCCGAGTTGATGCTCCAGCGCGATCTCCGCGGCATATTCGGTCACCTCGAGCGAAAGTCCCGCGATATCGCATACGGCGGCGGCCGCCATAGCGGTGGCCGTGCCGATCTCCGCCTGACAACCCGCCTCCGCTCCGCTGACCGAAGCGTTGGTCTTTACCACGTTCCCCACCATGCCGGCGGCGGCCAGCGCGCGGATCACTGTTTCGTCCGAAAGGTCGTTCTTTTTTTGCAGATACAGCAGCACCGCGGGCAACACGCCGCTCGAGCCGCAGGTGGGCGCCGTCACCACCGTTCCGCCGCAGGCGTTTTCTTCCGCCGTGGCATAGGCATAACTGCAGATGAGGCGCGTCACGTCCCGCTCGTCGCCGCAATATGCCTTGTACAGCGTGGCCGCCTTGCGTTCCACATGCAGCCCGCCCGGCAGCTCCCCGCTGCGGAACAGTCCGCGCTCCACCGTGCGCTTCATGCTCTCCCACACGGAGGCGAGATACTCCGCCAGCGGCTCGCCCTCAAAGCGAAAGGCGGCGTCGCCGAGGCCGATCTTGTTGCGTTCGCAGTAGGCGCGGATCTCGGCAAAGTTGCAAAAGGGATATACCTCTGCCGCTGGCTGCTCGGGTTCGCCGACGCGGCGGATGGTACCGCCGCCCACCGAACAATACGTTTCACTGCCCAATACACGCCCGTCTGCGTCGAAGGCCTCGAAAAAAAGCGTATTCGGATGCGGCAGCGGCCGCTCGGAGGGATCAAAACAAATTTCCGTCCTGTCGGCAGGCAAAACGGCCGCAAGCGCGCGATCGGTCAAATGCCCGCGCCCCGTAAGGGCCAGCGAACCGTACAGCACTACGCGATAGCGCGCGGCCTGCGGCACGCGCGCCAAAAAATCGCGGGCGGCGCGTTCCGGCCCCATGGTGTGAGAACTGGATGGCCCGCGCCCGATCTTATACAATTCCTTTAACGACTGCATCCCTGTCCCTTTTATACCTTAAAGTGCCGCTTTTCCGAACAGAACACGGCGATCCCGTACTGTTCGCACAATTTCAGCGTCTTCTGATCGGGCATGCCCGTCTGCACGACGGCGGTAATACCCGCCTCGCGGCACTCTTCCACGCTCTGCGCGTTGAGCAGCGAAGCATCGGAGGCCAACACCGCCCCCCGGGCCCTTTCGCCCGCCAGCGAAAGGGCAAAGCGCAGCGCCAGCGCGCGGTTGGTCTGCCCCGTCCCGATCCCGCAGGTCATGTTCTGCGACCCCACCACTACGGCGCTGGAATGCGCGTGCTTGGCGACCTTATAGTTAAATTCCAGCGCAGTACGCTCGTCCTCGTCGGGCACGCGTCCGGTAACGCATACGGCGTCTTCCAGCAGCGAAGTATCGTACGTCTGCACCAGCAGCCCGCCGTAAATTTTTTTCATATCGAAGGTGGAAAATTGCACCTTGCTGCGGATATCCGGCATCTCCAGCAAGATGAGCGCGCGGTTGTAGCGGAGCTCCGCCATGGCCTCGGGCGTAAAGCCGACCGCGATCACCGCCTCCACTCCCATATCGCGCACGCGGGCGGCGATGCGGGCATCTACAATGCCGTTCATCGCCAGGATGCCGCCGCGGAATTTTAAGGGATCGGCGGACGCGGCGCGCTCGAAGGCGTCGAACAGGGTTTCGCCGCGCCCCGCGCTGCAGGGCACGCCGTGTTTGCATGCGACGACGGCAGGCTCGTCAAATTCCTTTACGAGTTCCAACGCCGCGTTGGCATCGTGAATATTGTTATACGTCAGCACGGCGCCTGCAAGCTGTTTGGCGCAGGCGATAGAACCTTCCTTCAACAGCGGCTCGCGGTATACGGCGGCGCGCTGGTGCGGGTTTTCGCCGTAGAGCATGTCCTGCGTCTTTTCGTATGTGACGGTAAGCGTTTTGGGGAAAGCGATCTTCAGCTGGTACGAGAGATACTGCGCCACCAGCGCATCGTACGAAGCGGTGTACGAAAACGCCTTATACATCAGGTATTTACGCTCGTCTTCGGCGATCGCGCCGGCGGCCAGATCGCACAATACGCGGTCGTAGTCGTCGGGATCGCACACGGCGACGGTGTGCATAAAATTGCGCGCGGCCGCATCGAGTAGCGCCACCCCGCCCACGTCGATGTGCTCGGCCGCCTCTTCAAAGGGAACGCCCGCCTCCATATCCTGACGGAAGGGATACAGATTGATCACGACCAATTCAATGGGAAATACCTTTGCCTTGGAACGGCCCAGCTCTTTAAACTGCGCGGGCGTAAGCTGATTGGCGATGATCCCCGTATACACCGCCGGATGCATGGCGCGCACCTTGCCGCCGAGCGGCTCGGGATAGCCGGTAAGTTCGTGCGCGGAGAGTGCGGCAATGCCCGCTTCGCGCAGCGTGCGGCACGTCCCCTCCGTGGCAACGATCTCATACCCGTACTCCACGAGATATTGGCAGAACTCCACAATGCGCTCTTTGTTGTATACGCTGACGTACGCCCTCTTTTTTGCTTTCATATCCATCCGCCTGAAAATATTTTTGAAACCGCACATACTGCATGCGGCATGATTTTTTTATATGTATTGCTGGCAACCTATATCGCCGCCGTCAACTTTTACGCCTTCCGGCTGGTAAGATCGCTGCGCGACGAATGCGACGTCCCCTCGCCCGATGAACGCGGGGGCAACGCAAAACTGCTGTTGGCCGGCGCGTTGGGCGGCGCGATCGCCGTCTATGCGGCGATGTTTGCCATGCGCTTTCGCTTGGACAACTGTCTGCTGATGCTGGGACTCCCCCTGCTGGCCGTATGGAACGTATACTGCTTTTACCTGGGATTCCGCGGGATATACCTGTTTTTGTAGCGCCGCGGCGGCCGGCACGGCCTTTTACGGAACGAAGTGCGCGTCCAGCCACTTGACCACGCCGTCTTCTTCGCAATAGCCGATCACACCCGTCGCCTTCGCCTTCAGCCAGTCGTCGGCGTTCATAACGGCATACTTTTCGTCGCAGACGTCGAACATATCCGAGTCGTTAGACGTATCGCCGAAGCAGACAAGCTTTTCATAGCCGAACGTTTCGCGCAGGAAGCGCACGCCGTTGGCCTTGGTCGCCTCGCGCGGGGAAATTTCCATCCAGAAGTCGTTCTGATAGGTCTCCTGATGAAAGATACACATAAAGCGCGGATCGACTTTTAATACGTTCCACGCCCGTTCGAGTTGCTCACGCGGGCCGATACATTTAAAATAAAACAGATACTCCGCAAGCATTTCGTCGTCCGACGAAACCGGCATCAGACGGCGATCGCCACGGCGGCGGGCAAGATAGCGGCGCATGCCGAACGTCTCGCGACCGACGCGCCAGGCAATGTGCTCGCTGACCGCATTTGCGGTAAAGGCGAACGGCATGATCCCGAACGATTCGAGCACCGATAAGACGTAGCGTTTTTCCTCTTCACAAAAGCAGATATAACGATAGGTCTGCCTGCTGTTCAAATCGTACACCAGCCCGCCGTTGTAAAAAATTGCCGGAACGGGCACGTTTAACCCGCGTACAGCCCGTATCGCGCTCTCCACAGAGCGCGCGGTGGCAAAGGTAAACTGCATGCCGCGGGCAACGAGATCGTTGATATGCCGGATACTGTATGCGGAAACGGCCTCCTCCTTGGTCAGCAGCGTACCGTCCAGATCGGACACAAACAGAGTCTTCATAAACTATCCTTACTCGGAAAAAAATACTTTTTCTCATAATTATTATAACACAATTCCTGCGCAAACGTCCGACGTATACGGCAAAAAAAGCGTTTTTTAAAAAAATGTTCGCAGTTATCAAAAAAGCAAAATAACTCACATCCCCCATCCCCTCTCCGAACCGTCCGCACGGGCGCATCGCAGAAAAATCTTGAAAAAAGGCAGAAAAATTATAAAAAAATCATTGACATCTTATGCAATCTTTGATAGAATGTACAAGCGCTGACGAATGCGGGTGTAGTTCAATGGTAGAATCCCAGCCTTCCAAGCTGGTCGCGTGGGTCCGATTCCCATCACCCGCTCCATTTTTTCGCAAAAGCAAGGGATCAAACTTCGAGTGGTAAGTCACGAGCAAAATGCGCTTGTAGCTCAGTCGGATAGAGCAACGGCCTTCTAAGCCGTGTGTCAGGAGTTCGAATCTCTTCAGGCGCACCATTTATGGCGGGTGTAGCTCAGTTGGTTAGAGCGCCAGATTGTGGCCCTGGAGGTCGTGAGTTCGATTCTCGTCGCCCGCCCCACTTTAATGGGGTGTAGCCAAGAGGTTAAGGCACCGGATTTTGATTCCGGCATTACGTTGGTTCAAATCCAGCCACCCCAGCCACTCGGCCCATTAGCTCAGTTGGCAGAGCACTTGACTTTTAATCAAGGTGTCCCGAGTTCGAATCTCGGATGGACCACCACCTTATATGCACTTTTAGCTCAGTTGGTAGAGCAATTGACTCTTAATCAATGGGCCCAGGGTTCGAGTCCCTGAAAGTGCACCAAAATAAAAACGTCCCGCAGGGGGCGTTTTTATTTTGATAAATTTTACGGGACGTCCCCACTGTTCGCCTTACCGCACGTAAGTACGACGACGCAGGCAGACGTTTTACGAGCAAAAAAACGCCTGCGAAGTCCTCCAAAACGCCCCCGCCATGACATGGGCAGCCCAATCTTTCTTTTGGGTTGCCAATTTCTCTCGCTTCGCTCTTGCTTTGTACGGGATTTAAGTTTTCTTCATTCGGCACATCGCTCAACTCCTTTTTGGCATGAAAAAAGCACCTTGCCGAACGGCCTGGTGCTTTATCTCTTTTGTTAAGTTGGTTTATATCGGTAATGCATGAGCCAATTCTCTGCATAATAATCCAGCCACTCTTCTTCGGTCGAAAAGCCGTCCATTTTCAAAGTGTCTTCGCGTACCGATATTCCCGCACCCGGGAAAAGCTCCTCATCGCTTAACTGGCTTAAAATATCGGCAATCTCCTCGTCGCCGTATCCGTAGCCCCAACTCTTTGCCAAGTTGATAAACTCTTCTCTCGTCATTGTTTCAATACCCTCTTTATGATCTCGCAGATTTTTCTTGCGATCGAGCGCGGGGATTCGCCTTCCCGGAACCTCTGCTTTCTCCATAAGAAAAGCGCCTTTATTGTAGCGCACCTTCCGCAGGCTGTCAATATCGGCGCTTGAAATTCATCCGGGGGAATGTTGCCACTCCCCCCCTTTGGGGGTAAAAATGAATCGTGTGATCTTGCCCTTCGGTGCTTCCTCGCACCGATTCATGGTATCGTTGACCGGTTTTTATTTACAAAGCATGAACATTTTTCGGAAATCGTTTACAACAATGATCCCAAAAGGGTGTCCCGCTTTGCGGGTCAGGTTACAGATCGGCTTTATCCGATCCGTATTTTATCGGCAAACGCCCCTGCATTTCATAAACTTTATCCGGTTTCTCGGAGGGCCTTACGCCCGCAAAATGCCGGCGGGGTTTTCTTTTTTGTCCGCCATATGTTCGGCTCGCCTTTCCGCCGCGCACATTATTATATTTTCTTATTGATTTTATAAGTATGGTTTATGCTTCTAACAATATTTATGTGTAAAACATGTGACAATTTATATATATAGTAAAAAAGAGGCGTGATTTTTTTGACAGACCTGCGAAAACGTGATATTATAATGCGGACTGATAGAAGTGTTCCAAAAACCCTCCGTCCGCGGCACCACTGCGGCGCGAAATGCGTTTTCGGTACACATGACAAAGGAGCGGAATATGACAAAAGCAAAGTCAGGCAAAAAAATCGGCATCTTGTTTGCGGTCCTTGCCATGATCTGCTGCGCCGTTGCGGCGGCAGTTCTTTCGGCATGCGACGATACGCCGACCGCACAATCCGGCGACGAGGCGGGCGTTTACTACTATGACGACGCCGACCGCGACCGGGAATACCTGATCACGCTGGGAGAGGGCCTTCGGTATACACTGGTTGCGGACGATACCCTTGAAAGCGGGACCTATACGCTGAACGGCGAAACGCTGACGCTCTCTTCGGGAGCGGACGGCGTACGGACCGCCGTCTTTACAAACGACACGATCACGCTTACTTATAACAATGCGCAGCTTACCTTTTTGAAAAAGCTGTATTACACCGTAACATTCGATACGCTCGGCGGCAGCGACGTTGCGGCAGCCTCGGTGCTCAACGGAAAAACCGCGCAAAAGCCGGCCGATCCCACGCTGGCAGGTCACGCCTTTTTGGGCTGGTACGCGGACGCGGAATACACCGCCCCCTACCTGTTCGATACGCCCGTAAGCGCCAACGCCACAGTGTATGCACGCTGGGCCGCAGTGCAGCCCGGCCGCACGGAGTACACCGTTTCATACGATACGGGCTACGCCGACGAGGCGATCGCTCCCCAACAGACGATCGGCGGAAAATTGTATGCGCCCGCCACGCCCGCCGCGCGCGAAGGGATGCGGTTCGTCGGCTGGTGGGTGAGTATGGAAAACGATCCCGAGCGCCTTTCGTTCCGCTTTGAGGCGCCGACCGACGATACGGACGGAACGGTGTTCGACGCCGACACCACCCTGTTTGCCGTATGGCAGGAGACGGACGCGGAATTTGCCTCGCCCGCCGTAAGCGTATCGCAGCAGGCCGTCCGCTGGGAATCGGTGGGCGCAAGCGCGTACCTCGTTTCGATCGACGCGCCCGACGGCACGCCGATCTGCACCGACCAGCGCACGACCAGCACCACCTTTGCCGTTGCGCTGACCGAAACGGGTACATACCGCGTTGAGGTGACCGCCGTCAACGCCGGCGGCGCAGCGGTAGCCGAGCCGACCGTGCGCTACTATGTAAACAATGCCTTGGCAAGAGTTTCGGGCATTGAAGTCAAAGAGCCGAACGCCCTGGTGTTCCGCGGGGTGGAACATGCGCAAAAGTATCTTATCACCATCGATTGCGGCAACCCCGACCACCGGCACGAAGCCTACGATAACGGCACCTCGCTGTATTATAACTTCTCTAACTGCGACATGCAGCCCGGCGGCATCCGCTTTATCATTCAGGCAGTAGCGGAAGGATATGCCCCCTCTTCGTCGGTATTTGTATTCGAGCGCTGCCTTGCGCCCGTGGAAGATCTGACCGCGGCCGACGACGCGATCACCTGGAAGAGCGTTCCCGGCGCCACGGAATACGTCGTGCAGATCGGCAACGCAACCTACAGCACGTTCGACACGAGCTTTTCGCTGAGCGCCTTTGCCGCGGCGGTGTACGACATATCGGTAACGCCCGCCGCCAAGGGATTCAACTCGCCCGAGGCGGCGCAGATCTCCTATCGCAAGGACACCCCCGCCCTGCCCGACGAGCTGTGCCTGACGGGCACCACGCTCAGCTGGAACGGCGCGGAAGGGATCGTGTACTCCCTTGTGATCGACGGCAGCGAAACGCCGATCGACGCGGGTAAAAATTCGTACGATCTTTCGCAGCTGTTCGCCTGGACGGACGGCGCGGAATATTCGCTGCAAATAAAGGCGACCGCCAACGGAGCGTCGGCCTTGAGTGAACCGTTCCCCTTCCGCTACAACGCGCTCGACCCCGTCGTAACGTACGAGGGAGGCGTGATCTCCTGGAAGGCGGTTGCGGGCGCGCAGCGCTACGAGATCCGCCTGAACGGCGACGACGCCGACATCATTTCCGTCGAAAACGGACTTACCCGCTATGCGCTGAACTCGCTGACGCGGGCGGGCGAAAATATCATCGAAGTACGTTTTATAAACGAAGGATATATTTCGGAATGGGCGAAGACGGCCGTCTACGCGCACGCCGTCACCTTCGACAGCCGCGGCGGCAGCGCCGTACAAACCATGTATAAGGCGGTAGGCGACCGCGTGGAACTGCCCGCCCCCACCGCAAAAGACGGCTACGACTTTGTAGCCTGGTACAACACGCCCAACGGGCCCGAAACGTGCGGTGCGCTGTATAACGACGCGTTCTTTGTGAGCTCCGGCGAGATCGTCCTGTATGCGTACTACTCGCCCAAGTCGTACACCGTGCAGTACAGCGGCGCCGACGAACTGACGACGGGCACCGTATACTACGGCAAAGACTATACTTTAGACGTGCCGCAGTCGTCCGACCCGACGCGCGCCTTCGGAGGCTGGTACAGCGCGCCGTATGGCGCGGGCGTCGCCTATACCGACGCTTACGGCAATTCGCTTGCTCCCTGGGACATTGCCGAAGACGGCGTTACCCTCTATGCTTTCTGGGTGGACGCCGTGCTGCAATACACCGCCATCGGCGACGGCTATGCCGTAAGCGCGGGAGACCGTATCAATCTTGTCACCTCCGTCACCATTCCCGCGGAATACAACGGGCAAAAAGTGACGCAGATCGCCGGCAGCGCCTTTGCAAACTGCACGGCCCTGGAAGAGATCAACCTTCCCGACACGATCGAGAGCATTGCGACCGCCACCGCCTTCAGCGGATGCACGTCGCTGCGCGCGGTCAACGTATACGGCGCGGGCGCGTCCAGGCCCCGCTACGCCTCGCAGGACGGCGTTCTGTTCGACGGCGGCGACGCCGATGCCCCCCACGCGCTGCGCCCCGTACATATGCCCGCCGCCAAAACGGGTTCGTACCGCATTCCCGACGGGGTGGATATCATCCCCCGCGCCGCCTTTGCGGGCAGTATGATCGATAAGATCGTTATCCCCGCAAGCGTTGTCACCATCGAGGCAGAGGCCTTTGCCGACTGCACGCAGCTTTCCTCCGTCGTATTTGAAAACGCGGGTGCGATCGCGCCCGGCCTGACCATCGGCGAGCGCGCGTTTGCAAACTGTGAGGCGCTTACCGCCGTTACGCTGCCCGCACGACTGCAGGAGATCTCTTTGCAGAAGTACGCGCTGCGCAGCATGAACTTCACGTCGGCGGATGACGTGACCGAGGATGCACCCGACGCCTTTGCGGGCTGCGACGCTCTGACCGATATCACCGTTGCCGCCAACCCCGCGGCCGTGTACACTTCGCACGAGGGCGCGCTGCTGACCAACGGCGGCCGTACCCTTGTATACTTCCCCGCGGGCAGAAGCGTAACCGGCTACGCCCTTCCCGCCACCGTGAGTGAGATCGCCGATGGCGCCTTTTTGGGCTGCACGATAGGCGGCAGTCTGGAGATCACCGCGCGCATCACGCGCATCGGGGCCTTTGCGTTCGCGGGCACGGAGATCGGGTCGCTCACTTTCTCGGGCGGCGCGCTGACCGATCTGACGGTGGAAGAATACGCGTTTTACGACTGCAACGACCTTACCGAGCTTGCCTTTGAAGAGGGCAGCCGGGTTTCCGAGCTGGGCGAAGGCGCCTTTAAAGATTGCGGTTATCTTGCCGAAATCACCATCCCCGGCAGCATGACGTTTGTCGGCGACGAGGCGTTTGCGAACTGCGGCATGGACGATGGCTGGTCGATCAGCGTGACCATTGAAGGCGGGAGCAACGCATTGGAGCTGGGCAACGGCGTATTCTCCGGCTGCACGATCTACACCCTGCGCATCCCCGCAAACGTCGTCCTTTCGCCCGACTTTATGAACGGCCTCGACGTAGAAACCATCCTTCCCGCAGAAGGCCACCCCACGCTTCAGGCAGACGACAACGCCCTGTACATCCTTGACGACGAGGGCAACAAGGAAACGCTGCTGCGCTATCAGTCGTACGACTCCGAGTTCGCCGTTCCCGACGGCGTAAAAGCGATCGCCGCGAACGCATTCTACGGCAGTTACTCCATCGACAGCGTTACGATCCCCGACTCGGTCACTGCGATCGGCGAAAGGGCTTTCTATAATACCGGCCTTGGATCCGTCACCTTTACCGGAACAGGCAGCGCCCCCCTTACGATCGGCGACTATGCCTTTTACAGCACCGAACTGACCGCACTGGTCCTTCCCGACCGCCCCGTTGCGATCGGCGCGTACGCTTTTGCAGAGATCGTCGATTATTACGACGACCCTTGCACGACGACGATCGACCTGGGCGGCACGACGACGGTCGGCGACTATGCGTTCTATCGCACCGGCAGCGGCGTAGCGCTTACCGTTCCCGCCACGGTGACTTCCATCGGCGATCACGCATTCGAAGGATCGGGCGATTCCTTCCCTACTAACTATATTTCGAGCGTCTCGTTCGAATCGGGGTCCGCGCTGAAAACCATCGGCGCATACGCATTCAGCAGAAGCTACCTTTCTTCGTTCTGCGTTCCCGCTTCGGTCGAATCGATCGGCGCATACGCTTTTTACTATTGCACGCGTCTTACCTCGCTCACCTTTGAAGAGGGCGACGCTCCCCTTTCGTTCGGCACGCAGTATGAAGAGGAGGACGGCGGCACCAAAGTCGGCTACGTCATCGCCAAGAGCGGTATTACGCAGCTCCACTTCCCCGGCAGACTTACGACGTTGTGCGACTACGCCCTGTACAACGACGGCTATAGCGACAGCGACTACGAACAGCTTTCCGAAGTGACCTTCGGCGATCAGTATGCGGAAGGAAACTTTACCGCAAGCCGCCTTACCACCATCGGCGCAAACGCCTTCCGTTACACCACCTCGCTTACGGGCATCGTCATTCCCGCAAGCGTGCGCAATACCGATGTGATCGCCATCGGCAACGAGGCATTCTACGGCAGCGCGATCTCCTCGGTCGTGTTTGCGGAGACCGACAGTGACGAGGGCACGCTTACCATTGGTGAAAACGCCTTTGTGTACTGCAATAACCTGACGCAACTTACCCTTCCTCGCCGCCTGGGCGACTTTGTTGCGGGCAGCACCTATATTGCCGCCCTTGCAAACGGCACCGGCGTGTTCCCCACCCTTTCGGGCAACGAAGAAGACGGATGGCACGGGCTTGCCTCGATCGCCGTTACCGAAGGCAACGCGCTGTATGCCTCCGCCGACGGCATGCTGTACACGCACGATTTCGGCGAACTTGTGTACTGCCCGCCCGCAAAAGAGGATACGGTAACGGTGGACGCGCGCGCAAAGCGCGTCGGCGAAAATGCCTTTAACGGCTGCCGTCTGCTTACCGAAGTACAGTTTGCCGACGGAAGCGCCTGCGTTGCGATCGGCGCGAACGCCTTCAGCGGCTGCCGCGCACTTACCGCGATCGCGCTGCCGGACGGCGTCTCCGCGATCGGAAACGACGCCTTCCTGAACTGCACTGCGTTGACCGCATTGCAGCTGCCCGCTTCGCTCGCCTCGTTCGACATCTCCATGCTGGGCTGCGAAAACCTGCAGGATCTGACCGTAAGCGAGCAAAACGATCTGTTTACCTCGATCGACGGCGTGCTGTTCAGCAAAGACGGCGCCACCCTGCTGTACTATCTGCCCACGCGCAGCGACGCAAGCTATGCGATCCCCGAGGGCACGACGGAAATTGCCGCGCAGGCCTTTGCCGGCAACGGATATCTGACGTCGGTCACGATCCCCGCCTCCGTATCGTACATCAATACCAACGCGTTCAACAACTGCACGCAGCTGAGCACGGTCACCTTTCCTGCGGGCGACGGCGCCCCGCTGGTCATCGGCGACGCCGCCTTCGGCAACACGGCCGTTGACACGATCGCGCTGCCCGCGCGCACGAGCGCCGTCGGCGACGAGGCGTTTGCCGACGCTGCCCTGACCGAGATCACCTTCGGCAACAACGGTCTGCTCACCTCGCTGGGCAACGACGCCTTCCGCGGCACCGACCTTGTAAGCATTGTGCTGCCCGCAGGGCTGCGCACCATCGGCGACAACCTGTTTATGAGCTGTACCTCGCTGCAGAGCGTGGTGCTGCCCGAGGGGCTTACGACGATGGGAAGCGGCACCTTCTACGGCTGCTCTTCGCTCGTATCGGCAGAACTCCCCTCTACCCTGCGGACGATCGGCGCACAAACCTTTTATAACTGCGATCGACTGACCGACGTTTACTTTGCGGCCAACGCGCAGCTGGAGACGCTGCCCGCCGATACCTTTGTGGGCTGCGACAGCCTGGAGGGGATAGAACTTCCCGCAAGCCTTACCGCGATCACGGGGGCGGACCCCGAAAACAGCAGCAGCCGCGGCCTGTTTGAAGGGCTTACCAACCTGAAGAGCGTGACGTTTGCCGAAGGCAGCCGCTGCCTTACGATCGGCGATTCCGCCTTCGAGGGCTCGGGGCTGGAGAGCTTTACCATTCCTTCGTCCGTTACGACGATCGGTCCCTCGGCCTTTGCTTACACCGCCCTTAAAGAGATCGAGATCCCCAGAACGGTGACGCAACTCGGCGGATATGCGTTCAGCAACTGCGCGCAGCTTACGAGCGTACGGCTGGGCACGGGCATCAACGCCATTCCCGACAGCGTCTTCCAGAACTGCAGCTTGCTCGGAAGCATTCAGATCCCCGCTTCGGTCACCTCTATTTCGCAGTCTGCGTTTACGGGGTGCAGCAGCCTGAACTCCATTCAGCTTGACGCGGCAAACCGCGCGTTCTCGCTGAACAACGGCGTGCTCTACAACGCCGAGGAGACGGAAGTGGTGCTTATGCCCGCCACGCTGACGCAGTTCACCATTCCCGCCGCCATGACATCCTCCTCTATCCTTTCGCTGCTGGCGGGCAATCTTTCGCTGGTTTCGATCGGCGTAGAAGACGGCAACCCCGCATATCGGGCGGCGCACGGCGCGCTGTACGACATGCAGTGGAATTTGCTGCTGGTGCCCGCCGCCATGACGGAGTTCACCATTCCCAAAGAGGTGACGGCGCTTGCGGTGCAGGACGAGAACGGCGAATCGCTGTTCAGCGGAAAGGCGATCCGGACCATCGGCTTTGAAACGGGCCGCGTTCAGAGGCTCACCCTTCAGAGCGGCATGATGGGATACGGCGTGTTTGTGGGCCTTGCCGAACTTGAATCGGTGACCCTGCCCGACAACACGTCGATCGGAGCGTACGCCTTCTACCACTGCGCCAACCTTACGTCGCTCACGCTGGGCGCAAACGGCGGCACGATCGGCAGCCGCGCGTTTGACGGCACGGGGCTTACCACCCTCACCCTTCCCGAAGGGTTTACCGAGATCGGCGAAAACGCCTTCTATAACTGCGGCGCCCTGGTGGAAATTTCCCTTCCCGCGTCGCTCGCGACGATCGCCGCAAGCGCCTTTAACGGCTGCGGCGGCATCGAAGAGATCGCGCTGGCCGAGGGCAACACGGCGTTTGCACTGGACAACGGCGTCCTGTTCAACGCGGAAAAAACGGAGATCCTGATGATGGCGGTCACCGTAACGAGCTTTACGGTGCCGGCAACGCTCGTCTCCGATTCCTTCCTCGATATCCTGTCGGGCAACCTGCAGCTTACCGAAATTACCGTAGAAGAGGGCAACCCCGCGTACCGCGCAGCGCACAACGTGCTATACGACAGCGAATGGAACCTCGTCTTCGTTCCGTCTTCGGCAACCGTGCTCACGCTTGCAAAGGAAGTTTCCGACCTCGATCCCTACACGCTTGATAATTACGCGCTGACCGAAGTCCATGTGGAAGAAGGCAGCACCGCTTACCGTTCGTCGTTCGGGGCGGTCTACGATACGGCGTGGAACCTTTTGTATATCCCGAACGCAATGACGACCTACACCATTCCGAAGGAGGTCACTTCGCTTAAAGCCGACGGATCGTTCGACGGAAAAGCCGTTCAAAAAGTCACTTACGAAGAGGGCGGCGACAGCCCCCTGACGCTGACCAGTACCTACGACAGCGTCTTTGAAGGCGCAAACGGCCTCACCGAAGTGGAACTTCCCGGAAGATCCGTCATCGGTGACTATGTATTCAACAACTTCAGCAGCCTTACCGGCGTCACTCTGGCGGAAGGGATCACATCGATCGGCAACTACGCGTTCAACAATTGTTCGGCGCTGACGAATCTTACGCTCCCCTCCACCCTCGAATCGATCGGCCAACGTGCCTTTTATATGTGCGACAGGCTTGCCGAGATCACCATCCCCGCTTCCGTCACCACGGTCGGGTACGACGCGTTCGCCTATTGGGGCAGTTACAGCACGCAGCACATCTATGTTCCGTTCGCCGAAGGTCAGCTTCCCGAAGGCTGGGACGCACAGTGGGCGCGCGGCTGCTCTGCAGGCACCATTGTATATCGGCAGGCGTAACGCTCGGCACACGCCGCAGGCATGCCGCGGCATGCAGGGCCACGACAAAATACAAAACGCGCGCTGCATCTGCGGCGGAATACCTTCCGCCGCAGGCGGCGCCACACGAGACACGATATGAAAAAAGATACCAAATACGACCATAGCGCGCAGACGGCCGCCCCCCCTTCTCCCGGGACGCCGGCCGCAGACAACGCGCCGAACTTTGACTTTTTAACGGCCTACCGCAGGCGCATGACGCGCACGGCGGTCGTCACTTCGCTGTGCTTCGGGCTGATCGCAGGCGCGGGCGTCGCCTTTTTGGCCGCGCTGCTCTGCTTTATTTTGGGTATAAACGGCGTATGGATCGCCGTCGGCGCCGGGATCGGCGCGGCGGCGCTTACGGGCGTTCTGCTGTATGCCCTTAAATTCCGCCCCACCGAGCACGACGTGGTGCGGCAGATCGACCGCATGGGGCTGGAAGAACGCACCGTCACCATGATGGAGCTGCGCGGAAACGCCTCCGCCATCGCCGGACTGCAGCGCAGCGACGCCGACCGGGCCATCCGCTCCGTCAAAAAAGCGCAGATCGAGCGCGCCTTTCCCGTATTTGCCTTAAAAAAGGGCGCCGCCGCCGCGCTGGGCATTTCGCTGTTTGCCGCCGTGGGCATGACCACGGTGGCCGGTTTGGCCCAGGCGGGCGTTCTCCCCTCCCCCGGCATCCTCACGCCGGAGCGCGAACAATTTGTAGCCGTAAGCTATTGGGTGGAGGAAGGCGGCGAAATACAGGGCGAAGCCGATCAGATACTGCTGCCCGGCCAGGACGCCACCCCCGTTGTGGCGGTCGCGGAAGACGGCTGGATCTTTGTGCGCTGGAGCGACGGCAGCAAGTCGACGCAGCGGACCGACCGCGCCGTAACGGCCGACCTTACGATAACCGCCATTTTTGAGGAGATCGGCGAGGAAGGCGACGGCGAGGGCGCGGGCGACGCCATCGACAAAGAGCAGGAAGGCGATTACGACAAGGACGCACCCGACCCCGACGAAAACGAAGGCGCGGGCGCGGAAGGAGACGCCGGCGACGGCGGCGAAGGCGACGGCGACGGCGCTACGGGCGAAGGCAGCGGCCAGGGCTCGGGCGGGCAGGAAGGCGAAGGCCAGGGCGACGGTCAGGGCGATGGCGCCGGCGGCGGCTGGTCGAACAGCAACATGATCATCGACGGCGAAACGGACTACCGCGACGTATTCGACAACTACTACAACATGGCCATGGAACTGATCGAAAGCGGCAGCGAGCTCCCGCCCGAGCTTATCGAGTTTATCGAACGCTACTTCGGAAGCCTGTAAGCACTTTATAAAAAATATTTTAAGGAACGACGGACAACATGATCACAGAGGAAAACATTCAGCAGTTCAGCAGACAATGCGAAAATATTTTTAACCAGATCCGGCGCGACGTGATCGGCCAAAGCGACGTTGTGGAAGGCACGGTCATCGCCATGATCGCCGGCGGAAACGTCCTTTTGGAGGGCGTTCCGGGCGTGGGAAAGACCCGCCTCGTGCGTACGCTGGGAAGGGTGTTCGACCTCCCCTTTTCGCGCATCCAGTTTACGCCCGACCTTATGCCCGCAGACGTTACGGGCACCAATATCATTGTAAAGGACGACGCAGGCAACTCCACGTTCAGCTTTCAGCCCGGGCCCATCTTCAGCAACATCATTCTTGCCGACGAGATCAACCGCGCCACGCCCAAAACGCAGTCGGCGCTGCTGGAGGCCATGCAGGAGCACACGGTAACGGTAATGGGCGTCTCCAGAAAGATGTGCGAGCCGTTTTTTGTGCTTGCCACGCAAAACCCCGTAGAGCAGGACGGCACCTATCCGCTGCCCGAGGCGCAGATGGACCGCTTTATGTTTAAGCTTATCGTTCCAAACCCCTCGCTTGAAGAGCTGATGTCTATCGTCGACATGACGCAAAAGACCATGGCGGAAGTGGCCGAACCCGCATGCAGCGGCGAGGAGCTGCTGGCCATGCGCGCAACGGCCAATCAGATCCCCGTTGCGGAAGACGTTATGCGCTACGCCATGATGCTGTGCTCTGCCACCCACCCCGACAGCGAGTGCGCCAGCGAGGCCGCCAAAAAGTACGTGCGTTTGGGCGCCAGTCCGCGCGCGGGCCAGTCGCTGATCTCCGCGGCAAAGGTAAAGGCGCTTATGAAGGGGCGCTACAACGTATCGTACACCGATATCAACGAACTCGCCTTCCCCGTACTGCGCCACCGTATGAAGATGAACTTCGAGGCGATCGCCGAACGCGTAACGCCCGACAAAGTGATCGCCATGATCCTTGCGGAGATCGGCAAAAAGACGGGTTTGGAGCGCGACGACGCCCTGCTCGCCGACGTTGCGGCGGCGCCCGCGGAAAAAAAGAAACGCGGGTTCGGTAAAAAATAATGAAGGTTGCGTACTTAAACGATGATTTTTTCAGTCGTTTAGAGACCTGCGCGCTGAATTTGCGGAGCGACCTTACGGGATTTTTCGGCGGAAAACACCTGGTGAATACTTACGGCCAGACGGTGGAATTTGCCGATTACCGCGAATATATGCTGGGCGACGACATCCGCCGTATCGACTGGAACTTGTACAGCCGCTTTGAAAAGTTCTTTTTAAAGCTGTTTACGGACGAGCGGCAGATGCACACGCAGATCTTTTTAGACTGTTCCGCCTCGATGGGAAAGACCGATCCCGCCAAAGCGGCCTATGCCCTGGCCTTTGCCGCGGCGCTTGGGTTTTTATCGGTCCACAACATGGACAAGCTTACCTTCCGCATGATCCGCGGCGGCAGTTCCGTCGATCCGTACGGACTTATCGTGGGGAAAAACGCCTTTTTCGGCGCCGTAAGCCAATTCGAAACCATCGAATTCGGCGAAGACGCCGATTTGGAACAGGCCGTTCTCGGCTGCCCCGTCTCGCAGGGGAACGGTCTGAGCGTGATCGTTTCGGATTTTTTTACGGAGAGCAACTGGAAAAAGGCGGTCGATTACCTCTGCTTTAAAAAACGGCAGGTGCTGTTGGTACAGGTCCTCTCGCCGGAAGAGCGCGACCCCTCCTACTCCGGCCGCGTAAACCTGCTTGACAGCGAATCGTCGGACGCGCTGGACGAGCGCAACCTGCGGTTAAAAATTACGCGCGGCATGCAGCAGGCCTACGAAGAGGCACTGCGCGACTACATTGCGGACATCACCGCATTCTGCGCTTCGCGCGGGGCGGGCTTTGTTTCGGTGTGCAGCGATCAGCCGATCGAAAGAGTTCTTTTCAGCGAACTGCTGAAAACCGGGATATTGGAATGACGTTATTACTGCCTTTGGGGCTGTTGGGACTTATTTCGCTTGCAGTATTGCTGCTGATCTATCTCCTGCGCCCCAACTATCAACAAAAACTCGTTTCCAGCACCTTTGTGTGGAAGCTGAGTTTAAAGTACAAAAAAAATCGCCTGCCCGTCAGCAGACTGCGCAACATTTTTATCCTTATCTGCCAGCTGCTGCTTTTGGCGTGCCTCTCCCTGATGCTGGCGCGGCCCGCCCTTGCGTTTGCCTCCGACACCTCCGAGCATGAAAAAGTGGCCATTATCGACGCTTCTGCCTCCATGATGGTCGCCTCGGAAAACGAAACGCGCTTTGAGCGGGCGCTGCGCTATGTGCGCGAATCGGCCGAAGACGCCTTCGAGCACGAAGACGGCGTATTTTCGGTGATCGTTGCCGACAGCAGCGCGCACTTTGCCATATCGCGTCTGACGGCGGAGGACCCCGAAGAGATCGAGCGTCAACTGGCCCTGTTGAACGACTGCGCATGCGGCTACGGCTCTGCCGACATTGCAGGCGCGGCCGAACTTGCGCAGGAAATTTTGACCCTCAATTCGCAGGCTGAAGTTACGCTGTACACCGCAACCGAATATCTTGACCGCGGCTCTTTCCGCGTCGTCGACGTCTCCGGCGCCGACGACTGGAACGCAGCCGTTTTAGACGTTACGCCTATTTTAAGTGAAAACAACACCTACTCCTTTTCGGTGGACGCGGGCAGCTACGGGCGCGCGCAGCGCATGACGGTCACCTGCGAACTGATCGGCGTAAACGGCGACGCGAACGCCGCGCCGCGCATTGCCCGAAAAACGGAGAATTTTACCGACCTCTCCCCCGAAAAGACCCTGCTGTTTACCGCAGCCGACTTTGAGGGAACGGGCGAGGCCATCCTCTCCTTCCGCGAAATGTACGTACACATCGACCAGGACGACTCCCTGCAGCGCGACAACGTGTTCAACGTGTACGGCGGCACCAAACAGACCATCCGCGTGCAGTATGCAAGCACCACGCTCGACGCAAACTTTTTCCCCGCCATTCTCAGTACCCTGCGCGAGACGGAGCGCGAGCGGTGGAACCTTGAGATCACCTCCGTCTCCCCCGACCGCGCGGCGACCGAGGGATTCGACTTATATATCTTTGAGCACAAAATGCCCGAAGTCATCCCTACCGACGGCGTTGTGCTGTTAGCGGATCCCGACGCCGCCCCCGCGAACAGCGGGCTACAGGTAGGCGATCTGCAGGATACGGGCGGCAGCTTTACCATGACCATGGGGCAGCCGCACGCCATTACGCAATACGTAGACCCCGCCCTCTTTTCCATTGTCAACCAATACCGGCGCGTGTACGGGGACGAGAGCTACGATGAGCTGCTGTACTGCAACGGCGAGCCCGTTCTGCTTGCCAAGAACGAAGCGAATGCCAAAATTATGGTGCTGGCGCTCAGCTTTGAGCAGTCGGACATCAGCATGCTGCCCAACTTTACCATCCTGATGTACAACATGTTCCGTTACTATATCCCGGCGACGCTGGAGGCATACGCGTACGAGGTAAACGACACGGTCACACTGAATGCACGGGGCGAAAACGTAACGCTGGACGGCCCGGGCGGAGCGATCCCCGTCGGGACCCTGCCCGCCGAGATCGTGGCGGAAATGCCCGGCGACTACACCGTGACGCAGACGAGCATGGCGGGCACGCCCATCGTAGAACAGTTTTTTGTACACATCCCCACGGCAGAAAGCACGATCTTTAAAACGGAAGACCGCCTGCCCTATCTGTACGCCGATGCGACGAAGGAAGAGGGCGTTACCGAATTTGCCGTTTGGTTTGCCGCCGCGGCGCTGGCGCTGCTGATCGTGGAATGGTTCCTGCACGCGCGCGAAAATCTTTAAAGGGAGACGCGAATGACTGATTTTTCCATCGACTTTACCAATCCGTGGCTGCTGTTTTTGCTGATCCCTGCGCTGCTGTGCACGCTGATCCCCTTTTTCCGCATTCCGAAAAAATTCCGCAGAACGCGCAACCGCGTCATCTCCGTCGTGCTGCATACGCTGGCCGTCACCCTGTGCGTGACGATGCTGTGCGGCATCTCTTTCCGCTATACCGTACCCAACCGCGAAAACGAACTGCTGATCGTAGTTGACGCCTCGGACAGCGGCAGCGAACGGCGGGAAGCGCGCGACGACTATTTAGAGGGCATCGTAAACGTCTGTAGCGAAGATTATAAGCTGGGCATTGTCACGTTCGGGCTGGAGCCCGTATACGCCGCACCCCTCTCGTACGACGCACGCGAAGTGTACCGGCAGTACCTCGGCGCGGCCGAGCCGGATACGAGCGCCACAAACATTGCCGCGGCACTGGAATTTGCGGCCGATCGCTTTACCGATCCGAAGACCGCGAAGATCGTGCTGCTTTCGGACGGCTTTGAAACGGACGAATCGGCGCTTGCGGCGGCGGAACTGATCGCCGCCCGGGGGATCAAGATCGATACCGTCGCCTTTCCGGACGAGGCGCACGGCGAGATCCAGCTGATCGACGCCGTCCTGCCCCGCGACCGGGTTGTGCTTGGGCAGCAGACCGAACTCACCCTTACCGTAGAGAGCAACATCGAAGAGCCTACCAACGTCACCGTGACCCTCTCCGATATGGGCTTTGACGACGAGCCCGTATCCTTTACCCTGCAGGAGGGCGTGCAGACGCTTACCCTCCCCCATGTGTTCCAATCGGGCGGCATGCACGACCTGCTCTTCCGCATACAGTCCGCAAACGACTTTGTGACGCAGAACAACATCTTTCAGACCTATCTGGACGTCTCCGTGTTCGAAGATATCCTGATCCTGGAAAACAATCCCGGCGAGGCGACCGCCCTGACCGACCTGCTTTCCGAGAACTACAGCGTGCGCGTCATGAACATCCGCAGCGATATCGACATGCTGCCGAAGAACGCCAAGGCGTTTTGCGACTACCAGCAGGTCATTCTGGTCAACATTGCCGATGCCGACCTGCACGCACCCGGCATGCCGGAAGAATTTGACCGCGCACTGTACGAATACGTGTACGATCTGGGCGGCAGTATGCTGACGGTAGGCGGACAAAACGACGTCGGTGCGGACGGCAATCCCAAGCCGCACGCCTACAACCGGGAAGATCTGGCGGGCAGCCTGCTGCAGGAGATGCTGCCCGTGCAGGCGATCGACTACAGCCCGCCCGTGGCCGTGATGCTGGTCATCGACAGCTCCGGCTCGATGAGCAGCGGGCGCTTCGAGGCTGCCAAGAGCGGCGCCGAAGAGACGCTGGATGCCCTGAACGACCGCGACTACTGCGGCGTGATGAGCTTTAGCACCTCTGCGACCGAAGAAATTTCCGTGCTCCCTGTCTCGCAGAAGGAGCGCATCCGCGACGCGATCAGTCATTTGGGCGAGGGCGAAGAGGAAGACGAGAGCAGCGGCAGCGGCGGCACCGTATTTTCAGGCGCCATCGACCGCGCGGGACGGGCGCTTGCATCGCTGGACGTCGACCGGAAACACATCATCCTGCTGACGGACGGCAACCCCTTCGACCACCTGAACGAAACGTCCGAAAACGACGAAAATGCCTATGGGAAATATATCGACTGGAACTACGAGCGCGGCATTACGATGTCCGTTATAACGCTTGGCATGAGCGAGACGGGCAGCGGCTACACGCAAATGCAGGAGACGGCAGCGCGCGGTCACGGCAACCATTACAACGTGGCGCTGAAAGAGATTTCCACCGTAGGGACCCTTATGCAGAAGGACCTTGCCGCCGTAACGCTTGCCGAATTGCAGGAAAACATCGATTTCTCTCCCTCCGTCGGCGACCACACCTCTATCTTTGCGGGGATCGACGCCTCTGCGCCCCTGCCCGCCCTGCACGGCTATTACGGGACCCGCGTAAAGGACGACGACGCGGTGGTCGTGCCGCTTCAATACGAATATATCCCGATCTATGCCGCGTGGCCGTTCGGCGCGGGCAACGTGGGCAGCTTTATGTGCGATCTAAGCGGATATTGGTCGGCCGATCTTATCTACGACGGCGTGGGCAGACAGCTTATAAAAAACATCGCCGAGAGCCTTGCCCCCTTGCAGCCGCCCGAGGCCGACCGCATGGACTTTGTATGGGAACGGATCACCGATAACTACTCCACCCGCCTGAACGTGTTTGCCGACTGCGGCGAAGGCGAAAGCGTGCGCGTCACCGTTACCCCGCTCTCCGATCAGGCGGCAAGCTACTATACGGGCAACGTGCCCGTCGTACCCGTGGGCAACAATGTGGGATTTGATTTTTCCATCATGTGCACGGGCGTATACCGGATCTTGATCGAAAAGATCGATGCGGAGGGCATCGTGCTCTCGGATATTTCGATCTCGCAGGCCTTTTCATACTCCGAAGAATACGACGCCATCCGCGAAGAGGGTTCGGGAGAGGCATTCCTTGCCGCGCTGGCAGAAAGCGGCGGCGGCGCCGTCGTGGAAGATCCCCTTGAAATTTTTGCGACCTTTGAAGAGACGCTGCAAAAGGAGTTCGACCCCGATCTTGCCTTCCTGATCGTTACGATCGTATGCATCCTGCTGGATATTGCAGTGCGAAAATTCAAATTCAAGTGGCCGCACGAGATCATACGGGATAAAAAAGCGATAAGAGAACTCAACCGGACAAACCCGCAAGGAGCCGACCGCCATGCAACGTAAACGAAGCAAAGCGTTTTTTTACACCATCCTTACCGTACTGCTGTGTGCGTTGCTGCCCTGCCTGACCGCCTGCGGCACGCGGCTGCCCACCCCCACCGGCGTAAACGTAGACCAATTAAGCCTTACCCTCTCGTGGAACCCCGTAAGCGCGGCCGCCTATTACACCGTGCGCATCGAGGGAAACGGCCAAACGCAGGAGGCGGATACCGGAAACAATTCCTATTCGCTGGAACGTCTGCCCCTTTCTGAGGGCGTATACACCTTGCGTGTAAGAGCGATCGCAGGCGGCGCCAACAAAGCCTACGCCGACTCGGCATGGTCGGCCGCCGTTTCCTTTACGCGCGAACACGAAACGGGGCTCAGTTTCCGTCTGATCGAAAGCAACACCGCCTTCGAGGTATCCGGCGCCGGCGAGGCGCAGGGCGCGATCGCGGTGCCGGATACCTACCGCGGACTGCCCGTGACGCGCATCGGCGACGGCGCGTTCCAAAACGTGAGCAACATCACCGCCGTAACGCTGGGCGCAAACATTACCGAGATCGGCGCGCAGGCCTTTGCAAACTGCTCGGGATTGGAGAAGATCGGCTTTTCCGAAAGACTTATTTCGATCGGAGAAGAAGCCTTTCAGCTCTGCACCGGCCTGGACGAGCCGCTTACCCTGCCGGAAAGTCTTGCCGAGATCGGCGCGCAGGCCTTTGAATACTGCCGCAAACTGCCGGCCGTCACCTTCGGCAGTCGGCTGACCACGATCGGCGACAGCGCATTCAACGGCTGTTCCGCCCTGCGGGAGGCAGTTGTACCCGACAACGTACACACGCTTGGCAGCGGCGCATTTTCGGCCTGCTCGTCGCTGGAGCGCATTTCGCTGGGCGGCGGCATTTCGACCATCGGCACCGATACTTTCCGCCGCTGTACGGCGCTCACCGAAATTGCGATCGGCGGAAACATCGTCTCGGTGGGCGACTACGCCTTTGCGGAATGCACAAAGCTTGCCTCCGTTACTCTTTCGGACGCGGTAACATCGATCGGCGTGCAGGCCTTTTACGGCTGCACGCAGCTGAACAGCGTTACGCTCGGCAGCGGCGTGCAAAAAATTGCGCGGCAGGCCTTTCATCAGACGGCCCTGTGGAACAACAACGGCCCCACTTACATAGGACACTGGTTTTTGGGGACGGGCAGCGCAACGGCGTCCTTTACGCTGCGCGACGACACGATCGGGCTCGCCGACGAGGCGTTTGCAGGTTACGATACCTTTGACGTCCGCCTCGACCTGCCCGCATCGCTGAAATACATCGGCGAGGGTGCGTTCTCCGGCAGCAAAACGCTGACGAACGTGGTATTGGGCGGCGGCGTACAGACGATCGGCGACGAGGCCTTCTACAACTGCACCGGCCTTACGGCCGTGATCCTCGGTGCGCTGGACGAAAGTTCCGCCACGCTTGGCGAAAGTGCGCTGACTTCGATCGGCGACGAGGCCTTTTACGGCTGCACGGCGCTTACCGACGTGGAGATCCCGGAATCGGTTTCGCATATCGGCATGCACGCCTTTCGCCGATCGGGGCTGTGGAACGCCTCCTCGCGCGAGGTATATGCGGGCAATTGGCTGGTGGAGTGCCGCGACAACGACAGCTACGGCCCCGTCTCTTTTGCGGACGATACGGCGGGCATTGCCGACTACGCGCTGTATAACTGCAATTTTATTACCGAGGCCGCCATTCCCGAAAGCGTAGCTTACATCGGGCGCAGCGCCTTTTACGAATGCGGGAATCTGACCGACGTGACCCTGCCCTCCCGCCTGAGCGCGATCGAAGATTACACCTTTTACCACTGCGACAATCTGGCCGCGCTGTACACGCGCGCCTTCGACGAGGAGACCGGTTCGGCGCAGCGGGTGGCGGGATTGCCGCAGACGCTGAAGCGCATCGGGCGCAGCGCGTTTTACAAATGCGCCCTCGGTTCCCCCGCCTCCGACGGCGAATACGACGAGCTGCACATCCCCGACAGTGTGACCGAGATCGGCGACTATGCCTTTTACGGCTGCGGATTTACGGACGGCAACGGGGAAGACGCGCAGTCGATGCGCGGCATCGATTCGCTGGTCATCGGCAGCGGCGTAACAAAGATCGGCAATTACGCGTTTGCCAACATGGGCTCGCTGAAGAGCGCGATCGTCGGCGACGGCGTTATCGAGATCGGCGAACGCGCCTTTTACCGCTGCGAACAGCTGACCGACGTCCTGATCGGAAACAGCGTTGCAAAGATCGGCGAGCGCGCCTTTTACGGCTGTAAAGCACTGACCGCCGTGCGTCTGCCCGACGCCCTGACCGATCTCGGAGACTATGCCTTTTATCGGTGCGCGGCGCTGACGGAGGTGACGCTCGGCGGCGCCGAACGCATCGGCGACTATGCGTTTTTCGGCTGTGCGGCGCTGACAGATATAACCCTGCCCCGTTCGCTCGTATCCATCGGAACGCAGGCCTTCCGCAACTGTGCGGCATTGGAGAGCGTTCTTCTCTACGAGGGCGTTACAAACATCGGCGCGCATGCCTTTTACGGGTGCAACGCGCTTACCGTATATGCGGAGGGCGCGCAGGGCGACGGTTGGAACGCCCGTTGGAACTCTTCTTACCGACCCGTTGTTTGGGGATGCGACATATCCCCCGACGGCTATGTGGTATCGTTCGAACTGACCCGAACGAGCGTTGAGAATTTTACGATCGCTGCCGCACCGTCGGCGCCCGTGCGCGAGGGCTATGCTTTCCTCGGCTGGGCTGCAGAGGCAGACGGCGCGGCGCAATATACCATGGACGAACTGGGTTCGCTTCCCCCCGGCGCCACGCTGTACGCCGTATGGGAACCTGCGTCTTGATGCGCACCGCTTTATCCTTACCATGTGACCTTCGCGGCACATGCCGCGACCGAAAAGTAACTTTATACAGGAGAAAACCATGAAAAAACGATTGCTTGCAGGGATCACCGTCCTGTTGCTGCTGATCGGCGCGCTGATGGCGTTTGTCGGCTGCAACAAGGTCGAAAGCATTTCCGTCGACCGCAACAACCTGCCGCAAACAAAATTTGTGCTTGGCACCGAGCCGGATCTTTCCAAAATGCTGCTTACCGTAGACGGAACGACCATCCCGCTCGACTCGGAAGGCGTTACCGTAAGCGGATATGACAAGGACCGCCCGGGCGACCAGACGCTCACCGTTACATACGGCGGAAAGACGACGGAATTTACCGTTACGGTCGTTCCCCGTTTTCAGGCGGCGCAAAAATACGTCTACTTTTTGGACGAGACCTTTGCCGACGCGCAGCCGCGCCTAAACGTGACGCGCAACGACGGGACGACCTTTACCGTCACCGCCGACGACCTCACCGTGACCGGCTTCGATTCCAGCGAGCCCGCCGAAACGCTCACCGTAACCGCCGCATGCGAAGAGGGCGGCGTACATTACGAGGGGACGTTTGATGTTTCGGTCGTCTCCCCCACCGTCACCTTCCGCAAACCGATCGCCACCGCCTACGGCAGCCACGAAAGCGAGCTGGATCTTATGGGTGCATCGCTGCGTCTGCAGAGCCCGGACGGGAGCACGACGCGCTACGTCAGCCTGACGGACCTGGAGACGGAGGGATTCCGTCCGCAGGATGTCACCGCGCAGAACCCGGAGGAGACGCAGACGATCACGGTATACTATCGCGGCCGTCAGATGGGCAGTTTTGACGTCACCGTCACTTACAGCGACGTTTCGCAGTTCAAAGACGCCGCCAAACAGCTGGACGCACTGGACTGGAACTGCTACCGCTATCCTACGGCGGAAGATCCCGGCATGGCGTACCCCGCCGACGCGGACGAGACGCTTACGGCGCTTGCCCGAAACATGCTTACCATGTACCTGGGTTTTTCGGACGAAAAGGCAAGCTATATTTCGCAGGAAGAGCTGAACGCCGTGGCGCGCCTTGCCGTCGTGTGCGCCTACAACGAGTGGATGCAGACCGTGGAAGCGGCCTTTGCCGACGTCTTTACCGTAAGCGAGACGGGCGAGCTTGCGTTCGCCTGCCAAACCTATGCTGCCGCGCAGGCAGGCGCCGCAAAGCTGAAAGACGATGCGGACGCGGATATGCAGACGCTGCAGACCCTGACCGCTTTGCTCACCCATCAGACGATCGCGGAAAAGTGCGCCGATTCCCTTATTTACGACCCCATGACGGAGGGCGGCGAGACGGTGGAGATCGACCTGACGATCGCAGACCTCGCCTCGCTCATTCCCGAAACGTCCTTCTTCGGCAGAGTGGCCGACATCCTGGACTGGACGACGGAGGCGTACGATTTGTTGGACGAGAACGCCGTGCCCGCCGATTGGACCATGGACGACCTAAAAGCCCTTTCGGCCGAAACGGTCGACGAGGTATATCGGCTGCTGTCGCAGATCGGCGAACGCGAAGAAGGTGCCGCCACCGTCTTCCCGCTGCTGAACGCATGGCGCGCAAAGCAGGATTACTTTGAAATCATTTACCGCTACTACTATAACGACGTGCTGGAAAATGCCTCCACCGAGGCCCTCGGCAAGCTCGACGGACTCATCAACGTCATGCTCCCGCTGCCGCTGGAAGCGCTGCGCCTGTACTATTCGGAGGGGCCCGTGGCGCAGGAGATCATGCAGATGTACGGCGAGACGTACGACCCCACGAGCGGTGACCTGCCCCTTTTGATGGAGAGCACCTACTTTTTGTACATGTACGAAGAGGCCGAAAAGGGCGGCGAAGCGCTGCTTGCCATGGGGGACGACATGTACACCTTCCTGTACTTGCGTTACTTCCAAGGTCTGCTGTCCGATATGACCACAGGCCCCTACGGCTATTTGGCGCTGCGCGGCGCCTCGGCATACGATGAAGCCGTACAGGAAGTTTGGAACGACTACTTTGCGCTGTGGCTGGCGTTCAGCGAGGACGAAGACTTTATTCTTTCGTCCGACTTCGACACGGGCGTAAAGGAGATGTTTGAGGCGTTCGTCGCCCTGATGCCTACGCAGCAGTATTACTTTATCGCCTCGGTAAGCTACCTCTATCCCACTCTTCCTACCACCGCGCTCTATCCCGATACGGGCTATTTATATTCGGACTTTGCCACCTTTATCTACGCCTACTATTTGGACGCACTGGGCGTGAATATCGATTCGGAGGAAGAGAACACCGCATACGACGTATTCACCTCGCTGATGCTTGCGCTCGAAGGCCTGGCGCGCGGCGATACCGACTATTTTTGCACCATGATGAAGGACGCCGTTGACGCCTATGCCGCCGAATCTTGGACGGGCGCCGCCAAGGAGACGTTCAACAGCTATCTCGGCACTTTTTATAATAAGTACCTCGCATACTATCAAATGTTTGAAGCAACGACCGAGGGCGACCAAACGATTTGGGAATATAAGGCGCCCGTGATGGATACGGAAACGGAAGCGGCCTTTGCGGCGCTTGCCGACGCGATCGACGGAACTTCGCTGGCAAAAACCTACATTGAGGATCTTGCCGAACTGATGGGCTCGGTCGATCTGTATTTGCCCTTCCTCGCCTCGTACGAGCAGGTACGTACCCTCTCGGCGCAGCTGACGGGCGGCTCAAATGAAATTGCAGACGCCTACTACTTTATGCCCTACGGCGAAGGGGCGTACCGCGAGCCGCTGTACAACGGCGTTTATGAGGCGGACGACGCCTACGAGCGCTACTTGGCGACGCTGGGGATCGACCAGAGTGCCTACGAGCAGGCGACCGGTCTGCGCGCCTTCCTGGCGACCTACGCAAACTATTTTTGGACGGCCGCCATGTCGATGTACGGCATCAGCTACCCTGGCGAATCGTTTGAATTTACGGCCGAGACGGTATCTGCCATGCTGAAGGCGTTTTACGAGTTCGACGCCGATACGCAGTATCTGCTGATCGTCATCGATTCGCTCAACCTCTTCCACGGCGGGCTGGAACAGGCCGCATACGGCGGGCTGTTCACCAAGGCGCCCGTGTTGGAAATGGTCAGCAACCTGCTTTCGCTGCAGATCACCTATGTCGCATACCGCAGCGATCCGGACGGCAGCTATGAAGATCCCGATACGGGTGAAACGATCGCCTATCGTCAGGAAGTGCTCGGCTATTGGGAAGCGGTCTCCGCAAGCTACGAAATATATGAAAGCGACGAGGTCCCGGAGGAAGAATTTACAAAGTTTTGCGACTACTTCGGCGACATGTACGCCCATTACGAAGCCGTCTGCACCGCACTTGCGCAGGCATGACCGACGTGCAAAAACACCGTCTGCTTCCGGCAGACGGTGTTTTTTGTTCGGACGATACACCCCCGCAAAACGGCGATCGCCGCGTGCACCGCGCATCCCCGATAAAAGCACTTGAAAAAATCGGCGGCATATGGTATAACATATGCGGAGGCGACAATATGATCTTTACAAAAATCGACCTATATTCCGAGATGCATCTCCCGCGCAAAGACGCCGTACAGGGCTTTTTAGAGGCCTATCGGCACACGCAGCTCTCCGAGCGCGGCATCCGCAAACGGCGGCCCGCCCTGCTCGTGATCCCGGGCGGCGGATACGGCATGCTCTCGGAGCGGGAGGCCGAGCCCGTGGCGCTGCAGTTTTTTGCCGAGGGCTTCGACTGCTTTGTCCTACGATACGACGTGGCACCGCTGCACTATCCCACACCGCTGCTGCAGGCGGGCATGGCCATGCTGTGGCTGCGGAAAAATGCGTCCGCATTGGCGATAGACGACGCGCACATCGCCGCCGCAGGGTTTTCTGCGGGCGGGCACCTTGCGGGCTGTCTGACCTTTTTGTGGCGGGACGCCGCCCTGCAGGCCGCCTTCGGACGGGATACAAACGCCATTCGCCCGGACGCCTGCCTGCTCGCCTATCCCGTCGTCACGGCAGACGAGCGCTATCGGCACAACGATTCGTTTGATAATTTTTGCGGGAAGACGGCCGATTTTTCTGCCTACTCGCTGGAGCGGCATGTGCCGCGCGGCGCGCCGCCCTGCTTTTTGTGGACGACGAATACGGACGACCTGGTTCCGCCGGAAAACACGCTGCTGTTGTACGGCGCTCTGCGCGCGGCCGGGATCCCGACGGAGCTGCACGTGTTTGAGTACGGCCCGCACGGCCTTTCGGTATCGGGCGCCGAGACGGAGCCGGACGACGCCGACGCGCCCTTTTATGCGCGCGTACGGCAGTGGCTCCCCCTTTCGCTCTCCTTTTTGAAGACGCACGGATTTTGTATAAAACAGCTTGACTGATCTCCTGCGATTGTTTGCGGCATATTGCGGCAAGTCAAAACCACCAGTGAACTGGTGGTTTGCACAGACCCTAAAAGGGTATAATACCGGCGCACCCGTCAACGGGTA
>CALVPS010000006.1 GCA_944354035.1 uncultured Clostridia bacterium | reverse complement strand
GAACATAACGGGTGAATTTACAAGTAAATAAGATTAGACTATGTGAAGCCGCGCAGATGACTGCGCGGCTTCTTTGCATAAGAAATTTAAAAAAATTTACTCAAGATAGGGGGTGAAAATTCACAAAGTTATATGAAGGGAGCGGAAGATTTATTCCTTTAATTTTAAAAATGGAGGTGACTAAATGTAAGACCTATCAGGGGCTGCGCCGCAGAGCCTGCAATCTTCGGTAAAACAAAATAAGGAGGAATATATTGGAACAATTTACTTTTTACGACATTTACTATGACGTCATATCGCAGTTGGAGGACGACGAGGCGGGCAGATTTGCAAAGCGGATTTGTAATTATACGTTCAACGGCGTGGATAGTCAGGGCAAGACAGAGAACGAAAATTGCTTCTGGGAGATAATCTATCCCACACTGAACGACGCGACCGCAATAGAAAGGCAAGATAAAAAGCCCTACTATCTCAACCGCAAGATGAAGCATTTCACCTTCTCAGCGGCATACGCGCGCATGCTGAACACACTCAAAGACAACGCAAGCGCAGGGCAATTTGTAAAAGCTATGTGTGATTATATGCTCGAAGGTGTCGAACCCACGGAACTCAAACCGCCCGTTGACTCTTACTTCAAGTTGTTTCGCAAAAGCCTTGATTTGAGCAAAGTGCGAAGCGAGAGCGGACGCAAGGGGGGAAAAGCTAAAAAGAAAACCGAGGACAAGCCGCTAAATTTTGCAGAATTTCTCGTACTCAACCCACAAATCAAAGACGACGTGTACAGCGAAAGGTTGAAAGAGGGCGTTGATTGGATGGCGCTCAACCACGCGATACATAAGAGCGAAGAGTGGAAATCGGAGACAAGTCTTTATAGAATAATCAGCAACCGAAGTGCGATAATCGGCACATAGTATAGGGGTAATCAGAAAGCAAAGAACAACCAAACGTGCAAGCAAAAGTTTTAAAACTGTGGTACAAAAATTGGGATTTTTGCAAGCAGGATAAGGAAGGTGGGATAAATGCCACCTTCGACAGATTTTGCTTGCGCAAATTTTGCGGGAAACCCGCCAAAACTATTGCCTAGATATAAACATTTAATCAGCAAAACAAAGTGGTTGCTAATTTTAAAAATTTAAGCAGTGAGTCGCAGAGTGGCGACTACAATGCAAAATAATTCTGCGTGACGTTGCGCAGGGAGAGAAAAATCAAAAAACTTCTGCGGCATACGGTTCAAAAAAGATGCCGAAGTGATATGCGCGCAGTAGTGTAATTAATAGAAGCGCCGTGAATACGGAAAGGAGAACTATAGAAAAAACAACGAATAAATTTTAAGGGGAAAATATTACGGAAAACAAATGCAATGAAAGGGTTGCGCGATACAGCATACAGCTTTCAATGTTGAGAACGCTGTTATCGTGCGGATTGATTTCTAAGGAGGAATACAACGCTATTAAAAAAGATCTTATGAATGATTATGGCGTCAGGTCAGATTTGACCGCTTGACATTTTATAGGAGATATTGTATAATACACACTATAAAGTTAATACGATTTTTATGAAAGGTGAATGATGAACGTTGAAGTAATTAAAGGCAATAATCGTGTTTATGCCCGCAGAAAAGGCGGTAACGCAAAGGGGAAACTGCGCGTAGCCGCCTATTGCAGGGTGAGCACGAACGACGAAGACCAGCTAAACAGCTATCGCTCGCAGGTTACATACTATACTGAGCTCATAAAAAAGAAAGACGATTGGCTGTTCGCGGGAATCTACGCCGATGAGGGTATTACGGGTACGCAGGTTGCCAAGCGCGAGGAATTCCAAAGGCTCATCAATGATTGTATGAACGGCGAGGTGGATATGGTCATAACCAAGTCAATTTCGCGTTTTGCAAGGAATACTCTGGACACGCTGAAATATGTGCGTATGCTCAAAGAGAGGAATATTGCCGTATTCTTCGAGGAAGAGAACATCAACACGCTGACGATGGACGGCGAGCTTTTGCTCGTCGTCCTGAGCTCAGTCGCCCAGCAGGAAGTGGAGAACATATCTGCCAATGTCAAAAAGGGCTTAAAGATGAAGATGCAACGCGGTGAAATGGTCGGCTTTCAGGGCTGCCTCGGATACGACTATGACCCCGTAAGCAAATCCATATCCGTCAACGAAGAGGAAGCGGAGATTGTGCGCTACATTTTCAGAAGATATATTGAAGGTGCAGGCGGCAGCGTCATTTCAAAAGAGCTACGAAATCTCGGCTATAAAACCAAGCGCGGCGGCACGGCTTGGCCCGAATCTACGGTTATAGGCATTATCAAAAACGAAAAGTACAAGGGCGATTTACTAATGGGCAAAACCTTCACCGTTGACCCCATATCAAAGCGCAGACTCACCAATTTCGGGGAAGAGGACAGATATTATCTGGCTGACCACCACGAGCCGATTATTTCGGAAGAAGTTTTCGAAAAGGCGCAGGAAATATTACACCGCAGAAGCAATCCCCGCAAGACCGACGGCGGGAAGCGCGAAATATTTACGCGCAAGTACGCTTTCAGTTGTCTGATTAAATGCGGATTTTGCGGCGGGACTCTGACGCGCAGATGCTGGCATAGCGGAACTGCTCACAGCAAAGTTGTATGGCAGTGCGTCGAAGCCACGAAAGGCGGCAAAAAATTCTGCCCCGACAGCAAGGGCGTGGAGGAAGTGCAAATTAAGAAGGCGTTTGTCGAGTCGTACAAGCTGCTCTGCGAAAATGCCGACGGGGTGCTGGAAGAATTCCTTGCGCGTGTTGAAAAGAATCTTTCGGAAGATAATTCTTTAAAACAGCTCGAAAAAGCTAAACGCGATGTCGCCGCGCTCGAAGGGAAGAGGGCAAAGCTCGTCGATATGAGGCTGGACGAAGTTTTAATTAAAGAAGATTTTGAGTTGAAATATTCAGAGCTGTCTGCTAAAATAGAGGTAGCCAAGGGCGAGCTCGCCCAATGCGAGGAAGCGGCAAAGGTTTACGGCAACGTCAGGGAGAGAATAGCGGTATTCCGCAAGACGCTGGAAGAACACGCCGTGCTTGAAGAATTTGACAGATACGTCTTTGAAAGCATTGTCGAAAGGGTAATTGTCGGCGGCTATGATGAAGAGGGCAACAAAGACCCCGAACTTATAACTTTTATCTATAAATCTGGCTTTAAGGACAGCCTGACATCGCACGATTTCAGGAGTCCGCGCAAAAGCTATACCGCCCGTAAAGAATCGTATCACTCGTCGGAATACGAGGGCGAAGATGCGTATCAAAAAGGCAGCGGCGACACACGTCGAGACGCTGCTTTGTCTCGAACGGAAATAATGCAAAGCCGTCGGCCGCAAATCCTTGCGGTCGGCAAATTTTTTTGGTATACTGTAAGGGGATCGGACGAACCCGATCGAAAGCGAAACCCGGGGCGCCTATGCGTTGCTAAGCGCTTGCCCGCGTTGCGCGGTGCGCTGCGGCCTTCACCTCGCCGAGGCGCCCGTCTTGCCGCATTCGATCGCGTCGTATTTTGCGTGCCGGCGGGTACGCGTCGCTCCTTACGGCATGCCGCGGGGGAAGGGACGCGCCGCTCCCATCCGGCGTATTGTAAAAAATCAAAAGGAAAACGGGGTAAAGGGTATGACAGAACGCAGATGCACGGCGGCAAAGGCCGTTTCGCTCGTGCTGCAGCTTCTTACCGCGACGTGCATGATCGCGGGGATCGCGCTCACTTCGCGGATGGGCGGGGACTTTATGGCCGGAGGTACGGCGTTTTTATACTTTACCGTACAGTCCAATCTCTGGATCGGCGCCGTCTGCGCCGTATTTTTTGTGCTGAACCTCGTCACACTCGTTAAACCTGCTTTTGTGATCCCGCACGCTCTGCACGTCGTCAAGTTTGTGTTCACCGTCTCGATCACCCTGACGGGGATCGTCTTCTGTTGCGTGCTTGCTCCCACCATGCCGAACAGTTTCCGATCGGCGGCGAACGTGCTGACCCACGTCGTCGTGCCGCTTGCCGCAGTGGTCGATCTGTTCCTCTGCCGTCCGCAAAAGCTCGGCTATAAGCAGTTTTTCTTTGCGCTGATCCCGCCCGTGTATTACCTTGTATTTGCGGGTATCGGGTATGCGCTCGATTGGGATTTCGGCGGCGGCAACAATTATCCCTACTTTTTCCTCAATTGGGATTCGCCCGCCGGTGCGTTCGGCTTTAGTTCGGAGATGCCCTATTTTATGGGTTGCGTCTGGTGGATCGTTCTGCTGATCCTGTTTATTTCGGGCATTTCGATCGGCTATATCGCTCTGATCAAAAAGCTGAACGGCAGGGCGTCGCGGCAGACATAGCGCGCCGCAAAAATTTTCCGGTATTGACATTTGGCCATAGCCGTGATATCATAAAACAGCAACGGTCGACGGGCGCGTCGAGCGGGCGGTTTGCCGCAAAGCGACGGCACAGTGTTTGTGCAGGGCCTTGCGGAAAGGAGGTGCGATATGAAGCGATCGATCCTGTATGCCGCCGCGGCGGCCGTTTCTGCGGCAGCGGCGTTTCTTTTGACTGCCTGCGGGTTCAACGGCATCATGTACCGTCATTTAAGCGACCGCTCCAACTATTATACGTATGCCGGGATCGTATCCGATATCCGCGTGCTTGTCCATGAAGAAGAGCGCGGTTGGGTTTGGCACTCGTGGGATCCCTCCATGCCGCTCCCGCCCGACGAAAGTCTTTATTTGGAACTCACCTTTCGGGACGGCATGGAGACGGAGTATTATTTCAGCGCGTTGGAAATTTTACCCGCCAATGCGGCGCTGTTGATCGAAAGCGGCTTTTTTGAGATCGCAAAACAGGGCAAGGAACTTTTGGTGACCGCTTCGTCCTGGATCTATATGGACGGAACTTTCTGCTATATGATCGGCGCGTCCGCAGACGGCGTGGTGTATTTGGACGACGATGCGGGGCTGCAGAACGTAATTACGTTGATGGACGAAAACCGCGGCCTGTTATAGCGCATGCCCGATATCGCCGTGCCGTGCCGATCGCAACGCGGCGGGGCGGTCTTAACGGCAACAGTTTTAACCGTGCGCGGTCGGTAATTTGCATATCGCTTCGGCTACGCGCTTGCATTTTGCCGCGCAATGTGCTATAATGCTCGGCGAAAAGCAATTTACGGAGTAAAAAACATGCAAAATTGTATTCCCGTCGCGGAAGGGCTTTGGTATTTGGGCGCAAACGATCGTCGCCTTGCGCTGTTCGAGGGCGCGTTTCCCGTCCCGCGCGGCGTCAGCTACAATTCTTACCTGTTGACGGACGAAAAGACGGTGCTGTTCGATACCGTCGACAGCGCCGTCGGCGACGCGTTTTTCGAAAATCTTGCCTTTGCGCTGCAGGGGCGTGCGCTCGATTACGTCGTCGTGCATCACATGGAGCCCGATCATTCGGCCACATTTGCGCGGCTGATCGAAAAATATCCCGCAGTCACCGTGGTCGCCAATCAAAAGACGGCGCAGCTGTTAAAGCAGTACTTCGGCTTTTCCGGCGCGGTGCGGCAGGTAAAGGAGGGCGATACGCTCTCCGTGGGCAGGCGCACGCTGCGGTTTGTGTTCGCGCCCATGGTGCACTGGCCGGAGGTCATGTTCACCTATGTGCCGGAGGACGGCATCCTGTTCTCGGCCGACGCGTTCGGCACGTTCGGCGCGCTCCCCGGCAGTATTTTTGCCGATGAAGTGCACTTTGAGCGCGACTTTTTAAACGACGCCCGCCGTTACTATTTCAACATTGTGGGCAAGTACGGCGTGCAGGTGCAAAACGTACTCAAAAAGGCGGCTACGCTGTGCGTCCGCACGATCTGTCCGCTGCACGGTCCCGTCTGGAGAACGCAGGAGGGGATCGCGTGGTATCTTGAGAAGTACCTTACCTGGAGCGCCTACGCACCGGAGGAGCGCGGCATTGCGGTGTTCTACGCCTCGGTGTACGGCCACACGCAAAACGCGGCCGAAATTTTTGCCGCGGCCGCGGCGGCGCAGGGCGTACCCGTGCAGGTATACGACGTATCGGCGGCGCACGTCAGCGAGCTGCTTGCGCAGGCGTTCCGCTATTCGCACGCCGTGTTCGCCTCTGCCACTTACAACAACGGGGTCTTTCTGTACATGGAGAACCTTTTGGCCGATCTAAAGGCGCATAACTACCAAAACAGGGCGTATGCGCTGATCGAAAACGGATCGTGGTCGCCGCAGGCGGGTGCGCTGATGGGCGAAACGCTGGCCTCGATGAAGAATATGCGCCAAATCGGCGAAAAGGTGACCATTCTTTCGGCCGTCGACGAGCCGTGCGCCGAACGGCTGCGCGCGCTGGCCAAAGAAGCGGCGGACGACGTAAAGGCGTCCGAACAGACAAAATAAAAATGCCTTCGGGCAAAAAACGGAGGAATAAAAATGGCAAAATATGTATGCTCGGTGTGCGGTTACATCTACGACGAAACTGCCGGCGATCCCGATAACGGCATTGCGCCCGGCACCAAGTGGGAGGACGTTCCCGACGACTTTACCTGCCCGCTTTGCGGCGTGGGCAAAGAGGACTTTACAAAGGAAGATTAAGGGACCGTTTGCCGTAAAGGGCGTTAAAAGCGGAGGGAATGGCATTCTCTCCGCTTTTTCGCGGCGTTTTCGGCGGGGGGCTTTTTGTGCCGCCGCCCCGGCCCGACAGGTCCGTGCAGTCTTTTCCGCGGCGTAGGCATGTCCGTGCGGGCGCCCCGACGGGCAAAAAATTGCGCGAATGCGATTGAAAGGCGCGCATACGGGTGATATAATATGTAAGTCCGCTCGGTTGCGCGTTTGCGGGCGGACAAGGAGAAAAACATATGGATCAGGAGACCGCAAAATTTTTATCCGTCATTCCCATGCGCACGCAGGTCGTGTTTCCCGATACGACGGTGGCGTTCGATGTGGGCAGGGGGCTGTCGCTCGCCGCGGTCGAGCGGGCGGAATACAACGGGCAGCTGGTGTTCGTCACCCGCCAGACCGATCCCGCCAAGGAGTTCCCCGAAGAAAACGATCTTTGCGGCGTGGGCACGGTGTGCGAGATCCGGCAGGCTACCCGGCTTCCCGGCGACCGTATGCGCGTCTTTGTCGTGGGGAAATACCGCGCCCGCGCGCGGGAATTCCGTCTGCAGAACGGCGCGCTGTTCGCCGCAACGGACGCGCTGGCGTGCGAGCACGGCGATCCCGCGCTGGAAGAGGCATATTTCAGAACGGCAAAGGACCTTGTAAAGGATATCGTCGGCGGCGAGACAAAAACTTCGAAGGAGCTGGACAGCGCGCTGACGGGCGTAAGCGACCCCGACGTGTATGTAAACATCTGCACGCACTATATGCGCCTGAAAGATACGATCAAGCAGCAGATCCTGGAAGAGACCGTGCTGACGCGGCGGCTGCGGCTGTTTGAACAGTGCCTGAACGCGGAGCTCGAGATCGCGCGGCTGGAGCGTAAGATCGCTCAGGATGTGCGCCGCAACATCGATAAGTCGCAGAAGGAATACTTTTTGCGCGAGCAATTAAAGGCCATCCACGCAGAGCTCGGCGACGACGTGGAGGAAAACATAAAGCTGCGCGAGCGCCTGCTTGCCAAGGGGCTGCCCAAAGAGGTGGAAGAAAAGGCGCTGGCCGAACTTGCCCGCATGGACAAGATGCCCGCCTCGTCGCCCGAGTACACCGTGCTGCGCAACTATGCCGATTGGCTGCTGGACCTCCCGTGGAAGGATGAGACCGAGGACACGCAGTCGTTGGCCGAGGTCGAAAAGGTGCTGAATGCCGATCACTACGGGCTGGAAAAAATTAAAGAACGCGTGGTGGAATATTTGGCCGTATTAAAGCTGACGGGCCGCTTAAAGGCGCCCATCCTCTGCCTGGTGGGACCGCCCGGCGTGGGCAAGACGAGCGTGGCCATGTCTATCGCCCGCGCGCTTGGGCGCAAGTTCGTCCGCATGAGCCTGGGCGGCGTAAAGGACGAGGCCGAGATCCGCGGCCACCGCCGCACCTATATCGGCGCCATGCCCGGCCGCATCCTGTACGAAATGAAGAACGCGGGCTCGATAAACCCCGTGTTCCTGCTGGACGAGGTCGATAAAATTTCGTCCGATCTGCGCGGCGATCCCGCCAGCGCGCTGCTGGAAGTGCTCGATCCCGAGCAGAACAGCACCTTCCGCGATCGCTATCTCGAGGTCCCGTACGATCTTTCCAAGGTCATGTTCATCGCCACGGCCAACACGCTCGATACCATTCCCGGCCCCCTGCGCGACCGCATGGAGATCATAGAGCTATCCGGTTATACGCCCGACGAAAAGGAGGAGATCGCCAAGCGCTATCTGGTACCCAAAAAACGCAGGGAGAACGGCCTTACGGCCGAAAATCTGCGCTTTACCGACGGCGCCGTCTCGGCGATCATCGACGGCTATACGATGGAGGCGGGCGTCCGCTCGCTGGAGCGTACCATCGGAACGGTGTGCCGCAAGGCGGCCGTGCGCATCGCAAAGGGGGAGGAATCGGGCCGCATTACCGTCACCAAGCTCAACCTCGAAAAGTTTTTGGGCGCCAAGCGCTTTGTGCGTGAGGAGGAGATGCGCGAAAAGGACGAAGTCGGCGCGGCCACCGGCCTGGCGTGGACGGCGGTCGGCGGCATGCCGCTCACCATCGAAGTTTCGGCGATGCAGGGCAAGGGCGAAATTTTGCTGACGGGCAAGCTTGGCGACGTTATGAAGGAGTCGGCGCGCGCCGCCATCAGCTATATCCGCGCCCATGCCGAAAAGTACGGCATCGACGACGCCGCGTTCGAGCACAAAGATATCCACATCCACGTGCCGGAGGGCGCCACGCCCAAGGACGGGCCCTCCGCGGGCATCACCATGGCCACGGCCATCCTCTCGGCGTTTACGGGGCAGCCCGTGCGGCGCGACGTCGCCATGACGGGCGAGATCACCCTGCGCGGCAAGGTGCTCCCCATCGGCGGGCTCAAAGAAAAGGCGCTGGCCGCCAATCGCATCGGCATTCACGACGTCATCATCCCCGAGGAGAACCGCAAGGATGTGGAAGAGATCCCCGAAAATATCCGCAGACAGATCAACTTTATCTGCGTAAGCGATGTCGATCAGGTGTTCCGCACCGCAGTAACGGGGATCGGCCATGCAAATTAAAGTCGCAAAATTTATTACCGGCGCCGCCCGTGAGCAGCAGTTTTTGCACCCCGAACAGCCGATGATCGCGGTGTGCGGCAAGTCGAACGCGGGGAAGTCGACGCTGATCAACATGCTGGCGGGGCAACGGCACCTGGCCAGGACGAGCGCTGCGCCCGGGCGTACCCGCCTTGTAAATTATTTCGATTTCGGGTGGTTTTGGCTGGCCGATCTTCCGGGCTACGGGTACGCCGCCGTCTCCAAGGAGGAACAGGCCAAATGGGGCAAGACGCTGGACGCGTTCTTCGCCCGGCGGGAGGATGTGGCGCACGTGCTGCTGCTCTCCGATATCCGCCGCGACCCTTCGGCAGACGACTGCGACATGCTGGCATTTCTGGCGTATCACAATATCCCGTTCACCGTCGTCGCCACCAAGTGCGATAAGCTCTCCCGCATGAAGCAGAAAGAGCGCGTGCGCGCCGTTGCCAATGCCCTGGGGCTGGGGGCGGACAACGTGATCGCCGTCTCCGGAACGACGGGCGAGGGCAGGGACGCGCTCCTTGCCCGTATCGCGCAGGCGGCGGGCGTCCGCGCGTGAGCGCGCGGGCGCCGCGCGTGTGCAGCGATCGGGCCGTGTGGGCGGCGGCGCATATGGGCCGCCGCCCACACGGCCCTTTGCATGCGCCGCCGTCCGTAAAAAATGCCGGCCTGCGGCAGGGCGCATATGCCGCCGCGGGAACGGAAAAGGCCTTTTAGACGGCGAACGAAAAAACCGGAGAAATCCCTTTAAAATAAGTTGCCAAAGCCTGCGCGATATGGTACAATACCACATGCGCCAAAGGCGCAATCCACACCCGCGCACGCGCCGCTCTCCGTGTCCGTAAATTCTTTTTGCTGCGGATAGGGGCGGGATCAACGCAAGGCGGGGAGGTAAAACGGAGGAAGTATGGCAGTTATCACCATGAAGCAACTTCTCGAAGCGGGCGTCCATTTCGGGCACCAGACGAGAAAGTGGAACCCCAAGATGAAGAAGTACATCTTTGCCGCCCGTCACGACATCCACATCATCGATCTCGAAATGACGGCAAAGCTCATCGAGGAGGCGTATGCGTTCGTTGTCGAGCAGGTAAAGGCGGGCAAGTCCGTGCTGTTCGTCGGCACCAAGCGCCAGGCGCAGGACGCCATCAAAGAGGAGGCGGAGCGCTGCGGGCAGTTCTATGTCAATTCGCGCTGGCTGGGCGGCACGCTCACCAACTTCAAGACCATCCGTTCCCGCATCGACTATTTAGAAAAGCTGGAGAGGATGGAGGCTTCCGGCGAGTTCGATCTCCTTCCCAAAAAGGAAGTTTTGGGCCTGAAAAAGGAGATGGACAAGCTGCAGGAAAATTTGGGCGGCATTAAGAACATGCGCGGCATGCCCGGCGTAATGTTTGTCGTCGACCCGCACAACGAGGACATTGCGGTGGCCGAGGCGCGCAAGCTGCGCATCCCCATCGTCGCCATTACCGATACCAACTGCGATCCCGACCTTATCGACTACGTGATCCCCGGCAACGACGACGCCATCCGCGCCATCAAGCTGATCTCTTCGGTGATCGCCAACGCGGTCATCGAGGCCAACCAAGGCGAAACGCCCGTTCCCGAGCAGGCGCCTGCCGAGGCGGCGGAGCCCAGTGACATCGAAGAGGTCGTTGCGGCGGCGGAAGAGCCCGCTGCAGAATAAGGGCATTTGTAAATTTTTTGCAAGGAGAAGACAGATATGGCTGAATTTACGGCAAAGGATGTTATGAAGCTCCGCGAGCAGACGGGCGCCGGCATGATGGATTGTAAGCGCGCGCTGACGGATGCGGACGGCGATATGGACAAGGCGGCAGACCTTCTGCGCGAGCGCGGCATCGCAAAGGCGGCAAAGCGCGCCTCGAAAATTGCGGCGGAAGGCATTGTGTATGCGCTGGTAGAGGGCAAGACGGGCGTTTTGGTAGAAGTCAACTGCGAGTCGGACTTTGTTGCCAAGGGCGATAAGTTCAAGGCGCTCGTCAGCGAAGTCGCCAAGCAGATCGCGGCAGTCAAGCCCGAAACGGTCGAGGCGCTTTTGGCGAGCGACATGGGCGGAAAAACGGTGGAGACGTATGTGCAGGAACAGGTGGCCGTCATCGGCGAAAAGATCTCCGTCCGCCGCTTTGCGCTGTACGAGTCGAACGGCTTTGTAGAGACGTATATCCATATGGGCGGTACGCTGGGTGTCATGCTCGATTTCGACGGCGAAGCGACCGAACAGGCCAAGGCCGTCGCGCACGACGTTGCCCTGCATGTGGCGTTTGCCAAGCCGCAGTATATGACGGCGGCGGAAGTTTCGCAGGAGACCATCGATAAAGAAAAATCCATCCTCATGCAGGAGGTCATCAACGAGGGCAAGCCTGCCAACATTGCCGAAAAGATCGTCATGGGCAAGGTGAAGAAGTTCTACGAAGAGAACTGCCTGATGGATCAGAAGTTCGTAAAGGACGATAAGATCACCGTCGCGCAGCTGCTTGCCGGCGCAAAGGGCGCGGCGCTCAAGCGCTTCTGCTTCTTTGTCCGCGGCGAGGGCCTCGAAAAGAAGAGCGAAGATCTGCAGGAAGAAGTTGCCAAGCAGGTCGAGGCAATGAAAAAGTAACGGCGCGTTTCAACGCGTTCGGATTGCGGCCGTCGCCGACATGCGGCGGCCGCTTTTTTATGCCTGCAAAGGGCGCGGTATTTTTAGTGTTTCGTCTTGCATTTTTTGTTTTGGTATGCTATACTGTAAGGGAAAAATACGTACCATGCCTTTGGCGGCGTCTTTTTGCGCATCTTCCTTACGATACCTCGGTATTCCCGCGTCATCTTCGCAAAACTCTGACGCAAAAATTTTCTGCCAAAGGTGCAAAACGATCAAAAGCGGCAAAACGGGCGATAAAACAAGGCGAAAGGCACAGGGCGTGCCGTGCGGCACGGTCAAGCCTTTCAACGAAGTATGAGCGCCGCAGGTTCCGCTTTCGATCGGATCCGTATCACCCCCTTACAGGATACTGTAAGAGAACGGCATATAAAAAATAATTCCGGCGACGGAAACGGGAGTAGGATATGACGCCGAAATATCATCGGATCCTTTTGAAACTTTCGGGCGAGGCACTTGCCGGCAAGCAGCGGTTCGGTCTCAACGAAGACGTCGTTTCGATGGTTGTCGATCAGCTCGTAAAAGTGCACGAAATGGGGGTGCAGATCGGCCTTGTCATCGGCGGCGGCAACTTTTGGCGCGGCCGGCAGGGGACGAATATGGACCGTACCACGGCCGATCACATGGGCATGCTGGCCACGGTGATGAATTCGCTGGCCATGATGGACGCCATCGAAAAGAAGGGCATCCCCACCCGCGTGCAGACGGCACTCATCATGACTTCGGTCGCCGAGCCGTATATTCTGCGTAAGGCGCTTTCGCATTTCGAAAAGGGGCGCATCGTCATCATGGCGTGCGGCACGGGCAATCCCTATTGTTCCACCGATACGGCGGCCGCCCAGCGCGCCTGCGAGATCGATGCCGACGTGTTGCTGATGGCCAAAAACGTAGACGGCATTTACGATAGCGATCCTGCCAAAAATCCCAACGCCAAAAAGTACGAACACCTTACGTTCGGCGATATCGTAAACAAGGGGTTAAAGGCGATGGACGCCACCGCCGCCACCATGTGCATGGAGAACAACGTGCCCGTTCTTGCGTTCGGGCTGGACGAAAAAGATTCCATCGTCCGCGCCGTCTGCGGCGAAAAGCTGGGAACGCTCATCTCCAACGACTGAGCATAGATAAAATATATAAAACAGACATCAAACGTATAAGGAGCAAGCAGTATGATCGAAAACGAAAAGGTGGAAGAAATTTTTCTTGTACTCGAGGACAAATTGGATAAAACGGTAAGCGTTTTAAAGGAAGAGTTTGCGACCATCCGCGCCGGCCGCGCCAATCCGCACGTGCTCGATAAGATCCATGTGGAGGCGTACGGCGGGGTCAGTCCCTTAAATCAGCTGGGCAACATCTCCGCGCTCGACGCGCGCTGCCTTGTGATCAGCCCGTGGGATAAGTCGCTGTTAAAGGCCATCGAAAAGGCCATCCTCACCTCGAATATCGGCATCACGCCCACCAACGACGGCAACGTGATCCGCCTGGTGTTCCCCGACCTTACCGAGGAGCGTCGCCGCGAGCTCGTAAAACAGATCAAGCGCATGGGCGAAGATTCCAAGGTGGCGGCGCGCAATGTCCGCCGTGAGGCGATGGAAGCGTTAAAAAAGATGAAGAACAACAAGGAGCTTTCCGAGGACGAGGGCAAGTCGTGCGAGCAGGACGTGGAAAAAAAGATCGGCGCCTGCATCGAAGAGATCGATAAGGCGGCCTCCGCAAAAGAAAAGGAGCTTATGACGGTCTGATGAAAACGTGCGGCGTGCCCTGCCATATTGCCATTATCATGGACGGTAACGGGCGCTGGGCGAAAAAGCGACTGCTGCCGCGCAGTGCGGGTCACCGCGCCGGCATGAACCGCATGGTCGCGCTGGCCGATCACGCGTTCGATTGCGGCGTGCGCTATTGTACGCTGTTTGCGCTATCGACGGAAAATCTTTCCCGCCCGCAGGAAGAGCTGAACAGCCTGTTTTCGCTGTTCCGCGAATATTTTTCCGCCAACGCCGAGCGCTTAAAGAAAAAGGGGATCGCGCTGCGCGTGATCGGGGACCGTTCGCTGCTCCCCGCAGACATCTGCGAGCTGATCGCCGCGGGCGAGGCCCTCACTGCGGATGGCGGGCGCGGCGTGCTGACGCTGGCGGTGGGCTACGGCGGACGGCAGGACATCCTTTCCGCCGTCAACGAAGCGATCCGCCGCGGGCAGCCGGTCACGGCCGAAAATTTTTCTTCGTTGCTGTGGACAAACGGCCTGCCCGATCCCGATCTGCTGATCCGCACCGGGCGTGAGCTCCGTATTTCTAATTTTTTATTGTGGCAGGCGGCATACAGCGAGCTGTATTTTACCGATACGCTGTTCCCCGATTTTTCGGACACAGAGCTCGACCGCGCGATCGAGGCATACGAACGGCGGGATCGTCGGTTCGGAAAGGTGTAATAAGGAGAACTATGAACGGCAATCTGCCCGAACACGAACAAGAGCAGACGGATAAGGCGCAGCGCGCGCCGGCAGAAAAGGCCCGGCGTCCGTTGAGCGAGACGCAGAAGCGCTCGATCACGAGCGTGGTATACGTCGTTGTGTTGCTGGGCTTTTTTACCCTTAAAATTTTGGTGGACCGGCTGTTCTTCGACCTGTTCATTCTGATATTTACGGTGATCGGCACCTACGAAATGCTGCGTGCGTTCGGCGATCGGCTGCATCGCTCGCAGCGGATCGTCGTCGGGATCTTTTCGGCGCTCGTCGTGATCGCCTATGTCGTGAGCGACGTCATTTTTACCGACGTATACGGCGTGACCCTGCCGGACGGCAGCCCGCTCGATGCAAAGGGCCGCAACTATGCGCCCCACATTGCGCTGGTCATATTCATTACGGGCATTGCCGTGCTGTTCGGCCTGCTCGTGTTCGTGCACGCGCGCATCAGTTTGGAATCCGTGGGCTATTCGCTGATCGCATACATGTATCCCTCCGTCTTTTTGGTGATCATGGCCGTGTGCAACCACCTCGCCTACTATTCCGACGTCGCCATCGCCTTTGTGTTTGCCATCGGTTCCATCGCCGATTCCCTGGCCTATGTGTTCGGAAAGCTGTTCGGCAAAAGACTGCCCGCCAAAATGGCGCCCTCCGTCAGTCCCAACAAAACACTCATCGGCGGATTCGGCGGGCTTGTCGGCGGCGCGCTGGGCGGGGTGCTCGTATTCTTTTTGTACTTCGGCCTCTGCAAATGCGTCGATCTTACGGGCTTTGCGCAGTTCACGCTTTCCGCGCCCGTGTTCGAGTGGGACGAGATGTTCTTTTTTGTCGGCATCGGCGTGGTGACCTCGGCATTTTCGCAGTTCGGCGACCTGGTGGAAAGCAGCATCAAGCGCAAGCTCGGTTTAAAAGATATGGGAAAAATCTTGCCCGGACACGGCGGCGTGCTCGACCGGATCGATTCCGCACTGTACGCAAGCCTTGTCGTTGCGTTGATTTTTGTGATCAGGCTCATGACGGCGGGCGTTCCGGCATAAAATAACAGCGATTGCGCCCGCCGCAAGGCGGGCATTTGTTTTACGCGCCGCTGTGTAGCGGCGCACCCGTTGTATCGGGTCCGGGAGGAAACATCCATGGTTCGCATTGCACTTATCGGCTGCACGGGCAGCATCGGCCGCCAGACGGCCGACGTCGTGCGCCGCTATCCCGAACGGTTTTGTTTTACGGCGCTGGCCGCCGGGCACGGCGGCGCGGCCTTACAGGCCCTGGCGGACGAATTTTTGCCGCGGTACGTGTACTGCGACGCGGGGGAGTGTCCGCTCCCGAACGGCGTGCGCGCCCTGCGGCGGGAGGAACGCGCGCAATTGTTTGAGACGTGCGACGTAGCGCTGATCGCCGCGGGCGGGTTTGCCGGGCTGGAATATACGCTGCAGGCGGTGGAGGCGGGCGTGCGGGTGGCGCTTGCCAACAAGGAATCGCTGGTGTGCGGCGGCGAGCTGGTCATGCGGCGCGCGCGGGAGACGGGGGCGCAGATCGTTCCCGTGGACAGCGAGCACTCCGCCATTTTTCAGGCGCTCGGCTTTCGTCGCGACATGCCGTTCGAGCGGTTGGTGCTCACCGCCAGCGGCGGGCCGTTTTATGCGCTCTCCGAGGACGAACTTGCCCGTGTGACGGCGCGGGACGCGCTGAAACACCCCACATGGAAGATGGGGCCTAAAATCACCATAGACAGCGCTACCCTGCTGAACAAGGGTTACGAGGTGATCGAAGCACATTGGCTGTACGGCGCGCCTTTTGAAAAGATCGAGGCGGTGGTACATCCCGAAAGCATTGTGCACTCCCTGGTGTATTTTGCCGACGGCGCGGCGATCGCGCAGCTTGGCTATCCCGATATGCGCGTTCCCATCCAGTTGGCGCTGACCTATCCCGATCGGCTCCCCTGCGAGCCTGCGCTCGATCTGGCCGCCCTGGGGAAACTTACCTTTTTGCCCTTTCCCGCAGATCGCTTTGCCTGCTATCGACTGGCGCTGGAGGCGGGGCGGGCGGGGGGCACCCTTCCCACGGTGCTGAACGCCGCCGCGGAGGAGGCCGTACGCGCCTTTTTGGCGGAACGCATAGGTTTTTTGCAGATCGCCGAAACTATTCGTGAAACAATGGACGCCTTTCCCCGCGAGCGCGCGGATGGCTTTGCCGTGCTGCGGGAGACGGACGTGCGTGCGCGCGCATATGCGCAAAATGTGTTATATGGCAAATAATCTGATCGGCGTATGGGGCACGGTCGGCTCGATCGCGCTTGCTGTTTTGATCCTTCTCGTCATGATCACCGTCCACGAGTTCGGGCATTATCTGGCGGGAAAGCTGTTAAAATTTAAGATCGACGAATTTTCTATCGGCTTCGGCCCCGCGCTGTTCAAGCGGCGCAGCCGCAAGACGGGCGAACTGTTTGCGCTGCGCCTGATCCCGCTGGGCGGATACTGCGCCTTTGCGGGCGAGGACGGCGAAGAACCGCCTGCCCGCCCGTCCAAGGTGTCGCCCGTCGGGCGGGAGGAGGCCTCGGAGCCCTTTATCGAGCTGACCGCCCCGTCCTCCGGCGAGGAGGGCCGCGGGATGCCTTCAGAAGGGGGGGACGCGCGGCCGGATCTTTCGTCCGATGCGAGGACGTCTGCGCAGGAAAGGGACGCGCGGCCGGATCCGCCGTCCGATGCGGGAGCGCGCGACGTCTTGTCGGAGGAGCGAGCGCGGTACTTTACCAACAAAAAGCCGTGGCAGCGCATTGTGGTGCTGCTTGCGGGCGCGTGCATGAATTATCTTTTGGCACTGCTGCTGATCGTCGTGTGTTTTTTTGCCTGCGGCCAGACGATGGTCGCCGTATACGAGACGGAGCAGAGCGATTCGATCCCGGCGGAGTACTGCCTGCAAGACAGAGACGTGTTTTTGCAGGCGGAGGGGCGCAGTCTGTACCTCACCGCCGACCTCGCCCGCGCGCTGAACGGCAAAAAACAGGGCGATCTGGTGGAACTGCGTGTCTCCCGCGTGGTGGGAACGGACGAGGCAGGGAACGACCTTCGGCGCGAAGTTGTGGTAAAGGTGCAGCTGCGTTCCGACGTAAACGTGCAAAACAGCGCCGATTTAAACGGCGTATGGAAGGCGCTTGGCGTAAAATACGTGCAGGACGCTTCGGGCGAGGGGTACATGCTGGCAAACGCCGCCTACAAGTTCGGATTTTTCCAAACGCTGGGCCGTGCGTTTGTGTATTCGTTCAAGATCGCGGGCTCCATTTTTCAGGTGTTGGGCGAATTGCTGACGGGCAAACTCGGACTTTCCGCGCTCGGCGGTCCCGTAACGACGATCGCCATGACCTCGCAGATCGCGGGGGGAAGTCTGCGCGGATTTTTGGAGATCTCCGGGTTTATCGGCGTCAATTTAGCCGTGTTCAATCTGCTGCCCATCCCCGCGCTCGACGGCAGCAAGATCGTATTCACACTGATCGAATGGATCCGCAAAAAGCCTGTCTCCCGCAAGGTGGAGGCGGTGATCCACGCGGTGGGGTTTGTATTGCTGCTTGGGTTTGCGATCTTGGTAGATATTTTGCAGTTTATATAAAAAACCGCCCAAAACGGGCGGTTTTTGGTTGTAGGTGCGCCGTATGCGCGGCCGCTATTCGTTTGCGGGACGGCTGCTTTCTTCGTCGGCCGGCAGCTTTCTGTCGGCGTCGGGCAGCGGCATGGGCTCCGCCGCGGGCAATTGTGCGGGTTCCGCCGTGGGCAATTGTGCGGGTTCCGCCGCGGGCAGCGGTTCTTCTGCGACCGCGGAGACGGGCGTCTTTTCCGCCGCAAGCCTTTTGACCTGGCGCATGAATGCCTTGGAGCTGAAGACGATCGCGCCGACCACGATGCAGATGGCGATATCGGGGAAGACGTACGCGGAGTTATAGCCCAGCGAATAGATCCAGGCGTTTACGTCCGGCGCGTTTTCGGAAAAGGCGAACACGCCCGAAAACAGGTGCGCCGTAAAGCGAAGTACGCCGGCGATCAGCGCGCCCAGCAAAAACTGTACCTGCGGTACCTTTTTCAGCGACTTTACGTGCGCGAACATGCCGGCAAGCCCTATGCCCGCAAAGGCGATGGGGTAGTCGAGCAGCAGCTGCGCGGGGTGAATGATCCAGGGATCCTGAATCACTTGCAGCAGTCCGTACACCGCGCCGGCCAGCGCGCCCTTTTTGGTGCCGAACATGTACGAATAGATCATCAGCGGCACCAGCGAGGCAATGGTGACCGAGCCGCCGTACGGCATGTGGATGGGCGCAATGTACGAGAGAGCAAAGCTCATGGCAATGCAGATGGCGGCGTACGAAATGGACTTGGAATCAAATCCCTTTTTGTCGCGTTTGCCGCACACAAAGGCCAGCGCTACGATCACGGCGATCAGTGCGGCCGCGCACAGGTACAGGGCGACGTTTTCGGAGGGCGTGATGTCGATGTAGTTGTTGTCCTCGGCTGCGCCGGTGGCAAAGTATACGCACAGGCATACAAACAGCGCCACAAAGGCGGCGCCCGCCGCGCTTCCCGCCGCAATGGCGGCAATTTTAAGCGCTTTTTTGGAGTAGAGCGAGGCGACGTATACGGCCGCGGCGCCCAAAAGAATGACGATCCCCAGCGCGACCGAAGGCCACAGCACCAGGTCAAACACATAGCCGTTTTCGGCCATGTCGTAAAATTCCAGCGCCAGCATGGCTACGATCACGGTCAGCGAAAATCCCACGGCAAGCGCTATGGCCGTGCGCACGTAGCCCGCCAGCGATTGGGGCTTTTTGCGGTTGACAAACAGCCCCACGCCCAGCAGGATCACCGCCAGCGCGATCGCCGCGTACATAAATACGTACATCAGCGAATCTTTTGCAAAGCTTGTCCATACATCGCCGTAGATGTACTGCGTGTTGCCTTCCGCGTCCTCGGTCGTTCCGACGTACGCGGTCAGCAAAGAAACAAATGACATAACCGCTCCTTCTATCCGTCACGATTTTTTAGGGGTCCCAACCAAAAAACGCCCGCGCAAAAGCGTGAGCGTCCTGAAAAAATCCTGTCTTTCGTCCAAGCATTACCTTGCCCGATTCAAGTGGTATCATCTCAGCCTGTTACAGCACCCACGACGGATATTTATTTTTTGTAAACAAAAGTATAGCGTGTTTTTTGCAAAAAGTCAATTGAAATTTAAAAAAATTTGTAGTATAATCAAAAGAGAGGTCGGAACATGGAAAAATTTTATGCATATCTGGACAGGATGAAGTTTATCAAGCGCTGGCAGCTGATGCGCTCGACCCGCGAAGAAAACATTATGGAGCACTCTCACCAGGTGGCCGTTCTGACGCATGCGCTCGTCTCCATCGAAAACGAGGTGTACGGCGGAAACGTCGATGCGGGCAGGGCGGTGCTGTATGCGCTCTATCACGAGGTGAGCGAGGTAATGACGGGCGATATGCCCACGCCCGTAAAGTATTTTAACGGACAGTTGCACGGCGAGTACGAAAAGGTGGAGCGCCTTGCCGTCGACAAGATCGCCGCCACGTTGCCGCCCGCCCTGAAAGAGACGATGTACCCCGTGCTTCAGGCCGATAAGTCGTCGGAGGAGTATGCGTTCGTCAAGGCGGCGGATAAGCTTTCTGCCTATATCAAGTGTCTGGAAGAGCTACGTTCGGGCAATAACGAGTTCGTGCAGGCAAAGCAGACGATCGAAAGAGCGCTGCACGAACGGAAGATGCGCGCGGTCGAATATTTTTTCGAACATTTTATTCCCGCGTTTTCGTTGACGCTCGACGAGCTGGAAGGCCTTTGAACATATTCGGTAAGAAAGAATGCGCATATGTGCGCATATGCGCAGAGGAGGAATATATGGGATCGGCGGAATTTGAAGTATTGGTGCGCAGCCGTTATTCGGTGCGCAAATTTGAGGAACGCAGCCTTGACCGTGCAACGATCGGTCGCATTTTAGAAGCGGGGCGCCTTGCGCCTACGGCAAAAAATTTACAGCCGCAGCGCATTCTCGTCCTCGATGAAGAAGGTGCGCTCGCAAAGCTCGACGCCTGCACCAAGTGCCGTTTCGGCGCGCCCGCGGCGCTGCTCGTCTGCTATGACAAAGACGTCTGCTGGACGCGCGACCGATTTGACAAAAAGCCGAGCGGCGAGATCGATGCGGCCATCGTTACCACGCACATGATGCTTGAAGCCGCCGCGCTCGGCGTGGGCACCACGTGGGTGATGCACTTCGATCCCGCCGCCGTGCGCAGGGAATTTTTACTGCCCGAAGCATACGAACCCGTTGCCGTTCTGATCATGGGCTACCCCGCGCCGGACGCCGCGCCTTCGCCCACGCATGCCGAGAAAAAACCGATGGAAACGCTGGTTGCATACAACCGGTTCTGAAAAAAGCCTGCGGCGCAGTTGCGCCGCAGGCTTTTTTTGTCCGATGTTCGGGTACGTACGGCGCGGCCGTGCCGTCAGCCTGTGCCGGGAACGTATGCGGTGAGCGTCAGGACGATCGGCTCGTCGTAGGGGTTAAAGAAATAGGCATATTGTTCAAACGGGAAATATTGCGCGGCAATCAGGTTATACGAATCGAGCCGCAGAAATGTATATTCATGGGCGGAGAACTCCTGTTCGGCGCGTGCCATGATGAGCGCGGCGGTCTCGTTCTCCACATAGGTGATGCCGGGCTGCAGCGTCAGCGTACCCTGCGAAAGCGCTTCCTGTGTAAGGCTGATTTCCGGCATGATCTCATATGCGATCCGAGCGGCGCTTTCGGACGGGTTGAATACCGAAATCGTAAATGTGATCGGATCGGTTTCGAAAACCCGGGGATAAAAAATAAAGTTGCAGGCGGCAAGCGAGCCGTGAGAGACGTGGAATTCCACCTTTTCAGCTGTCGGGCGGCGCAGTTCAAGGGCGTCGTTCGTGTTGGTGTACAGCATAAGGTATTTCCAATTTTTGAAATCGCTGCCAAACTGCTCTTTTGCGATCGAAAACCGATAGGTCGACCAGCCCGCAGGGACCTCAATGCTTTTGCGCTCTGTTGAAACATCGATTTCCTGCAGGCGGTCGGTCAGGACGAGGGGGCGTTCCTGTGTGAGGTTGTCGACGAGCCAGAAGTGATCGCCATGATCTCCGCCGAGGTGCTGCGGATAGAAGCTGTCCATCCATTGCAGTTCGGAAGGGGACCCAAGGTCAATGACGTACTCCATGTATGCAAAACGGAACCCGTCCGCCGTCATTGCAATATTTTCCTCCCGGTCGGGGTCTTCGGTCGCAAAAAGCGTCTGACCGTCGGGGAGAGGGACGCCTTCTTCGGCAATGGCAAGAGGGTCGGCGAGCCGCACAATGCCTTCCGCGTCGGAATGATCCGGCTGCGGATCGAGCAGGAGGAGGTAATTTGTTTCCGCACGCAAAAGCACATATTTGTTTGTTTCAAGCGGTTGGCCGAGTTTCTCTGTGCTTGTTTCGAGCGAGCCTTCGTACAGGCCGAGAACGGTCCCTTCGATTTTTACATAGGCATTGACTTCCGGCACGATCTCGATCCGGATGCTTTCGCAAAGGCCGGCCGGGTAGGAAAACGTTGCCGTGGCGCCGTTTAAAAAGAGCTGCCAAAGGCTGAAAGACCGATCGACGGAATGCGTCTCCGGCGCGGTGGGGCGATAATCCACAAAACCGCTGCTTTCCCGGTATCTGCCGCCCGCCGTTGCCGTCACCTGGATGACAATGAATTCCTCGGGCGCATTTTCCAGACGGAAGATGGTCTCGCCGGTCGTGCCGACCTCCGATCCGTTGATGCTGATCGTATATGCCTGCGCATGTTCCACGGGCTGCCAATAGACGGTGTTCTGTTCTGCGTCATAGTAGGGGACGGGCTGCGAAAGCCACACGTCGCCCGAAAGTTCGATCGCCACGGCGGAGCCGCCCAGCAGGACGAGCGCGGCGCAAAGGCAGAGGATGACGGCGGTATTTCTGCGCATTTTGCGCGCGGGGAAACAGAGCGCCGTTTCGCGGATGCCGGCGTGGGGGTCGGAGATGACGTCTGCAAAGGCGCGGCGTGCGCTCTGCGCCTCCGCAAGCATGATGAATACGTCGCTTAAGGAATCGTTCACGGCGTCTTTGCCGCGGCAGCAGTCGAACAGCGTGTCTTTCAGCCGCCGCGCATATTTTTTGTATTCCCCGCGCAGCGAGCGGTACAATTTTCTATTGGCCTTGTTCAGCATGATCGCTCTCCTTTTCTGCAAACACGTTGGCAATATTGCGTGTCAGATCGTTCCATTGCTCTTCAAATATTTCGAGTTTTTCCAGCCCTCTTTCGGAAAGTTTATAGTACTTTTTGGGCGGGCTGTTGCCGCTCGGCTTGCGCGCCACGATAAAACATCCGTCCTTTTCCAGCCGCAGCAGCATAGGGTAGAGCGTCCCTTCAGAAAAGTCCGCAAAGCCGCAGGCGCGCATGGCGGCGACGATCTCACTCGAAAAGAGGAACGCGTCTTTTACGAGGCGCAAAACGCAGCCTTCCAGCACGCCCTTATTGAGTTGTGCGTCCGTTCCCATGGCGTTCTCCTCTGTGGCTTGTTATGCAAGGAACTGATTTGATACTATCATATATCTGTGCGATTGTCAAGCGATTTTTGTATAATTGTTCGGGGATTTTTTCCCGGAATACCGTTTGCCCCGCGCGTGAAAAAGGCACGCGCGGGGCAAAAAATGCAGAAGGGGAGCGGTCGCTCATTTTATGCTCAGATACACCATTAAAACGGCGATATCGGCGGGGGAGACGCCCGAAATGCGTTGTGCCTGCCCGAGGTTCAGCGGGCGGATGCGCGAAAGTTTTTCGCGCGCCTCAAGGCGCAGCCCCGCAATGGCGGAATAGTCGATATCGGCGGGAAGAGGGCTTAACTCCAGTTTTTTTGCGCGTTCCGCTTCGTCGCGGCTGCGTTTTAAGTAGCCTGCGTAGCGCACCTCCGTCTCGCAGGATAGCTTTACGTCGGCGGGAACGTGCTGCAAAATGCCGAACGTCTCGCACAGTTCGTTCAGGGGGATGCCGCGGCGCAGCAGGTCGGCGTACGTTACGCCCGCCGCAAGGGGGGGCTGGCCGTGCGCCTGCACAAGGGCGCTTGCCGCTTTTTGCTCGGCGCGTTCCTCCAAAACGGCCGCCGTCTCGCGCCGCAAGCGGCGCCGTTCGCAAAATGTTGCGTAGCGTTCGTCGGTGACAAGTCCGCAGGCGCGTCCCGTTTCGGTCAGCCGTTCGTCTGCGTTGTCCTGCCGGAGGAAGAGGCGGTATTCCGCGCGCGAAGTCATCATGCGATAGGGCTCGTCGGTGCCCTTGGTCACCAGGTCGTCGATGAGCACGCCGATATATGCCTGATCGCGCCGCAGCACAAGGGGCTGCATGCCGCGCAGCTGCAGCGAGGCGTTCAGTCCCGCCATCAGACCCTGCGCCGCCGCCTCTTCGTAGCCGCTGGTGCCGTTGATCTGCCCCGCGGTGTACAGTCCCCGCACCTTTTTGAATTCGAGCGTGGGCAAAACGTCTAAAGTGTCGATGCAGTCGTACTCAATGGCATAGGCGTACCGCACGATCTCGCACGCCTCCAGCCCTTTTACCGTGCGGTACATCTCCTTTTGCAGGTCGTGCGGAAGGGAGGTGGAAAGCCCTTGTACATACACTTCGGTCGTATCGGCGCCTTCCGGTTCCAAAAACAGCTGATGTCGTTCTTTTTCGGCAAAGCGGACAACCTTGGTCTCGATCGAGGGACAGTAGCGGGGTCCCGTTGAGGAGATGGTGCCGTTGTACAGGGGGGCGCGGTCCAGATTTTCCAAAATGAGTTTGTGCGTCTGTGCGTTGGTATACGTCAAATAGCACGGCTGCTGCCGTTCGACGGGGGGCGCGCCGTCGTTTAAAAACGAAAAGGGGAATACCGCTTCGCCAGGCTGTACGGCCAGGGAGGATACGTCTACCGTGCGCCCGTCCAGACGGGCGGGGGTGCCCGTTTTAAAGCGGCGCACGCCATACCCCAGGCGCAGCAGGCACTCTGTCAGCAGCGTGGCGCGGGAAAACCCGTTGGGTCCCGCCTCGGCGATCGTCTCGCCCGTAATGGTGCGCGCGTTGAGGTATACGCCCGTCGCCACCACGACCGCGCGGCAGCCGAAGATCCCCCCGTACGAGGCGACGACGCCCGTTACGTGCCCGTCTTCGGTAAGGATATCCGCTGCCTCGCCCTGCACGATGCGCAAGTTTTCGGTATGTTCCAGAACGCGCTTCATTTCGGTATGATAGCGGTTTTTATCCGTCTGGGCGCGCAGCGACTGCACGGCAGCGCCTTTACCTTGGTTGAGCATGCGGTACTGCAGAGCGGCGAGGTCGGCAATAAGCCCCATTTCGCCGCCCAGGGCGTCGATCTCGCGCACCAGATGCCCTTTGGCCGTGCCGCCTATCGATGGATTGCACGGCATAAAGCCGATGCTGTCCAAATTGAGCGTCAGCATGACCGTGCGCATGCCCGTGCGGGCAAGGGCAAGGGCGGCTTCGCACCCCGCGTGCCCCGCGCCGATCACCACGGCGTCGTATTGTCCTTCCAAAAATGTATGCATGGTCGTTTCCGTAAAAGAAAGCCCCGTCCGGGGCCTGTATTTTGTATGGTCACGGGGTGGGCCGCCCGTGCCGTTTGCGCCGGGTTTCGCCGTCCGTATCTTTCCGAAGGGGCCGCCGTGCTTTGCGCCGCGGCGTTACTGCTTTAATACCGCGCTCTTTACGTCGTTTACGCCCTTTAATACCTTGTCGTTGACGCGCATCAGCTCGCTCACTTTGTCGCGCGCGTAAATGATCGTGGAGTGATCGCGTCCGCCCATGATCTTGCCGATCGTCACCAAAGGGAGGGCCAGCATGTCGCACATCAAAAAGGTACATATCTGTCGAGCGCGTACAATGTCCTGCCGCTTATTTTTGCCCAAAAGGTCGCTCTCGGTCACGTTGTAATAGCTGCAGGTGGCGCGGATGATCGCCTCGGGCGTGACCTCTTCCTGTTCGTCCGTGTTGATGCTCTCCTGCAGGGCAAGTGCCGCCAGCTTGAGCGATATGGGCTCTTCGTGCAGTTTGCTGGCAAAGATCACGGTGTTCAGGCGGCCCTCCAGCGTGCGCACGTTGTTGTCGGAATTTTTCACGAGGAAAGCCAGCACGTCGTCGGGGACGATATACTTTTTTTCCAGAGCCTTGCGCTTTAAAATGGCGATCTTGGTCTCCATGTCGGGCGGCTGGATGTCGGCGATCAGCCCTCCCTCGAAGCGTGTGCGCAGTCGCTCTTCCAGCGTCGTCAGTTCCTTTGCGGGGCAGTCGGAGGAGATGACGATCTGCTTATGCTGCGAGAATAGCTCGTTAAAGGCGTGGAAAAACGCCTCCTGCACGCCGTATTTGCCGGCCCAGAACTGGATGTCGTCGATCAGCAGCACGTCTACGCCGCGGTAACGGTTGCGGAAGCGCGATTCGTTGTCGCGTCCGGCGCCTTTTTTGGCGTACATGCTGTCCACATATTCGTTTAAAAACTTTTCGCTGGTCGTGTAAATGACTTTCAGCGAAGGCTTTTTTGTGGAGATGTCGTTGGCAATGGCCTGCATAAGGTGCGTCTTTCCCAGGCCGGTGCCGCCGTAAATGTACAGGGGATTAAAATTTTCGCCGGGGGCCTCCGCCACCGACTTTGCGGCGGCGAATACAAATTTATTGGAGTTGCCCACCACAAACGATTCAAACGTGTAGCGCTTGTCCAAAACGAGCGGGGGATCTTCCAGCGCGTCCGGCGTCTCGTGCAGCGAATACTCCTCGCTGCCCTCTACCACGATCGCCACGTCGTTCAATCCCACGTCGGCCGTTGCCACGGCCTCGCGCAGTTTGTCCAGATGCTTTTTGGTGATCGTCCCGGCGGCAAGCTCGCTCTCCGCCTGCAAAACGATTTTTTTGCCCACCACGTCTATGGGTACGAGATCTTCGATAAAGGTGCTGTACGCAATGGGCGTTACCAGCGTTTTTGCCCGCTCGCGGATCTTGTTCCATAAAATATCGAATTGAGCCGTCATATTTCCCCTCGTCAACGCTTTGCTTTTTTTGGGTTTTTTGCTATACTGTAAGGGAGTAATACGAACCCGATCGAAAGCGGAACCTGCGGCGCTCATCCTTCGTTGAAAGGCCTGACCGTGCCGCACGGCACGCCCTGTACTTGTCGCCTTGTTTTATCGCCCGTTTTGCCGCTTTTGATCGTTTTGCACCTTTGGCGAGAAAATTTTCGCGTCAGATTTTTGCGAAGATGACGCGGGAATGCCAAGGTGTTACAAGGAAGATGAGCAAAAAGACGCCGCCAGAGGCGTGGTGCGTATTTTTTCCCTTGCAGGATACTGTATGTAGTGTTGTTATGACGCACCGCAACAAAATGCCGTGCGCCGCGCCGCAGACCGCGCATGGGCGTTCCGGCGGGCCGTTTATATCGTTATAACGATAAAGAGGGGGGAATGCCGCGCCCCTCGCGTTCTCATTATAGTACAAATCGGTCGAAAAATAAAGCGTTTTTTTAAAAAATCCGCATGGTCATCGAAAATTTAACCTTGGAAAATTTCAGAAATTACGAGCGGGAGCGTTTCACCTTTTCGGAGGGGCTGAACGTACTCACCGGCCGCAACGCGCAGGGTAAGACCAACTGTGCCGAGGCGGTGTTTTACCTGTGCACGGGCTCGTCGCTGCGCATTCGGCACGACCGGCAGCTCATCCGTCGCGGCGCGGACCGCGCGCGCATCGGCGCCACGTTAAAAAGCCGTTTCGGCCGCGTCACGCTGGAGGCGGTCATCTGCGAAAACAAGCGCGAACTGTACGTAAACGGCAATCGCGTGGTGCGGGCGGCGGACTTTGTGGGGAACATGAACAGCGTATTCTTTTCGCCGGGCGAGCTGCGCCTCATCCAGGACGGGCCCGACGAGCGCCGCCGCTTTTTGAACCTCTCCATCTCGCAGACTTCGCGCGAGTATTGCACGGCGCTTGCGCGCTACCAAAAGATCCTCGATCAGCGCAACAATCTGCTAAAGGAGCGCGACGGCGCGCTGGTGGAGGAGACGCTGCCCGTTTGGGACGAGCAGCTGGCCGTATATGCCGCCGTGTTGGTGCGCCACCGCCGTCGCTATTTAAAGCGCCTTTCGCCGCTGGCGGGCGAGGCGCACGCCTATCTTACGGACGGCGCCGAACGGCTGCAGCTTTCGATGGACGGCGAATATCCGGAGGAGGAAGACCGCATCGCCCAAAAACTGCTGGGGCAGTTCGCCGCTTCGCGCGAGCGCGATCTGCGCCTGGGATTCACCTCCGTGGGGCCGCATCGCGACGATATCCGCATCGCCATCGACGGCGCGGACGCGCGCGGGTACTGCTCGCAGGGGCAGGCGCGCACGGCGGCGCTGGCCTTAAAGCTTGCCGAAACGGAAATTTTTAAAGAGCTGGCGGGCGAGGCGCCCGTGCTGATCCTGGACGACGTGATGAGCGAGCTCGACCTTTCCCGCCGCAAAAAATTGCTGGACCGCGTGCAGGATCTGCAGTGCATCCTCACCTGCACGCACGCCGAGCGCGTTTTGTACGGCACGTCGAGCCGTAAGATCAAGATCAAGGGGGGCAAGATCCAGCCGTGAAAGCCGACCTGCACATCCACACCGTGTATTCCGACGGCGCGCACACGCCCGACGAGGTCGCCCGCATGGCGCGCGAGGCAGGGGCGGCGCTATTTTCCATGACCGACCACGACAGCCTGGAGGGGCTTGCCGAAAAACGCGCCGCGGCGCGCGCGCACGGGCTGAAATATGTCTCCGGTTGGGAAGTCTCCGCCTACGAGGGCGATAAAAAGGTGCATATTTTGGGATACGGCTGCACGGAAAACGCGGCCTATGCCACCTTTTTGCGGGCACGGTGCGAGGGGGCCGTGGTGCGGGCGCGCGACATGATCGGAAAGGCCAACGCGCTACTGCATTTGAACGTGACGTTGGAGGACGCCGAGCGCGAGCACGTTAAAAAGAGCGCGCCGCTGCACACTATGCACGTGGTGGCGGCGTTTGCGCGCCGCCTCGGCAAAAAAAAGGGCGAGACCTATCTTGCCTACTTTGCCGAAGGGCGCCCCGCCTATTCCGGGCTGTGCCGCCCCGCCCCGCAGGACGCCGTAGAGGCGATCCATGCCTGCGGCGGGATCGCTTCGTTGGCGCATCCGGGGCGCATCGCCCTGCCGGAGGAGGCGCTCTTTCGGCTTGCCGACGCGTTGGTCGCGGGCGGGCTGGACGGAATAGAATGCTTTCATTCGCAGCATACTGCCGATGATACGGCGCGCTTTGCCGCCTATGCCCGCGAACGCGGCCTGCTGATCACAGGCGGGTCCGACTTTCACGTTGCCGGCAGGGGCCGCACGATCGGGCTGCCGGAGTTTGTTCCCTCCGGGCGGCTGCTCGATGTGTTTGCGCGCCTCGGAGAGGGCGAATGAAGAGATGTGCGGCGGCTGCGGCGCTCCTCCTGGCGGGGAGCGCCTTTTTCTTGACGGGAATGACAAAGACGGTGCGGCGGGATGTGGTGATCTCGGGCGTGGAGGTCGGGGGCATGCCCTGCGAGGCGGCGGAGCGCGCCGTGCGCGAGGCGATCGCCCCGCAAAAGATCCCCTTTGCATTGGATACGCCCTGCGGAAGGCTGCTGCCCGCCGTCGTGTACACCGACAACGTATCGGCGTTGGTGCGCTCTGCCGGACGGGGGATGCGCGCCGAGGCGCGGGTGCGCCGCTTCTGGCCGGACGCGGAAGAGTTTATCGAACGGGCGTGCCGCATGAACACATGCGCACCCGTCGACGCGGACGTCCGCTTTTCCCGCGGCGGATTTTTGTATGTGCCCGAGCGGTTTGGCACGTCCTGCGATTATGCCCGCTCGCTGCAGACGGCGCTTGCGGCCTTTGCGCGGGGGGAGGAGCATGCCGCGCTCGTCACGCGGCCTTGGGCGCCTGCGGTCACCGTGCGCGATTTAAAGGCGCGCACGCAAAAACTTGCCTCGTTCACCACGCGGTTCGACGCCTCCAAGCGGGCGCGCGTGCACAATATTGCACTGTCCTGCGAGCGCGTCGCCGGCACCACGTTGGGACCGGGCGAACGATTCTCGTTCAACGCGACCGTCGGCGAACGAACGGAGGCGAACGGCTTTTTAGAGGCCACCGTCATTTACGACGGCCGTTTTACCGCGGGCGTCGGCGGCGGAGTGTGCCAGACCTCCACCACGCTGATGGGGGCGGCGATCGCGGCGGGGCTCACCATCGCCGAAAGTCACCCGCACTCGCTGTCCGTTGGATATGTCGCGCCCTCGCTCGACGCCATGGTCTCCAAGTACAGCGATCTGCAGTTCGTCAATCCGTATCCCTTTCCCGTATATCTCGCGGGGGAAACGAGCGGCGGTACCGTCACGTTTACGGTGTACGGGAAGCCGGACGGCAGGCGCTATGTGGCCGAAAGTCGCGTGCTGTTGCGCATCCCGCCGCCCGCCGCGCAGGTGCTGGAGGGGAAAGAAGCGCGCGTGGTGCGGGCGCCCAAGGACGGCATGGTAAGCGAAAGTTACGTGGCGGTGTACGACGCGGCGGGAAAACTCCTCTCGCGCAGACGGCTGCGGCGCGACCGCTACGCCCCCGTGCGCGGCATATACGAGGCGCCGCCATCCGATGCGCCCGCGCCGTCCCCGCCGGAGGGGGACCAACCGTCGTCCGCCGCCCGCGGCGGCTGACGATGCGGGCGTGATTTTTTTCGTGCGGAAAAAAATTTTGCAAATGCGTGTAAAATGAGTTGCCTTTTTCGGCGCTTTCGGCTATAATCGACAGGTGACTTCGGGCGTTCCTCTGCCGCATGCGGGAATGAACGTCGCGTAATTTAGGAGGTAAAGTCAATGGGACTCATCGAAGCGATCGAGGCCGAGGGAATGAAGGAGAGCGTTCCGCAGTTCAACGTCGGCGACACCGTTAAAGTGGGCTATCGCATCATTGAGGGCGGCAAAGAGCGCATTCAGAACTTCGAAGGCGTGGTCATCGCCAAAAAGAACGGCGGCATCCGCGAAACATTCACCGTGCGCCGTCTTTCGTTCGGCGTCGGCGTAGAGCGCTGCTTCCCTCTGCACTCGCCTAAGGTGGCGTACGTCACCGTGGTAAGAGCGGGCAAGGTAAGAAGGGCAAAGCTTTATTACCTGCGCGGGCTTACGGGCAAGGCCGCCAAGATCAAAGAAAAGAAGTAAGTCCGGGATACGGAACAAAGAGCGATCTGTTCAAAGTCGGGAACGGATCGTTTTTTGTTTGCCGCGCGGCGCGCCGCGTTTTTTAAAAAACCGTTCAAAATTTGTTTACAATTCGCGCGTTATCGGTTACAATGAAATGCAGACAGTATAATAAGGAAAAACAAACCATGCCAAAACCCGAAAAAGTTGTCAAAAAGTCGCTGTATTATCGGCTCTTTTTTGTGTTTTCGCTCGTATTTTTGCTGGTCGGGCTCTGTTTTTTGGGCTCCTTCCGCGGCACGGGCGAAGCATACGAACTGAAGGCCAAGGCCGCAAGCGGCGGCGATACGCCTTCCGTCGTGTTTCGTTTAAGCAATCCCTCCGCCGAAAACGGCTCGCTCCGGCTGCAGGTCATGCAGGCCTATGTAAACGTGGGCGCCGTGTACGGCGCGACGGGTACGGGTACCCTTCGTTTAGAGAGCGGTACGTCCGCCACAAGCTATTCTTCCGGACGACGCTGGGAGCTCACCTTTGACGCGCCCGGCGCGGCCGCGCAGACGGACGAGGACGAGGAGGACGAGGCGGCGCATCAAACGCTCTATCGCTGGGCGGCGTTCCCTCTGCCGGAGACGGGCTGGCGGCTCACCACCTATCCGTACGTGCGCCTTACGGCGCAGACGCAGGGCTGCAATATGCTGATCAACGAGCTGGTGCTGGTGGGCGAGGTGTTGGACGCCGACGACCGCGGTACGGGCGAATATCGCGTCGTGCCGATGAGCGTATCCTCTGCCACGGCCCTTGTAAACGAAAGTACGGACGAGGCGCTGGCGCGCGCCGCGTCGCTGATCGATCGGCCGCGTATCCCGCAGACCGCCGAGTCGCGCTTCCATCGCTTTTCGGACGGCGAGATCGCCACGCTCATGACCATCGCCGAAATGCGCGCCGGAAACGAATACGGCGCCGGCAACGTGTATGCGGGCGAGCGCGTGTACGGGGCGTTGGGCGTCGACCTTTTGGCGCTCGGAACGCTGGTGTTCGGCATGAACGCCTTCGGGCTGCGCTTTTTCTCCATGCTTGCCGCCTTCGGTACCGTCGTATGCGGGTTCTTCTTCGTGCGCCGGCTTACCAAAAGCGACAAGGCGGGATTTGTTTTTTCGCTGCTTTTCATGCTCTCCTGTGCGCCCATGGCGTTGGGCGGGCTGGGCACGCCGCTCATGCTCGGCATCTTTTTCTTTGCGGCCGCGCTCAACTGCTGCCACAAGTTTTATGCGGAGGGCATTCCCAAGGTGACCTTTGTTACGGCGCTGCCCACGGTGGGGGCAGGGCTGCTGTCTGCCGCCGCGATCTGCGTGAACGGCGCGTTCGTCGTGCCGGTTTTGGGCATTGCGGGGCTGTTTGCCGCGGGCATGGTGCGCCAGCAGAAGGCGCGCCGCTACTATCTGGATAAGGCCATTGCCGAGGCCGAGGCGGAGGAGGCCGCCGCGCCCGCGGTACAGGCCGACGGGGCGCAGACGGGTACGGCGCAGGCAGATGCGGCGCAACCCGCGCCCGGTCCCGCCAAGCGCAGGGCGGCCGCGGTGGCGGCGGAATACAAACAGAAGAATACGCTTGCCGTGGCGTCCTTTGCCGTTTCATTGTTGCTCGGCACGCTGCTGCTTGCGCTGATCGGTTTGCTTCCGGCATACTATCCGTATGTAAAACTGTACGATAACCCCGCGTCGCCTTCGCTCAGCCTGTTTGCGCTGATGTGGAAGGGATTTGCGGGCGGCTTTGTCGGCGTGAACGCCGGGGGCGCGGCCGCCTCGGCGTGGGATCCGTTCTATGTGCTGCTGCGCGGGGACGGGGCAAACTATTCCTTTGTGTGGGCGTCGCTCACCGGGCCCGTTTCGCTGCTCGTCGCGGCGGTCGGCATTGCGGGCGCCGTGTGGCGCGCGGTCGCGCTGGCGCGCCGCAGCACGCTCGATAAGCCGACGCGTGCCGCCCTGCGCGAGTTGATCGTCCCCGCCGCGGGACTGGCGCTTTCGCTGATCGCCGCCGCATTCGGCGGCGGCGCGTACGGGTTTGTCGTGCTTGCGTATGCGTTTTGTTTTGTGCTCGCAGCCGGTGCGCTGGCGCACGCCGAAGGACTCTCCGGAAGGACGGCCGCGGCAGCCAAGGCCGTCACTTGGGTGCTGGTAGGCCTCGGCGTCGTTTGGTTTGCGCTGTGTTTTGTATTCACGACGGGATTGCCGCTGCCGTCTTCGCTCGTAAGCGCCGTCTTCGGCTGATGATCGCAAGGGGGAAGGTATGATCGCCAAGATCGTTTGCTATGCGCTCAACGGCCTGGAGGGTGTTCCCGTAGAGGTGGAGACGGATATCAACAAGGGGATGCCGTCGTACGAAATGGTCGGCTTACCGGACGCTGCGGTAAAGGAGGCGCGCGAACGCGTGCGCTCGGCCCTGAAAAACAGCAGATTTCTCTTTCCGGTGGGCAGGATCACCATCAATTTTGCGCCTGCGGATCTGCGCAAGGAGGGCGCGGCGTTCGATCTGGCCGTCGCCGTAAGCTTGCTGAAGGCCAGCGAACAGCTGGTGGGGGCGGACGTCTCCGATACCGTCTTTTTGGGAGAGCTGGCGCTGAACGGCGACCTGCGGCCCGTTGCGGGGCTGCTGCCCCTGCTGATCTCGGCCAAGGGGCACGGGTTTACAAAATTCATCGTGCCGGCCGCCAATGCCAAAGAGGCGCGGTTTTTGGGCGGCGCGCACATCTTTCCCACCCGTACCCTGCGCGAGGTCGTGGGGCATCTCACGGGGGCGGCGCCGATCGCGCCGCTCGGCACGGCGGCGTTCGTGCCGCATGCCTCCTCCAAAAATACCGCCGATCTCATGTTCGTAAAGGGCCAGCCCGTGGCGCGCCGCGCGCTGGAGGTGGCCGTTGCGGGCGGGCATAATCTGCTGTTGGTGGGGCCGCCCGGCACGGGCAAGACCATGCTGGCGCGGTGCATCCCCTCCGTCATGCCCGACCTTACCTTTGAAGAGGCGCTGGAGATCACCAAGATCCACTCTGTGGCGGGCGTGTTGGGGGAGGAGGGCATCGTTACGGAGCGCCCCTTCCGCACGCCGCATCACACGGCGACCACCGTATCGATGTGCGGGGGCGGCAACCGCACCGTGCACCCGGGCGAAATGTCGCTTGCGCACGGCGGCGTTTTGTTTTTGGACGAGCTGCCCGAGTACAATCGCAGCACGCTGGAGGCCATGCGTCAGCCGCTGGAGGACGGCAGGATCACCGTTTCGCGCGCGGGCGGTACAGTCACCTTCCCCGCGCGCTTTATGCTGTGCGCCAGCATGAATCCCTGCCCCTGCGGCAACTACGGTTCGACGGAGCGCACCTGTACCTGCACGCCCGCCGAGATCCGCCGCTACCGCAAAAAGATCTCCGGGCCGCTGCTCGACCGCATCGATCTGCAGGTAGAGGTGGACAACGTATCGTACGACGCGCTCGCTTCGTCGGCCCGGCAGGAGAGCTCCGCCGCGGTCAAAGAGCGCGTAAATGTGGCGCGCACCATTCAGAGCGCCCGTTTCGAGGGCTGCGGTATTCACACCAATGCCGAAATGGGGGAGCGCGAACTTGCGCACTTTTGCGGATTGAACGCCGAGGGGAACGCCATTTTGCGGTCGGCGTTCGAGCGGATGAAGCTTTCGGCTCGCGCCCGCGGCCGCATCATAAAGGTCGCGCGCACCATTGCCGACCTCGCCGCAAGCGAAGAAATTTTGCCCGAGCACGTGTTCGAGGCGGTCTCGTACAGAATGTACGACAAATTCGACTGATATGCATTATTCGCAGCAGGAAAAGGCGGTCATATGGCTCTCGGCCCGTGTCCGTACGGACGACAGGACGCGCGCCGCGTTGTTGCGGGCGGCGGGGGATCCTGCGCGCCTGCTTTTCGATTTTAAAAAAATTTGCGCCGCCGTGATAAAAGACGGCGCAAACCGTGTATATATTAGCGGCACCCTTTCGCCCGCGGAGGAGGCGGAGGCACTGACGGACGAGCTGGAGCGCCGCGGCTGTTTTGCCGTTACGCCGCTCAGTGACGATTATCCCGCCTCGCTCGCCGCCATTTCCGATCCCCCGCTGCTGTTGTACGGCATGGGGGACCGCGCGCTGCTCGGCAGGCGCAAATTTTGCGTCGTCGGTTCGCGCAGGCTGCCCGCCTGGGCCGAACGGCAGACGGGGCTTATGGCAGAGGAACTCTCGCGGCATTTCGCCGTCGTAACGGGATTTGCCGAAGGGGGCGATCGTGCCGCCGCCGCGGGCGCGCTGAAAAACGAAAACGTCATATGCGTGCTTCCCAACGGGCTGGACGTGTGTTACCCCGCCGCGCATGCTTCGCTGAAAGAGCGCGTCGCCGCGCACGGATTGCTGCTGAGCGAATACGCGTTTGGCGAGCGGGCGGCCAAATACACCTTTTACGCGCGCAACCGCCTGCTGGCGGGACTTTGCGAGGGCGTTCTGGTGACGGCGGCCGGCAGCAAAAGCGGGGCGCTCATCACGGCGGCGCGGGCGTTGGAATACGGAAGGGATGTATTTGCCTTTCCGCATCAGCCGGGCACATTACAGGGGGTCGGCTGCAACGAACTGATCAAGAGCGGCGCAGCCTTGGTGACCGAGGCGCAGGACATTTTGTCGGCGTACGGCATTTTGGGCGAAGAGCGCCCTCGGGTCGCCCTTACCGCGCGGGAAGAGCGGGTGCTCGCCGTGCTGCGCGCGGAGGGCTGCCTGCATACGGCGATCGTGGCCGAGCGCGCCGGACTGGCGGTATTCGAGGCCGCCGCCGCGCTCTCGTCGCTGGAAATAAAGAACCTGGTCGTAAAATCGGGCGGGAACCGCTATTCGGCGGTATAAGTTCCGCAGGAGCGGAAACAATTTTTTAAAAAAAGGAGATGGAGCCGATGAGTGCAGGAGCCGATCGACAGATACCGTTCCACGAAAAGACGGCCGAGGAAACGGCGGCCGAGGAACAGCCGCGCCGCGGCGGACAAAAAAAAGGCATGGACCTGATCATTGTGGAGTCTCCCAGCAAGGCAAAGACCATTTCGCGCTATTTAAAGGGGAGATATCAGGTGGACGCCTCGGGCGGGCACATCCGCGATCTGCCGCAAAAGCAGCTGGGTGTGGCGGTCGATAAAAATTACGAGCCGCATTATGTCACCTCCCCCGGAAAGGAGGCGACCATAAAGCGCCTGGCCGAAGAGGCCAAAAAGGCGGGGCGCGTATACCTCGCCACCGACCCCGACCGCGAGGGCGAGGCCATTTCATGGCATTTACAGACGGTGTTGGGACTGCCCGCCGACGGCAAAAACCGCATCGAGTTCAACGAGATCTCGCCCAAGGCGGTAGAGCGTGCGCTATCTTCTCCGCGCGCCATCGACTACAATCTGGTAGACGCCCAGCAGGCGCGCCGTGTGCTCGATCGTTTGGTCGGGTACAAACTTTCGCCCCTGCTGAACGTCAAGATCTGCAGCGGACTTTCGGCGGGGCGCGTACAGTCGGTGGCGCTGCGGCTGGTGGTGGAGCGCGAGCGCGAGATCGCGGCCTTCCGTCCCGAGGAGTATTGGACGATCACCGCGGAATTGCAGGACGCGTTGAAAAAACATACGCCCTTCCGCGCTTCGCTCGAAAAATACAGGGGCAAAAAGTGCAAGATCGGCAACCGCGAGCAGGCCGACGCCGTATTGGCCGCGCTGGCCGCGGGTCCCTATACGGTGGCTTCGGTCAAGCAGACCGTCGCCCGTTCGCATGCGCCTGCTCCCTTTACGACGAGCACGCTGCAGCAGGACGCCTCCAACAAGCTGGGTATGACCGCCCCCGAAACCATGCTCATGGCGCAGCACCTTTACGAAGGGCTTGACGTAGAGGGCGTGGGGCACGTCGCCTTTGTCACCTATATCCGTACCGATTCCACGCGCGTCTCTTCCGACGCGCAGGCGGCGGCACGCGAATACATCGCGGCCGCGTACGGCAAGGAATATCTGCCCGAAAAGCCCAATTTTTACGCCTCGAAGAAGGGTGCGCAGGACGCGCACGAGGCGATCCGGCCCATCGACCTTTCGCGCACGCCCGAATCGGTCAAAAAACTGCTCGATAAAAAACACTACAACGTATATAAGCTCATTTACGAGCGGTTCATCGCTTCGCAGATGGCGGAGGCGCTGTACGATTCGATGCAGGTGGAGATCGCCAACGGCGACTACACGTTAAAGGCAAGCGGAAAGGCGCTGCGCTTCCCCGGCTTCACCGCCGTGTACGCCGACGTAAAAAACGAGGAGGAAGAGGGCGGAAAAGGCCTTCTGCCCCCCGTGCGGGAGGGCGACGCGCTCACCTGCAACGGCGTAAAGTCCGAGCAGAAGTTTACCAAGCCGCCCGTGCGGTATACCGACGCATCGCTGGTAAAGGCCATGGAAGATAAGGGCATAGGCCGTCCCTCCACGTACGCCACCATCATCTCCGTGCTGAACAAGCGCAAATACGTGGAAAAAGAGGGCAAGTACATGAAGCCCACCGAGGTGGCTTACCGCATCACCGATATGCTGGTGCGCTATTTCGGCAACATCATGGACGTCGGCTTTACGGCCGATATGGAGTCGAAACTCGACGAGATCGAAGAGGGCGGCAAGGATTGGCGCGCGGTGATCGCGGCGTTTTACCCGCCCTTTGCCGAGCAGCTGCGCTTTGCCAAGACGGACGGCGACGAGCAGACGGAGATCCCCTGCCCCAAGTGCGGGCACTTCATGATCCGCAAAAAGGGCAAGTACGGCACCTATCTGGTGTGTTCGAATTATCCCGCCTGTTCCAACATCATTGGCGAAGGCGCGGCGGAGGTGTCCGATACCCCCTGCCCCAAGTGCGGCGCCATGATGGTGGTAAAAAGCGGACGATTCGGCAAGTTTTTGGCCTGTCCGAACTATCCGGAGTGCAAATCTACGCTGCCCTACGGCGAAAGACCGCAAGAGGCATATGCGGGCGTTTGCCCCGTGTGCGGCAAGTCCACCAAAAAGCTGCGCACCAAGACGGGGAAATTTTACTACGGCTGCAGCGGCTATCCCGCCTGCGACTTCCGCAGCTGGGACGAGCCCACGGGCGAGCGCTGCCCCGTGTGCGGCGGCGCGCTCGTAAAGACGGCGCGCGGCGGCGTGCGCTGCTCCGATAAGGCCTGCTCGTATCGCGTACCCGCCGCAAAGACGGGAACGTCCGCTCCTGCGCGGAGGGAGGGGCCCGGCGGGGCGTCCGCCAAGGAGACCGATCCTCAATGATCAAGGTGATCGGCGCCGGCCTTGCCGGAAGCGAGGCGGCGTGGTATTTGGCCAACCGCGGCATTGCGGTGGAGCTGTGCGACATCAAACCGGCGCGCCGTTCGCCCGCGCATCAAAGCGGCGATTTCTGCGAGCTCGTGTGCTCCAACTCGTTAAAGAGCGACGATGCGTACTCCAATGCCTGCGGTCTGTTAAAGGAAGAACTGCGGCGGCTGGGGGCGCTTACGATGGAGGCGGCGGCCCGTACGCGCGTTCCCGCCGGGGGGGCGCTGGCGGTCGACCGCGAACGCTTTGCGGCCTATGTGACGCAAAAGTTGACGTCGCACCCGAAGATCTGCGTCGTCTGCCGCGAGGAGACTGCGCTTCCTGCCGCGGGGATCGTGGCCACGGGACCGCTGACGGACGGCGCGCTGTATGCGGCGATCGGGGCGCGCTTTGGCGACGTTCTGCACTTTTACGACGCCACCGCCCCCGTCGTCACGGCGGAGAGCGTGGACGCGTCGGCCACCTTTTCGGGCGATCGTTACGGCAAAGGCACGGACGATTATATAAACTGCCCTCTCGACAGGGCGCAGTACGAGGCCTTTGTAGAGGCGCTCGTCTCGGCGGAACGGGTCGTGCCGAAGGCGTTTGAGCGGCGCGAGATCTTTGAGGGCTGCATGCCCGTCGAGGTGATGGCTGCCCGCGGCGCCGATACGCTGCGCTACGGGACGTTCAAGCCGGTGGGCCTTTCGGACGGCGCGGGCAGGCGGCCGTATGCCGTGCTGCAGCTGCGGCGGGAAAACGAAGAGGGCACCCTGCTGGGGCTGGTCGGCTGCCAGACCAATTTAAAGTTCGGCGAGCAGAAGCGGGTATTTTCCATGATCCCCGCGCTGAAAAACGCGCAGTTTATGCGTTACGGCGTAATGCACCGCAATACGTATTTGCAGTCGCCCCGCGTCCTGAACGCCGATTTTTCGGTAAAGGACGCCCCAGAACTGTTTTTCGCCGGGCAGATCACGGGCGTGGAAGGGTATGTGGAGAGTGCCATGAGCGGCCTCATGGCCGCCATGCACCTTGCCCGCAGGCTGGAGGGAAAAGAGCCCGTGGTGCCCGAAGATACCTGCGTGTGCGGCGCGCTCTCGCGCTATATCGCCGCGCCCGCGCGCCATTTTCAGCCCATGAACGCCAATTACGGGATCCTGCGCGGCCTGGACGAACGGGATAAGATACAAAAAAAGAGACGCATGGCGGAGCGCGCCCTGCAGGAGATCGAACGCGTGCGCGCCCTCGTTTCGGAGCAATAGGAGGAATTTTATGGAATTTCACGGTACCACGATCTGCGCCGTCAAACGCAACGGCGTTACTGCGATCGCCGGCGACGGTCAGGTGACGATGGGCGAATCCGTCGTATTCAAAAACACGGCCGTCAAGGTGCGCCGCATCTACGGCGGAAAGGTCATTTTGGGGTTTGCCGGATCGGTGACGGACGCGTTTGCGCTTTCGGAGCGGTTCGAGGGCATGCTCAACAAGTTTGCCGGCAATTTAATGCGTTCCGCGGTGGAGCTTGCCGAGCTGTGGCGCAGCGATAAGCTTGGGCGGCGGCTGGAGGCGATGATGATCACCGCCGATAAAGATACGCTGCTCATCCTCTCCGGCACGGGCGAAGTGATCGAGCCGGACGAGGGCATCTGCGCCATCGGTTCGGGCGGGAACTATGCGTTGGCCGCGGCGCGCGCGCTGGCGCAGAACACCGATTTTTCGGCCGAGGAGATCGCCCGCAAGGCGTTAAAGATCGCCAGCGAGATCTGCGTGTATACCAACGATCACATCATTTGCGAAACGGTATAAGCAAATTCCGTCCGCATCGCCCGTCTGCGCCGCGCGGATCGCGCGCCCTTTGCGGCGGGCGGCGGAGTACGGCGGACGGCTCCCTTGCCGGGAGGCCGCGCATAGAATTTTGGAGGAAATCATGGATCTTTCGCCCAGACAAATCGTAAACGAGCTGAATAAGCATATCATCGGCCAGGACGAGGCCAAAAAGGCGGTGGCCATTGCGCTGCGCAACCGTTACCGCCGCGCGCAGCTGCCCAAAGAGGTGCGCGACGAGATCACGCCAAAAAACATCATTATGAAGGGTCCCACGGGCGTCGGTAAAACGGAGATCGCCCGCCGCCTGGCAAAACTGGTCAGGGCGCCCTTTATTAAGGTAGAGGCCACCAAGTATACCGAGGTCGGCTATGTCGGAAAGGACGTAGAGGGCATGGTGCGCGACCTGGTGGAGTGCGCCGTTCGCCTTGTGAAAGACGAAAAGACCGCCGAAGTTTCGGTAAAGGCTACCGAGGCCGCCGAACGGCGCATGGTAAAAATTTTGGCCGAGGCCAAAAAGAACGACCGCGGCGAAACGGCGCGCGAGGTATTCGAGCAGAATCTGCTGGAATCTCTCCGCAAGGGCACCTTTGATAAAATGGTCGTCGAAGCCGACGTAAAGGACGAGATGAAGAACATGGAGCTCGTGCCCGGGGGCGCGGCCATCAATTTGGGCTCCATTTTCGGCGAAATGCTGCCGCAAAAGCGCAAAAAGCGTAAGCTGACCGTATCCGAGGCGATGAAACTGTTCGTCGCTGAGGAGGCGGATAAACTGATCGACGACGACGCGGTGACCGAAGAGGCGCTGCGACGCGCCGAAAACGACGGCATCATCTTTATCGACGAGATCGATAAGATCGCCGCCAAAGGCAACACGGGCGGGGCGGACGTCTCGCGCGAGGGGGTGCAGCGCGACATTCTGCCTATTGTGGAGGGCAGCACCGTTATGACCAAGTACGGCGCGGTAAAGACCGACTATATGCTGTTTATCGCGGCGGGCGCCTTTCATGTGGCGCGGGTAGAAGATCTGATCCCCGAGTTGCAGGGGCGCTTCCCCGTTTCGGTGGAGCTTGCCAGCCTTACCAAAGAAGACTTTGTAAACATCCTCACCAACACCGAGCACTCCATTACGCAGCAGTATGCCATGCTGCTCTCGGTGGATCACATCGATCTGAAGTTTACGCCCGACGCCATCGAGGCGATCGCGGAAATTTCCGAGGAGATCAACCTTACCAGCGAGGATATCGGTGCCCGTCGGCTGCACACCGTTATGGAATTTTTGCTGGAAGACATCTCCTTTAACGCGGGCGGCGGCGATTATCCCGTAGTCACCGTGGAGATCGACCGCAAATATGTCGAAGAGCACCTTGCCAGGATCACCAAGGATCGAGATCTTAAAAAATACGTCCTCTGATTTTCGTGCAGGATCGGCTTCGTCATGCTTTGCCGCGCCGCGGCAAGGTTCGGCCGACGATACAAGCGGATCGCTGTTTTAAAAAGAATGCGTTCGATAAAACACCGTAAGTTTTTATTTTCAGACAGGAGATCGTCATTATGATCCAGATTCCCAAGGGGTGCAAGGACGTCCTGCCGTCGCAGGCCTATCTTTGGCATCACATCGAAGAGACGGCGCGCGAAACGGCGCGTCGGTACGCCTTTTACGAGATCCGTACCCCCGTGTTCGAGCACACCGAGCTGTTTGCCCGCGGCGTGGGCGACACGACGGATATCGTCAATAAAGAGATGTACACCTTTTTGGATAAGGGCGGGCGTTCGGTCACCCTGCGGCCGGAGGGTACGGCGGGTGTGGCGCGCGCCTTTTCAGAACACGGGCTGGCGGGCGGCGTGCTGCCCTTTAAGGCATACTATCTGGTTTCGGCGTTCCGCTACGAGCGCCCGCAGGCGGGCCGCCTGCGCGAATTTCATCAGTTCGGCGCCGAATTGTACGGTGCGGCGGGGGCCGCGGCAGACGCGGAGACCATTTCGTTTGCCGACGCTTTTTTAAAAAATCTTGGGCTGAAAGACGTTGCGCTGCACATCAATTCCATTGGCTGCAAACATTGCCGCGCGCAGTATCATCGCGCGCTGAAAGAGTACTTTGCGCCGCACTTGGACGAGCTGTGCGAGGATTGCCGCACGCGCTACGAAAAAAATCCCATGCGCATGCTCGACTGCAAGGCGGAGGGGTGCAAACGCCTGGCCGCCGGCGCGCCCGAGATGCTCGATTACCTGTGCGAGGACTGCCGCGCGCACTTTGAACAGGTAAACCGGTTGCTCGGCGATGCGGGCGTAGCGTTTACGGTGGATCCCGGCATCGTCCGCGGGCTCGATTATTACAGCCGCACCGTGTTCGAGTTCGTCTCCGACGCGGCGGGCGCGCAGGGCACCGTGCTGGGGGGCGGCCGCTACGATACGCTCCTGGAACAGCTGGGCGGCAAAAGCGTTCCCGCCGTGGGGTTTGCCGCGGGCATGGAACGTCTGCTGATGGTGATGGAGGCAGAACACTGTCTGCCCGCCGCCGACGCGGGCCCCGCATGTTATTTGGCGGGCATGGACGCGCCTTCCCGCCAAAAGGCGTTTTTGTTGGCGGAGGCGCTGCGCCGTGTGGGCATTGCGTGTGAGGTCGATCTGATGGAGCGCTCCATCAAGGCGCAGTTCAAATATGCCGACAAGACGGGCGCGCGCTTTGTGGCGGTGTTGGGCGAGCGCGAACTTGCCGAGGGCGCGGCGGAGATGAAGGACATGAAAACTTCCTGCTCCGAGCGTGTAAAATTCGAAGAGCTTGCAAATTATTTACAAGGGAGGATCTGATCATGGCAAAAAACGTAAAAGAGGTGACCGGCGCCGAGTTAGAGGCGCTGATCGGTGAGGGCAAGACGGTCGTGTGCGACTTTTGGGCAAGCTGGTGCGGACCCTGCCGCATGCTGGCGCCCGTATTGGACGAGGCGGCCGGAGAGTTTTCCGACCGCGCCGTATTCGTAAAGGTCAACGTGGACGACGAACCCGCGGCGGCGCAGCGCTACGGCATCATGTCCATCCCCAACGTCATCGTGTTCAAGGGCGGGGATCCCGTGGCGAACAACCTTGGCTATGTGCCGGCCGCAGCCATGAAGGCGTTTTTACAGCGCAGTCTGTAAGTGCGCCGTTTTGAAAGGACCGAGGGGCCGCACGCGCAACGCGCGTGCGGCCCCTCGGTTTTATATGCCGGGTCCGTCCGAGTGGACCGGGCGAAAATGTATTGCAAATTCTTGCTATTTTGCACGCTATCTGCTATAATAACAGAAAAACGCACGGAGCGCTGCAGAATATGATCGATCTTACCACAGTCAGAAACACCGATCCCGAAGTTTGCGAGGCAATGGAACGCGAGCTTGCCCGCCAGCGGGGCAATTTAGAGCTGATCGCCAGCGAAAACATCGTTTCGCCCGCGGTGATGGCGGCCATGGGCAGCCATCTCACCAACAAGTATGCCGAAGGCTATCCCGGCAAGCGCTATTACGGCGGCTGCGAGTTTGTGGACGTTGTAGAAGACCTTGCCCGCGATCGGCTGAAGGAGCTGTTTGGCTGCGAACACGCCAACGTACAGCCGCACAGCGGCGCGCAGGCCAATTTTGCCGTATACTTTGCCATGTTAAAGCCGGGCGATACCATCATGGGCATGAACCTCTCGCACGGGGGGCATCTTACGCACGGCTCTCCCGTCAACGTATCGGGCAGCTATTTCAACATTGTTCCGTACGGTGTGTCCGAAGAGACGGAGACCATCGATTACGACGAGATGGAAAAGATCGCCCTTGCCTGCAAGCCGAAGATGATCGTATCGGGTGCCAGCGCCTATCCGCGCATCCTCGACTTTAAACGCATCCGCGAGATCTGCGACAGGGTAGGCGCGCTGATGATGGTGGATATTGCGCACATCGCCGGGCTGGTGGCGGCGGGCCTGCATCCCAGCCCCGTACCGTATGCCGACTTTGTGACCACCACCACGCACAAGACGCTGCGCGGTCCGCGCGGCGGCGTGATCATGTGCAAGGCGCAGTATGCCAAGCTCATCGACAAGGCGGTATTTCCCGGCACGCAGGGCGGCCCTCTGATGCACGTGATCGCGGCCAAGGCGGTCGCCTTCAAAGAGGCGCTCTCGCCCGAGTTTAAAATGTATCAGCGGCAGATCGTAAAAAATGCCGCCGCCATGGCGGACCGTTTTACGCAGAACGGCGTGCGCCTTGTTTCGGGCGGGACGGACAACCATCTGATGCTCGTCGATCTGCGCAAGGAGGAGATGACCGGAAAAGAGCTGGAGGCGCTTTTGGACCGCGCGCACATCACGGCTAATAAAAACACCATCCCCTTCGAAACGACTTCGCCCTTTATTACCAGCGGCGTACGTATCGGAACGCCCTCCGTTACGTCGCGCGGGATGAAGGAGACGCAGGCCGTGGAGATCGCCGATCTGGTGACCGAGATCATCTACAACCGCGAAGCGGCGATCGACGACGTATCCGCCAAAGTAAAGGCGCTGTGCGAGGCGTTCCCCATCTACGCCAACGATATTATGTAAGGCTGTCTTTTGTGCAGCGTGCGCCGCCCGCGGGCTGTTGCCCGCGGGCGGCGTTTTTTGTGCGGACGTCTATTCGATCAGGTCGTCCAGCGGCACGTCGTACAGCTTTGCAAGCTTAATAAAGTTTTGCAGGGTGGGTACGGCAATGCCCGTTTCGTACGCATGATATGACTGGTATTTGATCCCCAGCTGCGCGGCGACGTACGATTGCGTATAGCCGTATTGCACGCGCAGGCGTTTTAAGTTTGTGGATAATCGGTAAAGCTCGTGCATTTTTCTCCTCCAACCACTTGACATGATACAGTTTGAAACTGTATAATTGTAAAAATGTAGTTTAAAACTATAATGAGAAGGGCGATGGAGCCAAAAATTTTTTTGACGGCGGAAGAAATTTTGGAAGAGATCAGGCTTCTGCTGAAAGATACATTTATCGCCACGGTGCGTAAGCGGGGGGATGAGCTGGAACTGCGCTTTCCGGGGGGCGAACGCTTTACCGTGGCGGTGTGGCGCAACAATGCAGAAAAAAATGCTTGACATTGCCGCCGTCCGCCGCTATAATACAGGTAATCGAATATTCTTTGGGGCGGAGTGAAAGTCTCCACCGGCAGTATAGTCTGCGAAGGGCGCAAGCCCCCGAACGGGTGTAATTCCCGTACCGACGGTCATAGTCCGGATGAGAAAAGAGAAAAACGCGATCCTGCGCGCCCCTTTCGGGGCGCGTTTTTGCGCGGCAAAGGATACTCGAATTCTTTTTTGGGAGGGATCCTTGTATGCAAACGGAGCGTCCCCTGCGTCTGCGGGCGGAAAACGAAAAAGAGACGGCTCCCGTGCCGGCGGAAAAGACGGAGCGGGAGGACGAAGCGGCCCTTGTGCCGGCGGAGGAAAAAATCGGGCGCGGGGCACGCGCCAAGGCGGTATTGCGCGAACATTTTTCCGCGCCGCGCATGGCGTATATGGCGCTGTTTACGGCGCTCGCTTACGTGGTCACGTTTTTGGAGTTTTCCGTCTTTCCCGCGGTGCCCCTCGCCAATCAGTTGAAGTTGGATTTTTCCAATCTGTTTTTTATGATCGAGGGTTTTTTGCTGGGTCCGGTCGAAGCGGTCGTCTCGATCGCCATAAAAGAGGCGTTCTGCCTGATCGATTCGCAGACGATGGGCGTGGGCGAGGTGGCCAATCTTATCATGTCGACTGCATACGTCATTTTGCCCGCCGTCGTCTATCGCTTTAAAAAGGGAAGGGGCTGGGTGGCGCTCTATCTGGCCCTCGCCTGCGTGATCCAGATCGGTATAAGCCTTATCGTCAACCGATACATCAATTTTCCCTTCTTCGGCGCCCTGGGTTTTTTGGGCGATCTCGACGCGGCGGCGGCCTTCCGCAGCGTATGGGCGTATGTATTGGCCTTTAACGCCATTAAAAGTGTCTCCGTCAGTATTGCGGTATTTTTGATCTACAAACCGCTGTCACGCTTTATTAAAATGACTTCGGACAGGTTCGAAAGGCGCATGCAGCGCGCCCGGGCCGCCCGGGCGGCCAAGGCGGCCGCGGGGGAGGGGGGACCGACCGCCGCGCCGCAGGACAAAAATACCGGAAATTGACAATCTTTGCCCGAAAGCATTGCCAAACGCCGCCGTATGCGCTATAATAACCGCGTATGGCGGTATTTTTTTCACATTCGCCCGAAGAGACGTTTTTATGGGCGAAGGAGTACGCAAAGAGCCTGAAGGCGGGCGACGTGGTGCTGCTGGAGGGCGAGATGGGCGCCGGCAAAACGGTGCTGGCGCAGGGTATTGCGCGCGGCCTCGGCATAGAGGAGGACGTGCTCAGTCCCACGTACGCCTATGTCAACAGTTACGGGCCCATGTTTCATTTCGATTGCTACCGCATAGAGACCCTTCGCCAGGCGGAGGAACTCGGCTTTGCCGACTATTTCGAGGCGGGTAAGATCTGCCTTGTGGAGTGGGCGCAAAATATCCGCGGGCTGCTGCCGGAAGGGTGCAAGCAGATCGCGATCGTTCGCCGCGGCGAGCGGGAACGGGAGATCGTGACGTGAACTTTTTAGCCATCGATACCAGTGCGGCGGCACTGAACGTCGTCGCCGTAAAGGGGGAGCGCGCCGTTATCCGCAGCGTTTCCGACTGCGCCATGCGCCATTCGCAGCTGCTGATGGACGTTGTTGCCTCCGCCTGCGGCGAAGCGGGGCTTGCGCTCGCCGAATGCGATTTTTTTGCCTGTGTGGCGGGGCCGGGATCGTTTACGGGCATCCGCATCGGCATCGCCACCGTAAAGGGGCTGTGCCTGGCGCTGGAAAAGCCCGCGCTGGCGGTAACCGCCTTCGACTGTCTTGCATACGCTGATACGGACGACGAAAAAAAGCTGTGCCTGGTAGATGCCGGCCACGGCTGTTGCTACGCGTGCCGCTATTGCGGCGTTGTGGCCGAAACGCCCGCCTTTTGCACGGCGGACGAGGTGCGTCGGATGGCGGCGGAAGGATACGTCCTCGTCGCGCAGACGGCGCTGTTTGACGGCGTAACGGCGGCGGACGCGGCGCAGGGGCTGTACCGTGCCGCTCGTGCCCGGGCGGCGGACGCGGCGGATGCGCGCGAACTGGAGGCGCTGTATCTGCGCAAGTCGTCGGCGGAGGAGAGACGATGAACGGAAGGGCGTGGGAGTATTCCGATCTGAACGCGATCGCCGCGCTCGAGCGGGAAAATTTTTCCGATCCGTGGAATCATCGCATGCTTGCGGAATCCTTTCTTTCGGGCAATTTTTTCGGTTCGCTGCTCGAGGAGGACGGCGCGATAACGGCGTACGGCGGCATGACGGTCGTCGGCGACGAGGCGGAGATCCAAATGGTTTGCACGGCGGAGATGTACCGTCGCTGCGGCCGCGGCGGAAAGATCTTGCAGGATCTGTTCGACGAGGCGGCGCGCCGTGGGGCAAAGCGCATGTTTTTGGAGGTACGCGTCTCCAACTCCGCGGCATTGTTGCTCTATTTAAAACATGGGTTCCGCGGTCTGTATGCGCGCCCGCGCTACTATGCGGACGGCGAGGACGCGCTGGTGATGGTGCGGGAGCCGATATGAGACTTGCGTATCTGCGCAAAGGAGAGGGGCAAGATCTGGTGCTGCTGCACGGCTATCTTGCCTCGAAGGAGAGCTTTTTTCCGCAGATCGAATATTTTTCCCGCTTTTTTTGCGTTACGGCGCTGGATTTTCCCGGATTCGGCGCGGCGGAAGCGCTTACGGCGCCGTGGTCGGTCGCCGACTATGCCGATTGGACGCTGTGCGCCCTTGCATCGCTCGGGATAGACAGGGCGCACGTCATGGCGCACTCGTTCGGCGGGCGGGTGGCGATCAAGTGTCTGGCGCGCGGCGAAGCGTTCGAAAGGGCGGTCCTGGCGGGCTGCGCGGGTATCGTGCCGCCGCGCACGATGCGGTACCGTATGCGCGTGGGCCTGTACCGGCTGGTAAAACGCATTGCGCCGCGGTATGCGGAGGGCCATTTCGGCAGCGCGGAGTATCGCACGCTCCCGCCCGTCATGCGCGAAAGTTATAAAAAGATTGTCAACGAGGACCTGCGGGAAGAGGCCGCCTCGATCGATCGGCCCGTGCTGTTTATCAACGGCGACAGGGATATCCAAACGCCGCTTTCGTCGGCAGAGATCTATCATTCCCGCGTAAAGGGGAGCAGGCTGTTCGTTATGGAGGGCTGCGGTCACTTTGCGCATCTCGAAGACCCGCTTGCGTTCAACGCGGCGGCGGAGGAATTTTTACGATGAGCGTTTTTGTGGAGATCGCGATCGGCATTGTGTTCGGATTTTTATTTACGCTGTGTTCGCTGCGGCTGCTTGCCGTTCTGCAGCAGGAGCACTATGCCGGCGGTGCCTTTTTAAAATGGTATTTCCGTCTGCGCAACGTCGAGCGCAAAAAGGCCTCCGTTCTGTCGCTGGCGTTTGCGCTCCTCTCGGCGCTGTTCTGCGTGTGCTTCAGCTTTTTGGAGGGCGCCGTCCCCGAACTCACGCTTGCCCTGGCGCTTTTGCCGTACGTCGGGCTCACGGCTGCCTACGTCGTATGCGAGCGCAGATATGCGCTGAAGGTCCCCGCCGTGCGCACGGCGCGCTACATGCGCCTTGCCGTGTTGTATGCGGTGGTGATGATGGCGCTTTGCGTGGGGCTGGTGTTCGGGCTTGCGGCGCTCGCCGGGCTGATCGTATGGGCGGACGAATCGTTGGCGCGGCACATGTTGCAGTGCTTTGTCGTCGCCGTGCCGCCCGCCGTTTTTCCGATGGTCGCGCCGCTCGTGCTTGCTTTTGTCAACCTCGTCATAAAGGCGTACGAGATCCCGCATACCAATCGTTTTGTGCGGCGCGCCAAAGCGGCGCTTGCGGCAAGTCCGTGCATCAAAGTCGGCATTACGGGCAGTTTCGGCAAGACCTCCGTCAAACACTTCGCCGCCGTTTTGCTGGCCAAAAAATACCGCGTTTTTGCCACGCCCGCCTCGTACAATACGCCCGTCGGCATCGCCAAAGCGGTCAACGAGCGGGGGTTGGACTGCGATATCTTTCTCGCCGAAATGGGCGCGCGCCGCACGGGGGATATCGCTGCGCTGTGCGATATGGTGTCGCCCTCTGTGGGCGTTGTGACGGGGGTCACCTGCCAGCATTTGCAGACCTTTGGCACGCCGGAGGCGATCGTGCGGGAAAAATCCGTGCTCGCCGCGCGGGTAAAGACGTGCGTGTTGGGTCGTTCCGCCGCCGACATGCCGACGGAACATGCGCTGGCAATGGGGCGGGATTTCGATGCGGAGCAGGTGGAACTCTCGCCGGAAGGCACGCGCTTTTTGCTGCGACTGCCCGAAGGGGAGCTGCCGGTATGCGTACCCGTTTTGGGGCGGCACGCCGCCGAAGACATTGCCATGGCGGCCATGCTGTGCGCGGCGCTGGGCATGACCCTGCCCGAGATCGCGGCGGGCATTGCGGATATCGCCCCCGTACCGCATCGCTTACAGCGCATCGACGCAGACGGGCTGACCGTGCTGGACGACGCCTATAACTGCAACGTCGAAGGCGCGCGCTGCGCGGTAGAGGTGTTAAAGCTCGCGCCCGGCAAAAAGGCGGTCGTCACGCCGGGGATCGTAGAATTGGGCCAGTTGGAGCAGGAGGAAAACGGCGCGTTGGGCGCCTCGTTCGCAGGGCTGGATCTGGTCGTCCTGGTGGGCGAAACGCTGGTGCTGGACGTGCGCGCGGGGTATCTTGCCGCGGGCGGCGACGAAAAAAACGTGCGCGTCGTGCCCACGCTTGCGGCGGCGCAGCGGGTGCTCGCCGAAGAGCTTCCCGCAGGGGCGTGCGTCTTGTTTTTAAACGACCTGCCCGACTGTTACCGTTAGACGCCTTTGTCTGCGGCGGCCGCCGCATGAGGACTTACATATGCCGATAAAACACTCCCGGAAAAAGCGCTGGGGGTGTTTTTTACAAGGCCGTCTGCGCCGCATCCGCGGGGCGACGGAACGGGCGCGGACATCGGGCCGCGTCGGGGCGCCGCGGGCGCGGCGCACAGACCGATCGGGAGGTGAAACCATGCCGACGCTGGCCGTCTTTTTCGGGGGCGTCTCCAACGAATGCGAAATTTCCGTGATCACGGGCATGTATGCCGTCAATTTGCTGCGCGGGTCGCGCTATCGCGCGATCCCCGTATATCTGCCGCCCGAGGGGGGCATGGTGACGGGCGATTTTCGCAGCGTCGCCGATTTTTCCGCCGCGGGCGGCGTGCGCACCGTGCGCGTCGTCCTGCAGGGGCGCGCTCTGGTGCGTCCCGGGCGCAGGCGGCCCGTCGCCGAGATCGACGCGGCGCTCAACTGCTGTCACGGCGGCATGGGGGAGGACGGCACGCTGGCCGCCCTGCTTGCCTGGAACGGCATCCCCTCGGCTTCGCCCGCGGCCGCCGCAAGCGGCGTATTTATGGATAAGGCGTTGGGAAAAATTGCCGCGCAGGGGCTGGGCATCGCCACTGCACCCTCCTTTTTTTTGACGGAGGAGGCGTGGCGGCGGGACCGCGCAGAGGCGCTTGCCCGCGCGGAGGCGTTCGGGTACCCCGTTGTCGTCAAGCCCGTAACGCTCGGCTCCAGCATCGGCGTCGGCGTGGCTCGGAACGCGGACGAGGCGGAGCGCGCCCTCGCCTTGGCATTTACGCTGGACGGGGGAGCGCTTGTCGAACGCTATTTTGCACGCAAACGCGACATCAACTGCGCGGCTGTGCGGCGGGACGGAGAGGTGATCGTTTCCCCGTGCGAGGAGGTGCTCTCCGGCGGAGCGCTGCTGTCCTTTTCCGATAAGTACGAAAAAGACGCCGCCCGCGTCTTTCCCGCGCGGCTCACGGAGGAAGAGCGTACCGCGGTGCAGGGCGCGACGCGCCGCCTGTACGAGGCTTTTCGCATGAACGGCGTGGTGCGCGCCGACTTTTTGGCGACGGAGGAGGGGGTGTTTTTCAGCGAGCTGAACATGGTCCCCGGTTCGCTTGCCGCCTATCTGTTTTCCGATTCGCTTGCGCAGGCAAGGCGGTTTTTGCTTGCGCTTGCGGACGAAGCACTGGCCTCTTCGCCCCGCGCCAAGCCCACGGTGCATACGGGGATCCTGGAGAAGGGAATATTTTCGCGCGGAAAAGGTTGCAAAAGGCGCGGGAATTTCGTATAATGAAGAAAAAAATTTTGAGGTCTGCCATGGAAAAAATACAGATGACGACGCCCATCGTCGAAATGGACGGCGACGAAATGACCCGCGTCCTTTGGAAGCGGATCAAAGAGATCCTCATCCTACCCTACGTCGATTTAAAGACGGAGTATTACGATCTGGGCCTGCAGCACCGCGACGAGACGGCGGACACCGTGACCGTAGAAAGCGCACTGGCCACGAAAAAGTACGGCGTGGCCGTAAAGTGCGCCACCATTACGCCCAACGTGCAGCGCATGAGCGAATACCGTCTGCACGAAATGTGGAAGAGCCCCAACGGTACCATCCGGCGCATTTTGGACGGCACCGTGTTCCGCGCGCCCATCGTGTGCCGCGGGATCCGTTCGTACGTGCCAACGTGGACCAAGCCCATCGTATTGGCCCGCCACGCCTACGGCGACGTCTACTCCGCCGTCGACGCCGTTGCGGCCGAGGGCAACAAGGTATACCTGGTCGCCGAAGACAAGGAGGGGCGCGAGGTCTCGCGTCAGCTGGTACACGACTTTAACGGCACCACGGGCGTGGTGCAGGGCATGCATAACTGCGACGCCTCCATACGCTCGTTCGCGCATACCTGTTTTAAATATGCGCTGGAGCAGAAGCTTCCCATGATCTTCGCCACAAAGGACACCATCTCCAAGGTGTACGACGGGCGCTTCAAGCAGATCTTTGCCGAGACGTACGCGCAGTACGAGGCGGCGTTCGAGCGGGCGGGCATCTGGTATTTGTATACGCTGATCGACGACGCGGTGGCCCGCGTGGTGCGCTCGGAGGGCGGCCTGCTTTGGGCTTGCAAAAACTACGACGGCGACGTGATGAGCGACATGGTGGCCACGGCGTACGGCTCGCTCGGCATGATGACCAGCGTGCTGGTCTCGCCCGACGGCAAATACGAGTACGAAGCGGCGCACGGCACCGTCACCCGTCACTATTACAAATATTTAAAGGGGGAGGAGACTTCCACCAATTCCGTCGCCACCATCTTTGCCTGGACGGGCGCGCTGAAAAAGCGCGGCGAGCTGGACGGCAACGCCGCTTTGTCGGCGTTTGCCGCGCGATTGGAACGTGCGACGCTGCAGACCATTGAGGAGGGGGAGATGACGGGCGATCTTGTTCCGCTCTTCTCCCGCGAGGGTATCACCCCCAAGAAACTCTCCTCGGAGGGATTTCTGCAGGCGGTCGCAGAGCGGCTCGCGCAGTAAAAAAAAGCAGTCGAATAATATGGAAAAAGCGCACCCTTTACCGCGATCCCGATAGGGGATATGGGGAAAGGGTGCGCCCTTTAAAAAGAGATCGGGCGCAGCGTGAAAGCCGCGGTCGGGGCACATCGGGGAAAAGATGAAAATACAGCTAAGCGACAATCTGATAAAACATTACCTGCAAAACGTCTACTTTATAAACGGGCACAGCTATGCAGGGAAATCCACCATGGTCAAACTGTTAGCCGAGCGATATGATATGATCTGTTGCGGCGAAAACTACCACGATGTATTTCCTCGGAAGGAACTTTCCCGTTGGAAGCAACCCGGGCTATGCTATTTTGATACGATGAGCGGTTGGCAGGAATGGCTAAATATGACCCCGGAGGAGCATTGGAACTGGCAACGGCAAGTCTCTGATGAATGCGCAGAAATTGAGATTTTGGAATTGATAAAACTGGCGGCGTCCGGAAGGAAAGTTATCGTCGATACCAATATCCCTCCCGACGTATTGCGCGCGATCTCGTCCTATCATCGTGTTGCGATCCTTCTCTGTGATCCGCCGGATATATGCGCCGCCCGATTCTTCGACCGCGACGATCCCGATAAAAAATTTATGATGGATCAGATCGGAAAGTGCCCCGATCCGGAAGCCGCTTTAAGAAACTTTTATGCATGGGCGCGATATCGTCCTCCGACGCAGATCGATTGGGAGCATACCGGATTCTTCTCATATACCCGCTCTGATTTTGATACCGACACACGAGAGGAAGTGCTGTCGGTTTTGGCAAAACACTTCGATCTGGAAAAATAAACGACCCAAAAGCGCGCTCGTGAAGGGCGCGCTTTTTATGGATATGAGAGAGGATGAGTACGGCGGGGCGCCGTACGTTCTTGCTTAATCCTTCCGCACCAGCGAGGCAAGCACAAGGGCAAATCGCAAAAAGTAGACCAAAGATACGAGCAGCGACGCCACATAGGTGAGTGCCGCCGCCGAAAGCACTTTTCCCGCCGCGGGCAGCTCCTCGGCCGTTAAAATGCCGTCTTCCGTCAGCATTTTTTTGGCGCGGCGGCTGGCGTTGAATTCTACGGGCAGCGTCACCAGCAAAAACAGGGTGGAAAGCCCGTACAGCGCGATCCCGGCGTATACCGCCCACTGACCGTACGGGTGCGGCGCGGTCGTCCAAAAGATGTCCAGCAGCAGGCCTACGATGATAAGGGGGAGAGCCAGCCGCGAACCGACGTTGGTGATGGGGACTAGTACGTTGCGGATCTTGTACGGGAGATACCCCGTATGGTTCTGCATCACGTGCCCCACTTCGTGCGCGGCCACGGCCACGGCCGCCACCGAGACGCTGCCGTACGTGCTCATCGAAAGATTCACCTGGTGTTTTCCCGGATGATAGTGGTCTGTCAGCTTGCCCTCGATGCGGTTGACGACGATATCGTCGACGCCGCGGTTGCGCATAAGGCGCGTGGCAGCGTCGTAGCCCGTCATGCACGAGCGCGTCGGTACGGCGTCGTATTTGGAATAGGTGGAACGGACGCGCGCGCTTGCCCAAGCCGAAAGCGCCAGGCAGGGCAGCAAAAGCAATAAAAACAGCAAGTACATATACATGACGATACCTCTGTTTTATTATACCGCGAAAAGAATATTTTTTAACGGCCGCGGCGTGTTTTTCACACAGAGCGGCGCTTTTTTATCCGTTTGCGCGCTTTGCTACGGGCGCATAACAAAAAAGTTTGCCTTTTTTTAAAAAAGTTGGTATACTCTTGCATATGGACAACAAGGTGTTTACCGATAAAGTAAAGATCACCGTAAAGGCGGGCGACGGCGGCGACGGCATGAATTCGTTCAAGGCGTACAAGGGCAAGCCCGCCTGCGGACCGGACGGCGGCGACGGCGGCGACGGCGGCAGCGTATATCTATTGGGCGACGAAAACCTGCACGATCTGCTTGCCTATCGCTTTACAGGCAAATTTTACGCGGAAAACGGCGAGCGTGGGGGGTCGAATCAGTGCTCCGGAAAGCGCGGACAGGACGTTGTGTTAAAGGTGCCGTGCGGTACGCTGGTGCGCGACGCCGAGAGCGGAAAGATCATCTGCGACGTATACGGGCACGGCGAAAAAATTTTGCTGTTGGCGGGCGGCCGCGGCGGAAAGGGCAATGTGCGCTTTACCACGGCGCGCCGGCATGCGCCGAATTTTGCGCAAAAGGGCGTGTGCGTAAAGCCGCATACCGTGATTTTGGAGATGAAAGTGATCGCCGACGTGGGGCTGGTGGGGTTCCCCAATGTGGGAAAATCTACCCTCCTCTCCAAAATTTCGGCGGCGCGTCCCAAGATCGCCGACTATCACTTTACCACGCTTTCGCCCAATCTGGGCGTGGTGCGCTATTACGAAAACTCCTTTGTGGTGGCCGATATCCCGGGATTGATCGAGGGCGCGGCCGAAGGCGCCGGCCTGGGACACGACTTTTTGCGTCACATCGAGCGCACGCGCATGATCTGCCACGTGCTGGATATCGCCGGCACCGAGGGGCGCGACCCGCTGGAGGACTATGCGGCGATCAACGCCGAGCTGGCCGCCTATTCGCAGAAGTTGGCGCAGCTTCCGCAGATCGCGGTGTTCAACAAGAGCGACTGCCCCGGCGCGCGCGAAAACGCCCGCCGCTTTTGCGCCGCCCATCCCGACGTATCGGTCTATTCCGTAAGCGCCCTGCGCGGCGAAGGACTGAAAGCGCTGCTGGACGGGGTGTGGCAGCTGCTGCAGACCCTTCCCCCCGCCGAAAAGATCCCTTCGGACGAATTTGCGTTTGAAGAGGAGGACGCCCGCCGGTTTGAAATTTTTAAAGACGAGACGGGCGCGTACGTCGTCACGGGCGGGCTGGTCGAGCTGCTGTGCCGTAACGTGGTGCTCAACAATCCCGATTCCATGGCCTACTTTCAGCGCACCTTAAAAAACCGCGGCGTGTTCAGGGCTTTGGAGGAGGCGGGCTGCCGCGAGGGCGATACGGTGGTCGTGGGCGAAGTGGAATTTGAATATATTTCGTAAGGAGACAGGGTATGACAAGCAAACAGCGCAGCAAACTAAAATCGTTGGCGGCGAACCTTTCGCCCGTCACGCAGGTGGGCAAGGGCGGCATCTCCGAAAACCTGCTTACGACGCTTTCGGAGGCGCTGGAGGCGCGCGAACTGATCAAGGTGACCGTGCTGCAGAACGCCGAGGCGGACGCGGACACGATCGCGCAGAACATTGCCGAGCTGCTGGGGGCGGAAGTCGTGATCGTCATCGGCAGGAAGGCGGTGTTTTATCGCCGCTCGCAGCGGAAAGAGATCGAACACATCCGATTGTAGCGGCCTGCAGCGGCCGACGCGCGCCAAAATTTTGCCGCGGCGCGCGGGAAATTTTTTTGCAACCTCTTGTGTTTTTTGGAAGAATATGATAGAATACTTAAGGTAATGTTCCCCGCGGGGGGAAAATTGTTTTTTAAAGTTTTTTATGGAGGATACAACATGCAATATTCACGCGAAGTGGAAGAGATGTATTGCGTTGCCAAGGGGCCCAAACACGACCCCGCGCCCATTCCCGAAGAGGGCAAGTGGGTATGCGCAAAGCAGATCGCCGACATCAGCGGCTTTACGCACGGCGTGGGCTGGTGCGCGCCGCAGCAGGGCGCCTGCAAGCTGACGCTCAACGTAAAGCAGGGCGTTATTCAGGAGGCGCTCGTCGAAACGCTGGGTTGCTCGGGCATGACGCACTCGGCCGCCATGGCGGCGGAGATCCTGCCCCATAAAACCATTTTAGAGGCGCTGAATACCGACCTTGTGTGCGACGCCATCAACACCGCCATGCGCGAACTCTTTTTGCAGATCGTATACGGCAGAACGCAGTCGGCCTTTTCGGACGACGGCCTTACGGTGGGCGCCGGGCTGGAAGATCTGGGCAAGGGACTGCGCTCGCAGGTCGGCACCATGTACGGCACGGCGTTAAAGGGCGTGCGTTATTTGGAAATGGCCGAAGGGTACGTTACCCGCCTTGCGTTGGATAAGGACGATCAGGTGATCGGTTATGAGTTCGTGGCGTTGGGAAAGATGACCGATTTTATCAAAAAGGGCATGGAACCCAACGAGGCGTGGAAAAAGGCGATGGGCCACTACGGCAGATTTGCCGAAGAGCAGGGCGCGGTGAAGTACATCGACCCCCGCAAGGAATAAGGAGGAAACCGAAATGGCTCTGTTTGAAGGATACGAAAGAAGGATCGATAAGATCAACGGCGTTTTAAAAGAGTACGGGATCTCCTCGATCGAAGCGTGCAAAGATATCTGCCTTTCCAAGGGCGTCGACTGCGACAAGATCGTACGCGGCACGCAGCCTATCTGCTTCGAAAACGCGGTATGGGCGTACACGGTGGGCGCCGCGATCGCCATTAAAAAGGGCTGCACGAAAGCTGCGGACGCGGCTGCCGCCATCGGCATCGGCCTGCAGGCGTTCTGCATCCCCGGTTCGGTCGCCGAAAATCGCCGGGTCGGCCTCGGCCACGGGAATCTCGGCAAAATGCTCCTGTCGGAAGAGACCGATTGTTTCTGCTTCCTTGCCGGGCACGAGTCGTTTGCGGCGGCGGAGGGCGCCATCTCCATCGCCATGAACGCCAACAAGGTGCGCAAAAAGCCCCTGCGCGTCATTCTGAACGGTCTGGGCAAGGACGCCGCCTTTATTATTTCACGCATCAACGGCTTTACGTATGTCGAAACGGTGTTCGATCCGTATACCGAAACGGTGACGGTGACCAACGAGGTGCCCTATTCCGAAGGTCCCCGCGCCAAGGTAAAGTGTTACGGCGTAGACAACGTGCCGGAAGGCGTGGCCGTTATGAAACTCGAAAAGGTGGGCGTCTCCATTACGGGCAATTCTACCAACCCCACCCGCTTCCAGCACCCCGTTGCCGGCACCTACAAAAAGTGGTGCGTCGAAAACGGCGTTAAGTACTTTTCGGTCGCCTCGGGCGGCGGCACGGGCAGAACGCTGCATCCCGACAATATGGCGGCGGGCCCTTCGTCGTACGGCATGACCGATACGATGGGCAGAATGCATTCCGACGCGCAGTTTGCGGGCTCGTCGTCCGTTCCCGCGCACGTCGAAATGATGGGCCTCATCGGTATGGGCAACAACCCCATGGTCGGTGCAACGGTCGCCGTTGCGGTCGCCGTGCAGGAAGGCATGAACAAATAACCCGCGTAGGGGTTTCCGATCGCAAAAGCGGTCCCGTTCGGGGCCGCTTTTTTCTGTATTAAAGCGTATGCGCGGAAAGGGCGGCAGGCCGCATGACTGCCACAGCGCGGCGCTGCGCTATCGGAACGATTCGATCAGTTTGCAGTCTTGCAGCGTCGGGTCAAAGCGGTCCGAGCTCGCCTGCAAAAGTAAGTCGTCCGGCACATATCCCTCGGGCAGCTGCGAAGGGGCGTATCCCGTGACTTCCCGAAAGATGCGGTTAAAAGTGCGGATGGTAGGGAACCCGCATCGCTCGGCGATCTCCGTCATCGCAAGGCCGCCGTTTGATTGCAGCAGACGCACGGCATTGTCGGTACGCACGCGGTTCAGGTAGGCGGAAAAGGTGGTACCCGTGGCATTTTTAAAATAGCGCGAAAAATATGCCTCGCTCATGCCCATGTCGCGGGCGGCGGCCGCAAACGAAAAATCGCCGCACCGCCGTATCATCTCTTCCAGCAGCCGTTTCAGCGCCTCTTCCGTGCGGTCGCCCTCCAGACGCTGTACCATGCGCTCCCGGCGGAACAGGCGCAGCATAAAACGCGCCGCAAGGCAGGCGGCCTCCGCTTCGTAAAATGTCTGCTTGTCCGAAAGCACTTCGGCGAGGTCGGCGTACAGCTGCGGTACGGGGCAGGGGAAATAGGGTTTGGGAGAGGCGAGCTGCAGCTTTTCTAAAAAGGGGCGCAGGATCGCCCGGTCAAAGACGATCACGGTCAGCACGGCGCTTTCGCCGCATGTGCGGATGGAGTGCACCTGACCGCTGTCCGCAAACAGCGTCTCTCCCGCCGTCAGCGTGTGCCGGCGGCGGTCGCAGAATATCTCTGCGCAGCCCTCGTCCACATACATCAGTTCGCAGTCGTAGTGCCAATGCAGCAAGTTGTGCGGATTTTTATATTTTCCCGCCCATACTTTGCAGTTTCCGCGGTAATTCCATGTTTCACGCTGAGCGCTCATAGTGGCCTCCGTTTATTTTATTATAAGATGAAGCAGTTTATCTGTCAATCCTAAAATGTCAATAAATGTCCGAAATATGACAAGATACGACTTGCTTTTTTTATCGGAAAGCGGTAAAATAAAGATGTTGTATGGCGGCGCCACGGGGCATCGCTCCCAAACGGGCTCGACCGCCCGATCGCGGACAGATCGTTTCCCGCAAATATATCTACACTCCATCCCCCATATAGTTTTGGCAAGAAGGCGGCAGCGTTTTGCCGTCTTTTTGCCGTATATATAAAGTAAAGTAAACAAATGTCCTTCAGGGAGACGTGCGGCGCGCACGGCGGCGATATTTTGCCGCCGATGGTTGACTTTTTTGTAAAATCTGTTACAATCATAGCGGACAATGCGGTAAGGAGCAATGCAATGGCGACGGAAAATCCCGTCACGCTGACCAACGGCAGCGTGAGCTATACGGTGTACATCAATGAGGCAGGGTATCTTGAGACGGTATATTTCGGTCCGGCGCTGGCCGCCGATACCGATTTTTCGTGTGTGCGCAACGGCGGGGAGGACGCCACGCGCGTGTACGACATGCGCCGCGGCGAGGAGCGCCTGCGCGCGGACGGCTTTATGGAACATTGCGCCCCGCTCGAGGTCTCCACACACGGGCTGCTCGATAAGCGCGGCGCGCCCGTCGTCGTGCGGGCGGCGGACGGGACGACCGAAACGGACTTTCGCTATGTCGGTCACAGGCGCTTTGCGGGAGCGCACGTCCCCGAGGGGCTGCCGCACATGCGGGGCGAGGCCTGCGAGACGCTGGAGTTTTCCCTGCGCGACGCGGCGAGCGGCGTTCTGCTGCGGCTGTATCTTACGCTGCTTGCCGATAAAGACGTGCTGGTAAAGAGTTTTTCGATCGAAAATGCGGGCGCGCGGCCCGTCCGCATTCTGCGGGCCATGTCGATGCAGCTCGACCTGCCCTCCGACGATTACGATCTGGTGCATTTTAAGGGGCGCTGGGCCAAGGAGCGCGACTGGTGCGAAGAGCGTCTGCCCGACGGCGTGCGCGAAATTTCTAGTAATTTGGGGCGTTCGTCTGCCGAAGAAAACCCGTTTGTCGTGCTGCGCAAGCGGGGGACCTCGTGGGACAGCGGCGAGGCGCTCGGTTTTCACCTGATCTACAGCGGAAATTTCAAGTTCCGCACCTATACGGGGCCTTACGGCGGCGTCCATGTGACGTACGGCATCAACGACGAAGATTTCGACTGGCTGCTTTCCCCCGGCGCGGTCTTTGAAACGCCGCAGGCCGCGCTGTGTTATTCGCGCGGCGGCATGGACGGCATGAGCGCTGCGGCGCACCGTTTTGTACGCGAAAACGTGCTTGCCCCGTGTCCGCTCGGGGCGTATCGGCCCGTGCTGTTCAACTCGTGGGAGGGGTGTCTGTTCAACTTTGATACGCAGCGCATCCTCTCGTATATCGACGACGCATGCAAGCTGGGCTCTGAATTGTTCGTGCTGGACGACGGCTGGTTCTCCACCCGTTCGGACGATACGAGCGGCCTGGGCGACTGGACGGTCAACCGGAACAAGATCGACCTGCACGCCGTTATGGCGCATTGCAGGGCGCGCGGGCTAAAGTTCGGGATATGGTTCGAGCCGGAGATGGTCAATTACCGCAGCGCACTGTTCGCGGCGCATCCCGAATATGCGTTGGGGTATACCCCTTCGCGTACGGAACTCTCGCTCATGCGTCATCAGCTGCATCTCGACTTTACCGATCCCGCCGTGGTGGAAGAAATTTACGGGCAGATGAAGGCATTCCTCGAAGAATATCCCGTAGATTATATCAAGTGGGATTATAACCGTACGGTGGCGGAACATACGTCTGCAAGGCTGCCCGCCGACCGCCGCGGGGAGGTGTACCATCGCCTTACGCTGGGCTATTATGCGCTGATCGGGCGGATCACGCGGGAGTACCCGCACATCTTTATCGAGGGCTGCGCCTCGGGCGGCGGGCGGTTCGATCTCGGAACGCTGTATTACTGCCCGCAGATATGGGCCAGCGACGAATCCGATCCCGCCCAGCGCATGGAGATACAGTTCAATACGTCGATCGGGTATCCGCTCTGCTGCATCGGCTCGCACGTCAACGACAGTCCCGTGGCGCCCTATCCCGTAAAGGCGGCGTTGGCGCTGTTCGGGACCTACGGTTACGAAATGGATCCCGGCCGCCTGACGCAGGAGGAGATCGCGGCGCTCTGCCATACGGCCGAACTCTACCGCAAGTATCATGCAAGCGTCATAGAGCAGGGTACGCTGTGGCACCTGTGCGCCCCGCACGAGGGGAGCTATATGGCCATGCAGTGCGTCTCGCGCGATCGGAGCGCCTCCGTGGTGCTGTTTATGAACCGGCAAAAAGAGTGGGATAAGTTCCGCTTTGTCCGTTTAAAGGGGCTCTCGCGTGAAATGCGGTATTACAATACCTTCGATCGTGCGGTGCACGACGGCGCGTATTATATGGAGGTGGGTCTCAATCTCTCGCGCGAGCGGCTGACGGAATTCGATTGCCGCCTGATCGTGCTGACGCAGGCGTGATCTTTACAAGATCGTTCTAAAAAATGTCCGTCGTTTTTGTTGCGTTTTCGGAAAGAACATGGTATGCTCTTTCCGATTTTTTTTCGGAGTCCGTACCATGGGAATGCTGCTGCTTGCCATCATCTATATCGCCTTTATCAGCCTCGGGCTGCCCGATTCGCTGCTGGGTTCGGCCTGGCCCGTCATGCATGTCGAACTGGGGGCCTCCGTTTCGGCGGCGGGAGCGGTCTCCATGATCATTGCCGCGGGCACCATCTTCTCCAGCCTCGCCTCCGACTTTTTGACGCGCAAGTTGGGCACGGGCGCGGTGACTGCCGTCAGCGTGCTGCTTACGGCGGCGGCCATGCTCGGTTTTTCGTTCGCACGCGCCTTTTGGGTGCTGTGCGTGCTGGCCGTTCCCTACGGGCTGGGCGCGGGCGGCGTGGACGCGGCCCTCAATAATTATGTGGCGCTGCACTACAAGGCCCGCCATATGAGCTGGCTGCACTGTTTTTGGGGGTTGGGCGCCATCATCAGTCCCTACATCATGGGCGGGTGCCTTTCGGGCGGCATCGGCTGGGAATGGGGGTATCGCATCGTGGCGCTGCTGCAGTTTGCGCTTACGGCGGGGCTGTTTGCCAGTCTTCCGCTCTGGAAAAGGCGTGCCGCCCGGCTGTCGCCCCCGTCGGCGGAGGCCGCACCCGCGCAGGAGGCGCCGCAGAAGCACTCGTTGCTCCGCACGCTGCGCCTGCGCGGCGTAGGGCTTGTTCTGGTGGCGTTTTTTTGCTATTGTGCCCTGGAGCAGACGACCATGCTGTGGGCAAGCAGCTATCTGGTCGCGCACCGCGGCGTCACGGAGGAATGCGCCGCCATGTTCGCTTCGCTGTTTTTTGCGGGTATTACGGTGGGGCGGTTCGTGTGCGGATTTTTTTCCGAAAAGCTGGGGGACCGCGTCCTCATCCGCATCGGCATCGCGGCGGCGGCCGTCGGCATCGGTCTGGTGGCGCTCCCGGTCGAACCGGACGCCTGTGCCTTGGCGGGGTTTGTCGTCATCGGTCTCGGGTGCGCGCCCGTGTATCCCTCCATCATCCATGCGACTCCCGCCAACTTCGGGAAGGAGCATTCCCAGGCGGTGATCGGCGTGGAAATGGCCGGCGCGTATGTGGGTACTACGCTGATGCCGCCGTTGTTCGGCCTGATCGCGGAGCATGCCGATATCGCATGGTTGCCCCTCTTTTTGGGGGCGTTTGCCGCGCTGCTGCTGTTGACGAGCGAACTGCTCAACCGCACACTGCGCCGTGCCGCCGAGACGGCTCCCTCGTCCGCACGGCCGTGAGCCCGAGGCGCTTTATCGGCGTTTTAAAAGAAAAAATGCGGCGCGCGTCCCCTGCAATGGGGGCGCGCGCCGCGTTTGCTGTCCGATCGTCGGCGGGATCACAGCAGCTCCCATGTGAGCGTTGCGCTGTCGCCGATCTCTATTGTCTCCGGTTCCGGCTCCGCCATGCCGTCGCGTGCGGAAAATGCGGCGGTGCGTACGGCGGGAAGGGGCGCTACGCCGCCGTGGCGGACAGAGAGGAGGGCGCCAAGCCGCGCGCCCGTCGCCGCGGCAAGGATCTCCGCCCTGCGACGTCCGTCGGCCGCCGCGCGCGCAAGCGCCTCGTCTCTTGCCGCCTGCGGGTCGGAAAGCGCATATTCTATGTGCAGTTCCGGCGCCGCGGCGTCGGCTGCCGCGGCGGTCAGCACCGCGCCGAGCAGGCCGCTCTCCGCCGGAAATTCCGCCGTCAGTCGGCGTACGGCCTCGTAGCCCGCAAAGGTGCGGACATATCTGCCTGCAGGCGTTTGCTCGTTTTCGTAGCGCGCCGCTACGCGCAGCCCGTGCGCGTGCACGTTCCGCGTTTCGATCCCCGCGCCGCACAGCGCCTGCGTCAGCCGCCGCGCGTCCTCCTGCGCGTCCGCAACGGCTTCCTCGCAGCAAGGCGCCCGCCGCGTCACGGTCAGGTGCAGCCGTATCAGGTCGGGGCGAGCTGCAACGCTGCCGCGGCCCGTCACTTCGATGGTGCGTGTGTTCATATCATATCCCTCCCGAAGATGTTATCGTTCGTCTGTCGTCCGACCGTCCGCCCCGCCGCCCCGCCGAAAGCGTAGGGGCTGCAGGCGCATGCCGTATCGCTCAAACGGTTCGCCGTCCGCAAAAAAACCGAATTTTCGGTAGACGGCCGCCGCCTCGCACGGCACGTCCGCCGCGACCTCCCGCGCGGCGGCATGCGCCAGGAACCAGCGCATCAGCCTTCCGCCGTAACCGCGTCTCTGGTCGCCGTTTTTAGCAAAAAAGGCGTGGATGCGCGTTCCGTCCGCCTGTGCGATCATGGCGGCTTTCAGCATGCCGCCCGCAAATACGCCGTAAATGTCGCGTGCAGCCGTCGGCGCGGGGTCGTATAAAAAGGCGCGGAAGGCGTCCCGCGTCTCACCCGGCACGTTCGGGGCGATAAAGCGCTGAAAACTTTCGTCGATCAGGGCGCGTCCCGCGTCGGTCTCCTGTGCGGACAGCCTGCGCACCGCAATGCGCCGCCTGCGTACCGCCTGCGCCGCCACGACCGCGGCAAACAGCAAAACAAGATCGCCCGCCGCAAAAAAAGCCGCATATCCGCCGAACGCCCGTGCGGCAAAGTAGCCGGCAAATACGCCCGCCACAAATCCGCCGATGGCGATCAGGTACTGAGCGGCGCTGCGTGCCGCTTCCCGCCGTTTTTCGGCAACGGCGTAAAAGGCGTGTTCTGTGGCGGAACGCAGGTTGCCCGTGCAGAATGCCGAGGCAAACGGTTTGCCCTCCAGCTTGCGGAAGTTGTCGAACTGCACCGCCGCCGCCAGCGAGACGAGCGCGTTTACCAACATATCGGGGACGGAAGGGGGCATCAGCGCCACCGCCGATAAGACGGCGGCCTCGCCAAGCAGCACGTATGCGTGTCCGCGGAAATCGCTGCGTTGCTTTTTTCCAAGCCGCAGGGCAAGTTCGCTGAAAAGCACGCCGGCAAAAAAGAACAGGATGGGCACCAGATAGCGCAGGGCGGCTACGCCGTCGCCGCGTGCGAACCCTATGGCAAGCAGCACCAGGTTGCCTGTCTGCGCGTTGGCGAAAACGCCGCCCCGCGTGACGAACGTGTACGCGTCGAGGAACCCGCCCGCAAAACACAGCAGCAACGCAAATTCCAGCCATTCGTACAACGGGAAGGCTTCAAATTTTTTTTGATAATAC
>CALVPS010000005.1 GCA_944354035.1 uncultured Clostridia bacterium | reverse complement strand
GCCGCTTCCGTCAGATGTAAAAACGCGCTTGTGTATGTAGAGGAAAATCCCGCAAATTTAAGTTGAGGTGAAATCATGCTCCGTGAGATCGTACAGGTGGGCGACCCCGTATTGCGAAAGGTCTGCGAGCCGGTCACGCGCTACGACGCGTCGCTCGCCGCCCTGCTCGACGATATGAAAGAGACGCTGCGCGCCGCCGAGGGCGCCGGGCTTGCCGCGCCGCAGGTGGGCGTGCCCGTCCGCGCCGTCGTTGTAGACGTAGAGGAGGGGTATTTCGAGCTGATCAACCCCGTGTTTGTGTGGCAGAAGGGCGAACAGGTAGGGCCGGAGGGCTGCCTTTCCGTGCGCGGCAAGGCGGGTACGGTACGTCGGCCCGATAAGGTAAAGGTGGTGTTCAGCGACCGCAGGGGGGATCGGTATTCGCTAGTCGCGCGCGGTTTTTTCGCCCGTGCCGTATGCCACGAACTCGACCACCTGGACGGGATACTGTATACCGACAAGGCGGAGAATATCCGCGACGCGGAGGACGAATGAAACTGGTGTTTGCGGGCACGCCCGCCTTTGCGGTACCGTCGCTGCGCGCGCTTGCGGCGCGCTATCCGGTCGCCGCCGTGCTGACGCAGCCCGACCGGCCGCAGGGGCGTCGGGGCGTTCTGACCCCTTCGCCCGTCAAACAGGAGGCCGTTCGTCTGGGCATCCCCGTACTGCAGCCCGAAAAACTGCGGCAGGAGCTTGCGCCGCTCGCCGCCGTCGGAGCGGACGCGCTGGTCACCTGCGCCTACGGGCAGATCTTAACGCAGGAGGCGCTCGATCTGTTCCCCATGGGGGTATGGAACGTGCACGCAAGCCTGCTGCCCGCCTACCGCGGGGCGGCGCCCGTGGCGCGCGCCATCATGGCGGGAGAGAGGGAGACGGGCATCACCATCATGAAGACGGATGTCGGGCTGGATACGGGCGATATCTTTTTGCAGCGGACCATGGACATTGCGCCCTCGGATACCTGCGGCTCGCTCACCGAGCGGCTGGCGCTGCTGGGCGCGTCGTGCATTGCGGAGGCGATGGAGCGCCTGTGCGCGGGTGATGTGACGCTCCGCAGACAGGGCGCGGGGACGGTGTGCAGAAAGGTGGCGCGCACGCCCGTCGATTTTACCCGTCCCGCCCGTGAAGTGAGCGCACTGATCCGCGGGCTCTCTCCCGCGCCGCTGGCGTTTGCAACGGTCAACGGCGCAGTGTTTAACTTTTTTAACGCTGCCGTCGCCGAAAGCGCAGGGAAGGCGCCCGCCGGAACGGTCGTTTGCGCTTCGCCTAAGCGGGGGCTGATCGTGGCGTGCGGCGAGGGTGCCGTGCGGATCACCGAACTTCAGCCCGCCGGCGGAAAGCGTATGGCGGATACCGCCTTTGTCAACGGCGGAAAACTGCGGGAGGGCGCGCGCTTTGACCAATCCGTTTTATGACCCGTATCGGGTGCTGGCAAAGGTGTACGGCGGGGGTGCGCATTTAAAACTTGCGCTGGCGGATACGCCGATCGAGGAGCTGTACCGCGCGCGCACCGTAAAGACGGTGTACGGCGTGCTGGAGCACGACGCCTACCTTGCGCGGTGCGTGCAGTCTGTGGCGGCCAAAAGCCCAAAACAGAGCGTGCGGATCGTGCTTAAAATAGCGCTCTATTGGCTGGTGTTTTTAAAAAAACCGCGCTATATGGTGACGGATACCGCGGTGGACTTGTTAAAAAAGATGGGAAAGGGCGGCATGGCCGGCTTTGTGAACGCTGCGCTGCGGGCCTTTTCGGAGGAGAGGATCGTCGTCCCGCCCGGGGACGAGGGGCTGGCACTGACCACGCCCTATCCGTTGTTTGCCGTCCGCCTGCTGCGGGAGGAATACGGTGCGCGCACCGAGGCCATCGTCCGCGCGCAAAGCGCCGGCGTAACGGTGCGCTTTGTCCGCGGCGAGGAGGGGTATCTGGATCGTCCGCACCGCGATACCCCCTTCCCGCATACCTATATTTTTCCGCATTTTGCGCGCGACGGCGGGTTTGAAAGGGGGGATTATACCTTTCAGTCGGTTGGCAGCATTGCCATCTGCGGCGTCGTTTTACCATGTGAGCGGCTGTTGGACGCCTGCGCGGCGCCCGGCGGCAAGTCGGTGCTGCTGGCCGAAAAATGTGCGCAGGTGACGGCGTGCGAACTGCATCCGCACCGCGTGGAGCTGATCGGGCAGTATGCGCGGCGCATGGGGGCGCAGAATGTCTTTCCCGTGCAGGCCGATAGCAGCGTGTTCTGCCCCGCGTATGAAAGGGCGTTCGACGGCGTGTTGTGCGACGTGCCCTGTTCGGGATTCGGTACGGTGGCCGAAAATCCCGATCTTCCGCTGCGTAAAAACGCCGCCGATCTTGCGGGACTGAATGCCGTGCAGCGCGCCATCCTGCGTAATTGCGCGCGCTATGTAAGGCGCGGCGGCTATTTGTACTATTCGACCTGTTCGCTCTTTCGGGCGGAGAACGACGGAGTGGTAGAGGCGTTTTTGGCGGAGAATGCCGATTTTGCGGTATGCGAGGTCCAAAGTCCGCTTCCGCACGAACCAATGCGCTGCGGCATTCAGTTTTTGCCCGATGCGGCGTTCGGCGCCGGATTCTACATTGCCAAAATGAGGCGGCTATGAAGGCGATCTTACAGGATTGTTCGTTGCTGGAATTATCGCGCCTGGTGGCGGACGCGGGAGAAAAACCCTTTCGCGCGGGGCAGCTTGCGGAAGGTCTGCTGCAGGGGAAACGCATTTCCGAGATCCCCGTTCCCGCCGCGCTGAAGGCGTATCTCCTCGAGCGGTTCGAGGAGGAGCCCGTGCGCATAGAGCGGGTGTTTACGGCGGCAGACGGCACAAAAAAATATCTGTTTGCCCTGGCGGACGGCAACCTTGTGGAGGGTGTGCTCATGAAGTACCGGTACGGGAACACGCAGTGCGTCTCCACGCAGGTGGGCTGCCGCATGGGCTGTACGTTTTGCGCTTCCACGCTGGGCGGGCTGGTGCGCAACCTTACGGCGGGCGAAATCCTGTCGCAGATTTTGGCGGTCAACCGCGCCGAGGGCGGCACGCCGAAGGCGCGCGCCGTGACCAACGTGGTGCTTATGGGCAGCGGCGAGCCGTTCGACAATTACGATCGGGTGGTAAAATTTTTGCGTCTGCTGACGGCTGAAGACGGTTTGCGCGTCAGCGCGCGCAATATCAGCCTATCCACCTGCGGCCTGGTGCCGCAGATGCGCGCGTTCTGCGGCGAGGGGATCGCGCTCAACCTCACCGTTTCGCTGCACGGTGTAACGGACGAGGAGCGCGCCCGCATCATGCCCGTGGCAAAGGCGTATCGCATCGCCGATATCCTGCAGGCATGCGGCGAGTATTTTGCGGCGACGGGCAGGCGTTATATCTTTGAATACAGCCTTATCGCGGGCGAAAACAGCGACGAGCGACATGCGCTGGCGCTGGCCGAACTGCTGCGCGGCAGGCCCTGCCACGTCAATCTCATCCGCCTGAACGCCGTAAAAGAGCGTCGGCTGCGGGCGGCGGACGAGCGCATGGCGCAGCGTTTTTTGCAAATTTTAAAGAGCCGCGGGATCTCCGCCACCATTCGGCGGAGCATGGGCTCGGATATCGGCGGCGCCTGCGGCCAGCTGCGCGCCGGCTATTTAAGAGGGGAGGACGTCTAACGCCGCGGCCTTGCGGCGCGGCGTACGGCGCCTTGTACGGCGGATCCGTCTGCAGCGGGCCGCGTCGTGCGAAAATAAAAAACGGCAGCGCTTGACTGCCGTATGCGATCCGGATCGTAATCATCACAGGGGGAAAGGTATGTTAAAGGTAAAGGTGGCGCCGTCCATTCTTGCGGGCGACTTTGCACGCATGGGCGAGACGGTGCGCAAATTGGAGCAGTGCGGCGCAGATTACATCCACTGCGACGTCATGGACGGAAATTTCGTGCCGACGATCACGTTCGGGAACCAGATGATCGAGCAGATCAGGCCGTACACGCGGCTGCCGCTCGACTGCCATCTTATGGTGCTCCATCCGGAAACGCGGCTGGAAAGTTTTGCGCGGGCGGGGGCGAACCTGGTGACCGTTCACGTGGAGGAGTGCCGCGATCACACGGTGCAGACGCTGCGCATCATTAAAAATTACGGAATGCGCGCCAGCGCCGTCATCAATCCGAATACGCCGGTAGAGCACCTTTACGACTGCGTGGAAGACGCCGACATGCTGCTTTTGATGAGCGTGCACCCCGGCTGGGGCGGGCAGAAGTTTATTCCCGAGACGCTTGCAAAAATCGAAAAACTGCGTGACTTTTGCGTACGCAACGGGCGGCCCGATCTGGATATCGAGGTGGACGGCGGCATTACCGAAGAGAACGTGGACGCCGTGATCGAGGCGGGCGCGAACGTGATCGTGGCGGGCAGTACGGTGTTTCGTTCGCAGGATATGCGTTGGACCATCTCCCGTCTGCGCGGCGTATGAAGGCCGTCATTTTATTGAACGGCGAGCCTTACCGCGGCCGCATCCCGGCCGACGGGGCGCGCGTGTGGTGCTGCGACGGCGCCTACGACTGGGCAAGGGGTCGCACGCACATCGACGTAAATCTGGGCGACTACGATTCGCTCGGCTATGTGCCCGATCCGCCGCCCGCGGAGGTATATCCCTCCGAAAAGAACTATACGGACGGCGAGCTGGCGTTGCTGCGCGCCATTGAAGCGGGCGCGGACGAAATTGTCTTCTACGGCGGCGGGGGCGGTAGAGAGGATCACTTTTTGGGCAATCTGCACCTTTTATATGCGGCGTGCGTACGGGGCGTGCGCGCCGAACTCGTCACCAATCATGCCCGCATTTTTGCCGCGCGGGGAGAGGTGGTCCTGCCCGGCCTGCGCGGAAAGACCGTTTCGATATTGCCTTTCGGCGGCATTGCGCATATATATGATAGCAGCGGGTTCTATTATCCTCTGCCGGAGGCGTTTTATTACGGATCCACGCGCGGAATTTCCAACGTGGTCACGGCGGATACGGCGCGCTTCCGGACGGAGGAGACGGTACTCGTGTTTATCGACTTGTAAAGGAGGCGCCCGTGAACGCGATCGTGTGCATCAAGCCGCCCCGCGCCGTACGTTTTTTGCTGCGGCTGCTGGTCAGACACAAATGAAATATTGCGATATGCACTGCGACGCCCTCTCTTCCGAGGGCGTTTTGCAGGTAACAAAGGAGCGGCTGGTGCGGGGCGGCTGTCTGGTGCAGGGCTTTGCCGCCTTTGTCGAGGAGGGCGGCTACGCGCGCTTCTGCACGCTGGCGGACGCGTTTTACGCCATGTGCCGGCGCGAGGGATATCGCCCCGTGCGGCGCGCTTCGGATTGCCGCGGCACGGCTGTAAATGCTCTGCTCACGGTGGAGGGCGACGCGCTGGAGGGAGAGCTCTCCCGCGTCGACGCGCTGTATGCGCGCGGCGTGCGCATGATGGGGTTTGTGTGGAATACGCCTGCGTCGGCAGGATTTCCCAACTTTCCCGATTACGCCGGGCTGTGCGCGGGCCGCGTATCGCCCTGTCTGCGCGAAAGGGAGCGCGGGCTTACGGCCTTCGGGGCGGACGTACTTGCGCGGATGGGCGAGCTGGGGATGATCGCCGACGTCTCGCACGGGAGCGACGCGCTGTTTGCGCAGGTGGCGGCGGCGGGGCGGCCCTTTGTGGCAAGCCATTCCAATGCTGCCGCGGTATGCGGGTGGGCGCGCAATCTGACGGACGAACAGGTCGTGCGGCTGGCCGACTGCGGCGGCGTGACGGGGCTCAACTTCTGCGCCGACTTTTTGGGCGGCGGAAGGGGCGCGCGGGAACAGCTTGCGGCGATCGCGGCGCACGCGCGGCACATCCTGAAGGTCGGCGGCGAAGACGTGCTTGCCGTCGGCTCCGATTTCGACGGCGCTCCGCCCAATGCTTGCGTGCCCGATCCATCCTGTCTGCCGCGTTTATTCGAGACCTTTTCGCATCTTTTCGGCGAACGCGTCGCCGAAAAGATCGCATATAAAAATTTTATGCGCGTCTTGGCGGACGTCTGCGGATGAGCCGTCGCGGCGCTGCGGCCCTCATGCGCATGCCGCGCAAAAAATTGCACGGACAACGGCGCGGCGGAATGTCGTTTCGGCGGGCCGAAAGCGGAAAGCGTCGAAAAGAAGTTTGAGAGCGCGGCAGAGTTTGTTCCGAGGCCGCGCCGGGGGAGCGCTTGCCGGAACAGCGTGCGGGCCTTCCGCAAAGAAAAGCGGCCCTCATGCGCATGCCGCGCAAAAAATTGCACGGACAACGGCGCGGCGGAATGTCGTTTCGGCGGGCCGAAAGCGGAAAGCGTCGAAAAGAAGTTTGAGAGCGCGGCAGAGTTTGTTCCGAGGCCGCGCCGGGGGAGCGCTTGCCGGAACGGCGTGCGGGCCTTCCGCAAAGAAAAAAGGAGCCCGGCAGGTGCCAAGCTCCTTTTATGATCGTTCAATCGGATCTTCGTCCGAACTTCGGGGCCCGCGTGAGATGCGGGCGTCCTTTTTTTGCATGCGATCAAACGCGCTCGATCTTATTGCTCTTTAAGCAGCGCGTGCAAACATAACCGTTTTCTACCTTGCCGTCGGCCACGTACGTCACTTTTTGTACGTTTGCCTTAAACGAACGCCTGGTCTTCCGGTTGGAGTGGCTTACGTTGTTACCCGATGTTTGGCCTTTTCCGCAGATGCTGCATACTCTCGACATATAACATTCCTCCCGAAGGGTTGATTTCAAAACGCGCGCATGCAAAACCGCATGGCGGCACAACGGAATCATGATAGCATTTCTTGCGGAAAAAAGCAATGAAAATAGAGGGAAAAACGCGATTTTTTTTGAAAAAAACAGAATTTTTTTTCAAGAATGCTTGCAAAATGATACGCAATGGGGTAGAATAGAAAGGAGCAAGTTCAGGAGAGCAGTTATGTCTGTAAGTACCAGCAACGCGTACGGTAAAATTTCCATATCCGATGTGGCGATCGCCAAGGTCGCTTCGAGGGCCGCGGTGGAAAGCTATGGCATCGTGGATACCGTTTCGCGCCGTTTTACGGAGACGTTCGCCGAACTGTTTAAAAAAGACGCAGGAGGCAAGGGCGTAAAAGTTGTTACGTCCGGAAACCGGATCTTTATCGACGTATCCGTGCTGATCAAGTACGGCGTTTCGATCGAGGCGGTCGCGGAGTCGCTGAAAGAAGGGATCAAGTACAAGGTAGAGTATTTTACCGGCATGATCGTGGACACCGTGAACGTAAATGTGGTCGGTTTAAAATTATAACTCTCGGTCTCTGCGCAGGTTTTTATTCGGGAGAATTTTTTCATGCAAAAAACGATCAATTGTGCGATATTTCGCAAAATGGTATTGGTCGGCGCAAAGATGCTCGATAACAATCGGGCAAAGGTCGATGCGCTCAACGTGTTCCCCGTTCCGGACGGCGACACGGGTACCAATATGTCTCTCACGCTGCAATCGGCGGTAAAGGAACTCACCACGTCGGCGTCCAATACCTTTCCCGAGGTGTGCGACAGCGTATCCAAGGGCGCGCTGCGCGGAGCCCGCGGCAATTCGGGCGTCATTTTATCGCAAATCCTGCGCGGGATCTGTTCGGTCCTGCGCGAAGGGAAACCGGAAGTAGATACCAAAACATTCGCCCGCGCCATGGAAGCGGGCACCAAGGTCGCGTACAGCGCCGTGGCGATCCCCAAGGAGGGAACCATCCTTACGGTCGTGCGCATGATGAGCGAATACGCCGTAAAGATCGCCGGCAAGCAGCGTGACTTCGAGTCGTTCCTGCCCGCCGTGATCGAGGAGGGCGACAGGGCGCTTGCGCAGACTCCCGAGCTTTTGCCCGTGTTAAAAAAGGCGGGCGTGGTCGACTCGGGCGGCGTCGGCCTTATGACCATTATGCGCGGCTTTTTGTCGGCGCTGATGGGGGACGAGATCGTCTCGGAAGTGCAGACGGAGGCGGCCAACCAGGCGCAGAGCATGGACGCCGATTTCGGCGACAACTCCGATATCATCAACATGGACCTCGGCGAGATCCAGTTTGCCTACTGCACCGAGTTTTTTATCATCAACTTAAAAAAGAGCACAACGCTTGCGGATATCGATAAGCTGCGCGAGAACCTGATGGGGATCGGCGACAGCGTCATCTGCATCGGCGACCTCGAAATGGTAAAGGTGCACGTGCACACCAACAGCCCCGGCGTGGCGCTTACCTATGCGTTGGAGCTCGGCGAATTGGATCGCCCGAAGATCGAAAACATGCTCGAACAGAACCGCGCCCTTAAGGCAAAGATCGCCGCCGAAAAAAAGGACCAGGGGATGCTGGCCATCTGCGCGGGCGAGGGCATTTCGGAGATCTTCAAAGATCTGTTCGTCGACCGCGTGATCGAGGGCGGGCAGACGATGAATCCCTCGGCCTCCGACATTGCCACGGCGGTGCAGAAGATCAACGCCGATAACGTGTTTGTATTCCCCAACAATAAAAATATTATTTTGGCGGCCGAGCAGGCAAAGGCGCTGGTCGATAACCGCATCATCCACGTCATCCCTACCAAAAATGTGCCGCAGGGCTTTGCGGCAGCCCTTTCTTTCAGCCCCGGTTCGTCGGCGGAAGAAAACAAGACGAACATGATCCATGCGATCGACAACGTAAAGGCCGGGCAGGTCACGCACGCCGTGCGCACGACCAACGTCAACGGCTTCAGCATTAAGGAAGGGGACATCATCGGCCTGGACGATAAAAAGATTTTGGCGAAGGGGCACTCCGTCGACGAGACGGTGCTAAAGCTGCTTGAAAAGTTAAAGGATGATTCGCACGAGGTGATCACCCTCTATTACGGCGAGGGTGTGGACGAGGCCGACGCCTCGGCGCTCTCCGCAAAGGTACAGGAAGCCTTCCCCGACTGCGACGTCGACTTTCACTACGGCGGACAGCCCGTGTATTACTATCTGCTTTCTTTGGAATAATGACCTGCAAAAGAGCGGCGCGCCGCTCTTTTTTCTTGGGAGCGCGGCGCTCGGACCGGTTTCTGTTTATATTATGATGTTGAAAATTGTTTTTTAACAAATCAAAATAATGAATATCACGGCTTTGCGCGGGATCAACGAAAAACGCGCCAAAGAATTTGCAAAATTGAACATTGGGGATACGCGTGCGCTGGTGCAGTATTTTCCGCGCACCTACCTCGACATGACCAACCGTGCGTCGATTTTCGACGTCTGCCACAACGAGACGGCGCTTTTGGCCTGCCGGCTGGTTTCGGTCGAGCCGGTACGGCGCTACGATAAGCGCAGGACTATCCGTGCCTGGCTGGAGCAGGACGGGGTCACCTTTCCCGCGGTGTGGTTTCATATGCCCTACCTGGCGCAGCGTCTGCGCCCGGGCGATTACCTGTTTTACGGGCGCGTGCAAAACCGCTACGGGCAAGCGTCGCTCGTCAATCCCTCGTTCGAGCCGATCGAAAAAAACAACTACTTAAAGGGGCTGGTGCCCGTCTATCCGCTGCGGGGAGGGCTGACTCAGCGCGTCGTGCGCGACGCGGTGCGCGCGGCGCTCGCAGAAGAGACGTTTGTTTCGGTCATCCCCGCGGAATTGCAAAAAAAGTACGCGCTTTTCCCTCTGCGGCAAGCCTATTACGGGGTTCATATGCCAAAATCGCAGGAGGAGCTGCGCGAAAGCTCCGAACGCATCGCGTTGGAAGAATATTTTACGCTGTTGGCGGCCTTCCGGCTGATCAAGGGTGACCGGCAGGAGGCGCGCATCAGGCGCTATCGGGTGAGCGAGCGGGATGTGGCTGCGTTTGAACGACGGTTTCCCTTTACGTTTACGCCCGGCCAGCAGGCGGCGGTACGGGCGATATACGATAACCTGACCGGTCCCGTGCGCATGAACCGGCTGCTGCAGGGCGATGTGGGCAGCGGCAAGACCGCCGTGGCGCTGACGGGCATTTACATGGCGCTAAAAAGCGGCTTTCAGGCGGCATATCTTTCGCCGACCGAGGTGCTTGCGGCGCAAAATTTTGCGCTGCTGCAAAAAATTTTTCCGGAATACCGTATTGGATATCTTGCGGGGGGAAGTTCCTCCGGGGAAAAACGCGCGGTAAAAGAGGCGCTTGCGGCAGGGGAGATCGATGTGCTCTGCGGCACCCACGCCGTGCTGCAGGGGGATGTCCGCTTTTGCGACCTTGCCTTTTGCGTATGCGACGAGCAGCATCGGTTTGGCGTTGCGCAGCGCAATATATTGAGTGAGAAGGGCGACGCTCCAGATATTTTGGTAATGTCGGCCACGCCCATTCCGCGTACGCTTTCGCTGGTGTTTTACGGCGATCTGGACGTGACGACCATTCCCGATAAGCCGCTCGACCGCCAGCCTGTCTCCACGTCGGTCATTCCGGAGCGGCGGTACGACGATATGCTTGCATACGTGCGCGAACAGGTGCGGGGCGGCCGTCAGGCATACTTTGTGTGCGCCAAGATCGAGGACGACGAGGGGGATACGACGTCGGTCACGGAACTGTTCGAGGAGCTGCGCGGGCGGCTTCCCGAAGTGCGTTTCGCGCTGCTGCACGGTAAAATGAAGGAGCGCGAAAAGGGTGCCGTGATGGAGGCGTTCAAGCGCGGCGAATACGACTGCCTGGTTTCGACCACCGTGATAGAGGTCGGCGTGGACGTGCCGAACGCCACGATCATGATCATTTACAATGCCGAGCGATTCGGACTTTCGCAGCTTCACCAGCTGCGCGGGCGCGTCGGCCGCGGCAGTGAAAAGAGCTATTGCTTTTTGCTGATCGGATCGGACAGCGAAGGCGCGCGCGAACGCCTTGCCGCGTTTAAGGGGACGACGGACGGTTTCGTCCTTGCGCAAAGAGATCTGGAGCTGCGGGGCGGCGGCGATTTTTTGGGGACGCGGCAAAGCGGAAAATTTTTAAACGATATTAAAAATCTGCGCTATTCGACGGACAGTATTTTTACCGCCAAGCGGCTGGTCGACGAGGCGTTCGAGCGCCGCCTGGAGTTTGAGCGTATTCAAAAGGTCGCCATGGGTAAGTACGAAAGTTTAAGGGATGTGGTGCTGAACTGAACGCCGCGCTCCTTGCGGCGGCGATCGTCCCAAAACGTATTGCATTTTTGGTTGACAAAACCGTGCGCGGGGTATACTATAAGTACGTTAGACATGCGGGCCTGTTTCGGATTCGATTGCAAGCGGAGTTTGTCGGACGCACGTCGGAGGCTCGGCTCCGTAAAAACGGAAACAAATTTAAATGCTGACACCAAAAGGTCGGCTGTTGCGCGCAGAGCTTCGGCTCGTCGCGTAGCGCTTGCGGCTTAACGCGGTTAAGCTCCGTTCTGCCCCGATCGCCCACGGTCGGGAGCGGGGCGTCATTTCAGTGGGGAACATTTTTGTACGGAAAACTTTCGCCGCACAAAAAGGTTTTAAAGGAAAGTGTGCTCAAATAGCAGTCTGTCTGCGAACTGCTTGCGGGCGAGATCTTATCACAGACTAAGCGTGTAGTGTCCGCGGAGGAACCTTGTAAGACCGCAGTTCAATTCTGCGCAGGTCCACCACATTGTAAAAGCGCGCCCGAGGGGGCGTGCTTTTGCGTTTCGGACGGGGCTGCAGCAGATCAATACAAGAAAAGTGAGGCAAAGGAGGTACAATTTTTATTTTTTGCGGCAAATTGCGTTGACAAAACCGAATAAATATTGTAAAATTGCAGGCGATGGGGTTATAGCGCAGTTGGTAGCGCGTTTGAATGGCATTCAAAAGGTCACGAGTTCGAATCTCGTTAGCTCCACCAAACGATACCCGGTCGAACTTATTTGTCAACGGCAAAGAGTTTTGGCCGGGTATTTTCTTTTCCGATCTGCAATAAGCCGCCGAATAGGCTTTCGTAGTTGTTTTATCCGCTCGAATTTGTCTTTTTTCGGTCGGCTATGCTTCACCTGCCCGGCGATCAAATGAAGCTTTGGACGATCAGCGTTTTCGTACCGTGATCCGATATTCATGCGGCGTCATTCCTGTATAGGACTTAAAGACGCGATTGAATGTTCGTTGCGTTTCAAAGCCGGATAATTCGCCGACGGTCATAATGTCTTCCGTTGCGGTTGAAAGGAGCATTTTCGCATGGTCGCAACGCAGGCGGTTGAGATAATCGGGAAAACTTGAATGAAGTTTTGCGGAAAAGGCATGCGAAAGATAATATTTATTGACGTGAAGCCGCTTTGCCAGATCGTTTAACGAAACATGTTCCGTATAATGCGCGGCAAGATATTCAACGATCTGATAAACCAAGTCGGATTCGCCGTTCTTGTCTGTTTTTACCAACGGAAGTTTTGGCATGACCATCGCCATGATCAATCGTACCCATGCCGATCTTTCGACGGATCGCTCCTTCAGATCTTTCCGATACAATCGGTCAAAGGCAAAATAGACGTCTTGCTCCACATCGGCGGCGCAAAGATACGGGATGAGGGGGCGGTGCGTCCCCAATTCCTGCAAGTACTCTTGTATGCAAGCGGGGTCAAAAATTACCGTGGACACCGCGGAAGAACGAACCGTCTTATATCCGTGGAGCTGTCCTGGAAAGATGACGGCAATATCCCCTTTGGTCAAACAGAATTCCCGATCGGGGAAGATCAGGTTGAGCTCTCCGTCTTTTACGAGGACGAGCTCGGCGCTTTTATGCAGATGAAGAGGAAATTGGAGCGTGGTATCCGTAAGTAGATTGATGGAAGATCCCCATTCTTGAAAAAGATGTTTCATGGCGTCCCGTTACAGCAATTTTTGTCTATATTGATTGTAGAATTTACTTTTTATTTTTGTGTAAGCATGATATCCTATATGTGTATATAAATAATTATAGCATAAAAATGCAAAATGATAAAGTTATCTTTGTCGGTTTACCAAAAATGAAGGAGAACAAAAAAATGTCCAGGATCTACCATGTTGCAAAGTTCGGTTCGGATCGGAATCCGGGAACGGAAGAGCGCCCCTTTTTTACCATTCAGCGGGCGGCGGATCTTGCCGTTGCAGGCGATACCGTGATCGTTCATGAAGGCGAATACAGGGAATGGGTCAAACCGAGAAACGGCGGGAAGAGCGACGGCCTTCGCATCACCTACATGGCGGCGGAAGGGGAGCGCGCCGTCATCAAAGGATCCGAACGCGCGGAACATTGGGAACGCGTTGAAGGAACCGTGTGGAAAACGACGATCGATCGTGCCGTTTTCGGAGAGTACGATCCCTTCTGCACGGAGATCGACGGCGACTGGATGGTCGCGCCGCGAGAACATAAAGTACATACCGCCGAAGTGTATCTGAACGGCAAGGCGTTGTTCGAAGCGCCGTCTTTGGAAAAGGTGTTTCATCCCGAACGCTGGGAAAGGAGCGTTTACGAAACGTGGGATCGGCGGGAGGAAAAGCTTTCCGATCCCGACGCCTCTCTTTTGCGTTGGTACGCGGAGACGGGAGAACATACAACAAGCCTTTACGCCAATTTCCAAGGCGTCGATCCCAACCGCGCGCTCGTGGAGTACAACGTGCGCAAAGCGTGCTTTTTCCCCGTACGGACGGGCATCGATCATATCACCGTAAAGGGCTTTGAAATGGCGCAGGCGGCAACGCCGTGGGCGCCGCCCACCGCAAAACAGTGGGGGATCATCGGTCCGAATTGGAGTAAGGGCTGGATCATCGAAAATAACTTTATCCACGATTCCAAGTGCAGCGGCATAAGCCTCGGAAAAGAAGAGACGACGGGCGAGAACGATTTTACAAAATGGGGGAAAAAGCCCGGGTATCAGTATCAGCTGGAGGCGGTATTCAAGGCGCTCGCCATCGGCTGGAGCAAGGAAAAGATCGGTTCGCACATCGTGCGGAACAATGTGATCTGCGACTGCGGGCAGAACGGCGTAGTCGGACACATGGGCTCGGCGTTTTGTGAGATCTGCGGCAACGAGATCTTCCGCATCGGGACGAAGCACGAATTTTACGGGCACGAGTTGGGCGGGATCAAACTGCACGCGGCGATCGATACGTACGTTCATAACAATTATATACATGACTGCACGCTGGGAATGTGGTTCGACTGGCAGGCGCAGGGGCTGCGCGTGAGCGCAAACCTCTTCGAGCAGAACAACCGCGATCTCTTTGTAGAAGTCTCGCACGGTCCCTACCTTGTCGACAACAATATTTTTGCGTCGGCGTATGCGTTCGACAACGCCTCGCAGGGCGGCGCGTATGTACACAATCTCGTGTGCGGGTTTCTTAATCGTTATCCCGTTTTAAACCGCGCCACGCCCTATCATTTCCCGCATTCCACAATGCCCGCGGGCACTGCGCCCGTGTACGGCGGCGACGACCGCTGGCTGCAAAATATTTTTGTCGGCGGAAACGAACCGAAAAAACATTACGGCACGGCGGAGTATAACGGCTCTCCGACCTCGTTGGAGGAATATATCGCGCAGGTAAGAGCGCTCGGCTACGGCGATCTTGAACAGTTTGAACGCGTCCGTCAGCCCGCCGACATCGAGGGAAACGTCTACTTGAACGGCGCGCTCCCCTTTGAGGCAGAAAAAAACAACTGCGTTTCGGACGCCTGCGGGAACGCGAAGATCGTCCGCGGCGGCGACGGCGTGTATCTGGAGATCGAGCTCCCGCAGGCGATGTTCGACATGCGAGAGACGCTTGTTACGAGCAGGCGGCTCGGCATGACGCGTATCACGGAGGGGCGGTTTGAGCGCCCCGACGGCGGCGATCTGAAGATCGATACCGATTTTTTGGGCGGCAACTTAAAAGGCGCGATCGCTGCAGGGCCCTTGCAGCGGCTGCACGCCGGCAAAAACCGCGTAAAAATTTGGAACGCACCGTGCGGGCGATAACTTTGCCTTACGGGAGATCATCGGATAAAATACGGGAGGTATATTATGCAGAATATTCCAAAAATGAAGGTCGGCATTGTGGCGGTCTCGCGCGACTGTTTCCCCGAGAGTCTTTCGGTGAACAGAAGAAGGGCGCTCGTTGCGGCGTACGAGAAGAAGTACGGAAAGGGCGATCTTTACGAATGCCCCGTGTGCATCGTTGAGAGCGAAGTGCAGATGAAAGAGGCACTTGCGGATCTCGAAAAAGAGGGCTGCAATGCGCTCTGCGTGTATCTCGGCAACTTCGGTCCCGAAATTTCCGAAACGATGCTTGCACAAGAGTACGCACAGCGGATGAACGCGCCCGTCATGTTCTGCGCGGCGGCGGAGGAGAATATCGCCGTTCTCTCCGATTCCCGCGGCGACGCCTATTGCGGGATGCTGAACGCAAGCTATAACTTAAAGCTGCGCGGCGTGCAGGCGTATATCCCCGAATATCCCGTGGGGGACGCGGAGGAATGCGCGGACATGCTCCATGCCTTCCTGCCCGTCGCCCGCGCCGCGTACGCCTTGAAGCGCCTAAAGCTCATCACGTTCGGGCCCCGGCCCATGAACTTCCTCGCCTGCAACGCGCCGATACAGCAGCTGTATAACCTCGGGGTCGAAGTGGAGGAGAATTCCGAATTAGACCTCTTTGAAGCCTTCCACAAGCACGCGGGGGACAAGCGCATCCCCGAAGTGGTCGCGGATATGGAAAAGGAACTCGGCGCGGGGAACAAAAAGCCCGAGATCTTAACAAAACTTGCGCAGTATGAACTGACGCTCCTCGATTGGATCGAGGCGCATAAAGGCAGCCGCGAGTATGTGGCGGTCGCGGGGAAGTGCTGGCCCGCCTTCCAGACGCAGTTCGGCTTCGTTCCGTGCTATGTGAATAGTCGCCTGACGGGCAGGGGCATTCCCGTCTCCTGCGAGGTAGATATCTACGGCGCGCTTTCGGAGTTCATCGGAACGGTCGTCTCCGAGGACGCCGTGACGCTTTTGGACATCAACAACACCGTGCCGAAGGAGCTTTACAACCGTGACATTGCGGGCAAGTTTGACTACAAGCTCACGGATACTTTTATGGGTTTTCACTGCGGCAACACCTGTGCAGGGAAGCTGTGCAAGCCCGAGATGAAGTACCAAAAGATCATGGCGCGCTCGCTTCCCGTGGAAGTGACGAACGGCACGCTGGAGGGGGACATCGTCCCCGGTAAGATCACTTTCTTCCGTCTGCAAAGCACGTCGGATAACAGGCTGTGCGCGTACGTTGCCGAGGGCGAGGTGCTTCCCGTTGCAACGCGCTCCTTTGGTTCCGTCGGCGTGTTCGCCATCCCGGAGATGGGCAGGTTCTACCGTCATGTTCTCGTCGAAGGCGGGTTCCCGCACCACGGTGCGGTCGCGTTCGGGCATTTTGGAAGCGCGCTTTTTGAAGTGTTCAAATATTTGGGCGTCTCCGAGATCGGATATAACCGGCCCGCAGGTGTCAGGTATAAGACGGAGAATCCGTTTTAAGCGTATATAAAACTTTAAAAATACTTGCGCAAGCGGGATCATCCTGCGCCCGCGCCCCACATTTGCGCATACCTGCGCTTATGAAGGAGGGGCGAGGCGCACAAAGTAACAACGAGGGCGAAAATTTGTGCGACGAGGGGAAACTTGCGGTCAGCGCGTTGCGCGTGCACGCATGGTTCCCCTGAAGTCGTAAAATTTATTTTTTTCGTCATAAAAAGAAAGTTTACGAGAATGAATACTTATATCGGTATCGATTTGGGCACGAGCGGATTAAAAATGCTGCTCGTTGCCGCGAACGGCAAAATTTTGGCGGAAAACACGCAGAGCTATCCCGTCTCCTATCCGCATCCCGGCTGGAGCGAACAGGATCCCGACGATTGGTTCGCCGCCGCCCTGCGGGGATTAAAGGAACTGCTCGACGGGCAGGATAGGATGCTTGTCAAAGGCATTTCCTTCGGCGGACAGATGCACGGGCTTGTCGCGCTCAATTCGTGCGACAACGTCATCCGCCCCGTCATTTTGTGGAACGACGGTAGGACGGAGGAAGAGACCAAGTACTTAAACGAAGGGATCGGCCAAAACAATCTCTCCGCATACACGGGCAACATTGCCTTTGCAGGCTTTACCGCGCCCAAGCTTTTATGGATGAAGAAACACGAGCCGGAGAACTTTAAGAAGATCGCAAAGATCATGCTGCCCAAGGACTATCTTTGCTACCGCCTTTCGGGCGCGTTCTGCACGGACGTTTCGGACGCGAGCGGAATGCTCCTTTTGGACGTAAAAAATCGCAGGTGGAGCAAAGAGATGTGCGGCGTGTGCGGCATGACCGAGGAGAAACTTCCCGCGCTGCATGAAAGCTACGAGGCGGTCGGTACGCTCAAACAGGAGATCGCGGACGAACTCGGTCTTTCTGCGGAGGTCAAAGTCATTGCAGGCGCGGGGGATAATGCTGCGGCCGCGGTCGGCACGGGCGTCGTCGGCGAGGGCGGCTGCAATATCTCTTTGGGCACGAGCGGCACATTGTTCGTTTCCTCCAAGACGTATTGCGAGGACAAAGTAAATGCCTTGCACTCTTTTTGCCATGCGGACGGCGGCTGGCATTTCATGGGGTGCATCCTGTCCGCCGCAAGCTGCAACAGTTGGTGGTCGGACAAAATATTAAAGACGACGGACTATGCCGCCGAGCAGGCGGGGCTGGAGGCGGAAATGGGCAAAAACGACGTCTTTTTTCTTCCCTATTTGATGGGCGAACGCAGCCCGCATAACGATGTTTCTGCGCGCGGCGCGTTCATCGGGATGCGCCCCGATACGACGCGGGGCGAGATGACGCTCGCCGTGCTCGAAGGCGTGGCATTTGCGCTCCGCGATTGTCTGGAGGCGGCAAAAAAGAACGGCGCGGTTATCCCGCGCACCAAGCTGTGCGGCGGGGGAGCAAAGAGCAAGCTCTGGCGGCAGATCATTGCAAACGTGATGGCTCTGCCCGTCGACATTCCGCAGACGGAGCAGGGGCCCTCCTATGGCGCGGCGATGCTTGCAATGGCCGGCTGCGGGGAGTATCGTTCCGTTGCCGAGGCGGCATCCGCCATCGTGCGCGTCAAGGAGACGGTGCGGCCTGATCCCTCGATCGCCGCAGCGTATGAGAAAAAATATCATCACTTTATGCGCCTCTATCCCGCACTCAAGGGGCTCTTTTAAAGTTCGGAAACAAATCAAATGGCAGTTATGCGTGCGCTTGGCTTATATGTAAGTCAGCCGACGCCCCGAACGCCCCTCGGCTAAGCTTCGCACGGCGCCGAAGCCGACGAGTATTTCTCTCGTGACCGTAAGAACGCGGCGCTTTTGGCCCCCGTCGGCGACCTGATAAAACAGGGCGTCGTTTTAAAGGGTGCGGCGCTTGCGCACGTGTTTTATGATCACAATGGCGCAAACCAGGACGCAGGCGACGGCCAGCGCGGTCATATGAAAGCCGAGGGCAACGGCGGCCCCGCCTGCGGCGGCCAGGCCGAATGCGGCGATGCTTCTTGCGGTGTGCGAACGGATCCGGAACAGCGTGGAAAACAGCAGGTAACATACGATCAGCGGCAGTGCCACGGGGCGGCGGGCAGAGTGCCCGCCAAAACGCCGAACGCCATCGAAATGCATTTCCCGCCGCGGTTTCGGTTAAAAATGCCTGCGGCATGTCCCGCCACCGGCGCGACGACGACCAGCGTATACGCCCATGAAAAGACGTTAAGGCATAGCGTTGCGATGAGAACGGGTATAAATCCCTTTAAAAAGTCCACGTCGAAACTATGGTTTGTCTCGAACGGAAATAATGCAAAGCTGCCGACCGTAGGGAAGACCCTTGCGGTCGGCAATTTTTTTGCTATAACGCAATTTTCACGCTTTCGGAATTGTGATATAATGAAATGGAAAAATTAACAAGGAGAGCGCTGAACTTGATATTAGAAACTGAACGCTTATTTTTAAGAGAACTGCGCCAGACTGATTTTCGAGATTTGGCGGAAATTCTGCAAAATCCTAAAGTTATGTATGCGTATGAACATGATTTTTCGGACGATGATGTCCAAATATGGCTTGATCGGCAAATAAACCGATATAAAAAATATGGATTTGGATTGTGGGCAATCGTTCTAAAAAACACAAATTAGATGATAGGACAGGCAGGGCTTACAATGCAGCCCTACAAGAATACAGAAGTGCTTGAAATTGGCTATTTGCTGAAAGAGAAATTTTGGCATTGTGGATATGCGAGGGAAGCGGCTATGGGGTGTAAAAAATACGCCTTTGAGGTTTTGAACAGGGATAAAGTGTGTTCAGTCATAAAAGCCGATAACCTTGCTTCCATCAAGGTGGCCGAAAGCATTGGTATGAGCAAAGAAGATGAATTTATCACGCAGTATTACAATGGAGATATGCTTCATTTTCTATATTCTGTTCAAAGGTGATTGTGTTTGGTAAGTAAGGAGGGGGAGAGAATATGGCTTTAAGCAAACTGGAAATAGGATCGGAAAGTGAGACTTTTTATAGTTACGCCCTTTGAAAATGGGCATTTTTGAGACCTTTTGTAGTCTTGTGCCAGCAAAAAACACACGATCCCCCATTTTGGCCCGCACAGCAAAAAGGCGTTTGCCGCACCCGGATTGCCGTCGCTTCCCGCCTTGCATACGTCCTTGCCCGTGCGCCATGCCACGATGAGCCCGGAAAAGTAGATGCTCCCCAAACAAAATCCGCCTGCGATCAACAGGATCCATATCACGGTCTGCATGCGTTACTCCTTACACGATAGCGGCGTGCTCAGGCGTGCCGTCTCCTTCCACGCGCCCTGCGTTTTTTCGGTGCGGCTCCGAATGTAGATAGGGATATATTCCAGTAGAAAGAGCGGATGAAACAGCAGCAGGCGGAGTTTGCGGGCGGCGGTAAAGCCCGTAAGGACGTCGCGGTACGCGCACATGGCCATGGCGGTGTAGGAAAGCAGGATAAGGTAGGTGCAGGCAAGCGGCAAGGCGATCAGCAGCCCCAGCGCATACGCCCATAGCACGCTGCCTCCCGCAAGTCCCGTAATAAACAGCGCCGTTCCGCCGCTCAGCGCCGCGGCAAGTCCGCCCGTGTAGAGGTAAAATGCATCTTTAAAGTGCAAAAAATCAAATTTTACGGCGGGAGACGCGCCGTCGCGCCGTATTTTTTCTTGTATCCGTTTTTTGTACATTCTGTCGCACTGCGAGTAGCCGCGGATCCAGCGCAGACGGCGCAGATAGCTCTCCTTGTGCTGCAGGACCTCCTCGGTGTACAGCACGGCGTAGGGATAGAACATGCCGCTGAAGCCATGCAAATAGCCGTCCATTTTCAGCTCGTAATCTTCGGTGAGGCTGCGATACGGCCAGCCGTTCAGCCGCTCTATCACGCGGCGGCGCACCATAAGCCCCTGCCCGCACAGGTTCAGCGGCACATTCTTTGCGGAGCGGTACGCGTTGCCCAATTCGTCGATGATCGGATAGGTGAGCGCGGAGCAGTCGCAAATGAGCGAGCGTGCCGCTTTCCCGCCCAGATAGTTTTTGATGTTTTTGCGTGTGACAAAGATATCTCTGTCGTATTCCAACGCGTTGTTCAACTCTTCCACATAGGTGTCGGAGAGCACTGCGTCGGCGTCGACGATCGCAAAGGCGTCGTAGCGGCGCAGCTGTTCGGGAGAAAGACTGTGAAAGTATCCGTCGAGCGCCGCGCCCTTGCAGGTCTGCGCGGGGACGACAAATACGTTCGCGCCGATCTTTTTCGCCATGGCGCAGGTGGGGTCGTCGGCCTCTTTTACAATGACGTTCACATCAAAGCGGTCGCAGGGGTAGGTCTGCTGCAAAATACTGTGGAACAGCGCGCCGATCGTTCCGCTTTCGTTGCGCGCGGGAATGACGAGCGCGATGGTGCGCCGTTTGCTTGCCGATTTGCGCTCCGGCTTTTTCCGCGCACCCGCAAGCTGAAAAACTTGGGAATGTAGCAGACCGCCGCCAGCAACATGCAGACGCCGAACAGCGCCGAAAGGCCGTAAACGAGGGTATCATATTGGTTCCTCCCGGTGTTTGATTGTTTGCAGTGTACCGCGCGCATATTAAGCAAGTATTAAGCGATAATTGTTTTTTATAAAATTTGCGTCGGCCGTCGTTCGCCGGCGGCAGTGGAATAACGCGAACGGCCGACAGAAAACGGCAAAAAAAGGCCGCGACGGGGCGGCCGCATGCGGCGCACGGGAAGCGCCGCTTTTTTGCAGGGACGAAGTTCCCGCGTTCGCCGCATGGCGCGGCAAAGGCGGATGGTAATGGATGTCGGAACGTAAAACCGAAGAGGCGGGCGAGCCGTAAATGGGCATACAGGCCCCGCGACCCTTCCGTCTTGCCTTCGGCAAGCCGCCTCTCCTTGGGAAGGGGAGGCGGGAAGTGTTTTCGACAAGCCATCTCCCCTTGAAAAGGGGAGGCAGGGAGAAAAAGATCTTCCTGCGCAAGCCGCCCCCTTTGAGGCAATGGAAAGGTTTTTCCTTGAGGGGGGCAAGGGACAGGGGAAGGAGGTCCGTTTACGGGTGCAGGCGGCGGTCGCATGAGGACGGGCCGACACGGGCGCAACTGCGGGGCATTACAGCGTAACGGTGAACGCAGAGCCCTTTTGCAGGCTGCTCTCTACCGCGATCTGCGCGCCGTGCAGCGTAAGGATGCGCTTCGTTAGCGCAAGGCCCAGTCCGTTCCCCATGGTCGCATGCGAGGTGTCCGCCTGGTAAAATTTATCGAAGGCGTGCTTTATCTGTTCCTCGGTCATGCCGCAGCCGCTGTCCTTTACGGTGACGGTTGGGCGGCCGTCTTTCTGCGACAGGATCACCTGCACGCTGCCGCCCGGCGGTGTAAATTTGAACGCGTTGGAGAGCAGATTGTTCCATGCGATCTCCAGCAGCCGCTCGTCACCGAATGCGTATTGCCCCTCGCCGAGGTCGGTCTGCACGTCGATGTTCTTCTCTTCCCAAACGTGTTCAAATCCCAAAATGCAGCGGCTGAGTTGTTCGTTTAAGTCGAACGTCTGCTTTTGCGGTGTGATCGACTGATTTTCCAGCCGACTGAGCTGTAAAATATCCGTCACCAGAATGCTCAGACGTTTGCAGGCTGTCGCAATGCGTCCGGCGCAGTCTTTGCGTTCCTCTTCGGTGAGGCCGTCGCTCTGCAGCATGGACGAGAGGTTTTGTATGGCCGAAAGCGGCGTCTTCAGTTCGTGCGAGACGTTCGATACAAAGCCCGTCTTTAAAATTTCCGTGCTCGCAAGTTCACTCACCATGGTGTTGAAGTCGTCGAACAGCACCTGAAACTCGTCCTTTTTGCCGTCTTTGCGGCGATCCGGGATGCGCACGGAGTAGTCGCCCGCCGCCACTGCGCGCGCGGCGTATTTTATCTGCGCCAGGGGGCGGATAAACGTCCTTCGGTAAATAAACCAGACGCAAAACAGTATAACGGCGCTGGTAAGAATGGTAAAGGCGCCCAATAAAAAGGTGATAAGCGGGCTTGGAAGTTCGTGCTCCCACAAAAAAATTGCGCTGTATAAAAAACCGACGCACAGCCCCGCACACACGCACAGAAAAATAAAGTACAAAAGGGGGCGCTTGCTGCGCACCGTAACGCGGCTGTCGTGTTCCAGCGTCCGGATCGATCGTCTTTCGCTATTTTTTACTCCGCTCATTTTATCACCGCCTTGTAGCCAAGCCCGCGCACGGTGTTCAGTACAAACGCGTCGCGACCCGCCAATTTCTGGCGCGGGTTGGCGATGTGTACGTCTACCGAGCGCAGCCCGCTCTCGCTTTCCAATCCTGCAAAATCGTCCGGCAGCTGGCCGCGCGTAAACGTCTTATCGGGGTAAGAGAGCAGCTTGAAGAGGATTTAAAATTCGCGTAGCGTCAGCTCGACGGGCAAGCCGTTTACGGTGGCGCGCATTGCGTCTTCGTCCAGTGTAAGGTTGCCTACGACCAGCCGCTTGCTCGTGGAAATTTTTGCGCGCCGTAGCAGCGCCATGATGCGCAGCAGCAGTTCGTCCAACTCTATGGGCTTTGTAAGGTAGTCGTCGATCCCCAGTCGAAACCCTCGTTCTTTGGCCAAAAAGTCGTCGCGCGCCGTTAAAAACAGCAGGGGGATCGCCGCGTCATGCGCGCGCACTTCGCGCGCGAACGCAAAGCCGTCCATGTTCGGCATCATGATATCGGATATGATCAGGTCGAATGTTTCGGTATACAGCGCGTTCAGTCCCTCGCGCGCGTCCGTGCAGCCTTTGGCGGCATATCCGTTGTGCGTCAGATGTTTGCAGACGGCATAGTTCAGCGTCTCGTCGTCTTCCACTACCAAAATTTTTGTCATAGCTTCGCCTCCGTTCCGGTGATTGTACCGCAGCCGTGTTAAGCGTTTGTTAAGTTTGCCAATAAGAATAGTATAATCCGAAAAATTTTTTTGTCAACGGATGCAAAGATCGCTGCGGGGTGCTTCGCGGGCGCTTTCGTACCAGATAACATGCAAAGGGCGCACGGTTGCGTCTTTCGCAATCCCGATCGGGCGGCAGCCGTGCGCAAAGGAGGCGTCGGGGCAAAAGGGCAATGTGTGCGTTGTGTGTACGATCTTTTGCAAAACCGCCATTGACAGGGCATGTCCGTAGTGGTATAATTTGGGCGGATCGTGGGAATCCTTCCATGGTACCAAATTTTGACAAGGGGTGTTTTATGAAACGGATCAGAGTGGTTCAGTACGGCTGCGGCAAAATGAGCAAGTATATTTTGCGCTATCTGCACAGCAAGGGCGCGGAGATCGTGGGGGCGATCGACGTCAATCCCGCCATTTTGGGCATGGATGTGGGGGACTATGCGGAGCTCGGCGTAAAGACGGGCGTCAAAATTTCGGCCGATGCCGACAGGGTCCTGGACGAATGCGACGCCGACGTCGCCGTGGTCACGCTGTTCAGTTTTGTAAGCGATATTTACGAGGCGGTGGAAAAGTGTGTACTGCGCGGCGTAAACGTGATCACGACGTGCGAAGAGGCCATCTATCCTTGGACGACGGCCGCGGCGCTCACCAACAAGCTCGATGCGCTTGCCAAAGAACACAACTGTACGGTGACGGGCAGCGGCATGCAGGATATCTTTTGGATCAATATGGTGGCCATGGTGGCGGGCGGCTGCGCCGATATCAAAAAGATAAAGGGCGCATACAGCTATAACGTGGAAGACTACGGGCTGGCGCTTGCCAAGGCGCATGGGTGCGACCTTACGGTGGAAGAGTTTGAAAAGACGCTTGCGCATCCCGCGGAGGTCGTTCCTTCCTATGCGTGGAACGCCGCCGAGGCCATCTGCAACAAGCTGGGGTTGACCGTAAGGTCGATCCGCCAGGAAAATGTGCCCTACACGGTGAAAAAGGATATGCACAGCGCTACGCTCGGCAAGACCATAAAGGCGGGCAGATGTATCGGCATGTCGGCCGTGGTGACCATCGAGACGTATCAGGGCATCACCATCGAGGAGGAGACCATCGGCAAGGTGTACGGCCCCGACGACGGCGATATGTGCGACTGGTGGATCACGGGCGAACCGAATACCGAGTTCCACGTGGTAAAACCCGCCACGGTAGAGCATACCTGCGCCACCATCGTCAACCGTATCCCGTCCCTTTTGAACGCGCCCGCGGGATACGTAACCGCGGACGAGCTGGACGAAATAAAGTATCTTGTAAATCCCATGCACTACGAGGTGTAACAAACCTGCGGTGCGGGCGGCCCCGGCGGGCCGCCCGCAGATTGTATAAAACGCGCCCCTGCCCGATCGGGCAGGGGCGTAGCCGTTTAGCGGCGGTTTTGTATGTTCGGCCGCCCGCGGCGCCGGCGGGGCGGGCGGCGTTTTGCCGCGTTACTCCACCGCAACAAGGTCTTGCGCGGTCACCGTATACGGCTGCGTGGTATATTTCACGCCGTCGCGCTCGTATACGATCTCCAAAATGTCGCCGCCGCGCACGGTCATGGCGAGATCGGACCAATCGAACGCACGGTCGATCCCGCAATCTTTTCCGTCGATGGTAAGCGAGAACAGCCTGTCGCCCGCCGTCAGTCCGAGAGATTCGGCAACGGAACCGGCCGCGACGGAGACAACGGTCACCTCTTCGCAGATGCGGCCGTAGCCGCTTGCGGGGTCGTATACGTATTTGGCGCGCAGCCCTTCCACGGTCAGTCCCGCCTCCAGCGTATATACGCCCTGCGTCGTCTCGTCGGCGTCCGCGGCGTAGTGCAGAATGCTCTCCGCCGTGCTGCGCACCACCGCAAGGGGCACGGCATAGTTGATGTTTTGGTCGGAGCCGTCGCCCGCGTTGGTGATGCCGATCAGCTCGCCGTTGCGGTTAAAGAGGCCTCCGCCCGAATTGCCGCTGTAAAGAGGGGTGTCGATGCGCGTGGAGCGGTACGAGCGCACGGTCCCGTCGATGTTCAGCGAAATGTATTCGCTCTCCGTGCTGACAATGCCCTGCGTTACGCTGATGCCGTCGCCCTCCGGGTTTCCGATCGCTATGGCCGTTTCGCCTACATGGCAGCCGTCGGCAAGCGTTACGGCGCAGATGTCTTCGTTGATCTCCTTCAGGTCGCTCGTCTTGGCGCGCAGCACGGCGATATCGTACGTTACCGTGCCGCCCACATATTCCAGGGCAACGGCCGTTTCGCCGTAGTCGTATACGGCGTAGCCGTTTTCGTCGGTGTCGGCGCGGCCGTCGCCGTCCTCGTCGGCATTGGTGGGCGTCTCCTCGCTGCCGTACAAATAACCGTATATGGCGCGCGCCAGCTTGCTGCCGCCGTTTTTGCTGCTGTTGGCGTTTTTATCGTATACCACGTGATAGTCGGTGACGAGGTAAGTATAGCCGTCGTCCGCCTCGTCGATGCGGTAAATGACCGCCGCGCCCGTCGATACCGCCACGTCGGTGACGGAGGCGGGCCGTCCCCAGATATCCGTTCCTATAGAGGTTTCCACAAACTCGGCGTAAATGGACATGCTTGAGCACAGACAGCGGTTGATGACCTGCGACGTATCGGTGGAGACGGTGAGGTACTGCGCCAAAAATTCTTCAAACGTGCAGTCGTCCTGTCCGGTAAGCGTCTTGTATGCCTCATAGATCGCCGAAATGTCCGCGTCTGCCCCGTCCGAGCCGTTGGTCACCGTAAACGTATCGCGCCGCCCGTCCGAATAGGTGACCGTATAAATGTCCTCCGTGCCGTTTACGCCCGTTTTTTTGATGGAGGTGACGTATGTGTCCGTTCCGGCACAGCCTCCCAGCAGCGCGCAGGATGCAAAGATACACAGCGCCGCCGTCGGCGCAAGCAGTTTGATGTGTGGTTTCATAAGTCCGATCCCGTTTTTTTAACAGTATACGCCCGCTTTGTTGACAAAACATCACCGATGCGTGATATTTTTGTTAAAGAACGATATAAAATAATCTCGGCGGCAAGGGCTGCGTAAGATAGAAAAAAAGCATTTTGTGTAATAGAAAAGAAGCATTTACAAATGCGGCAAACCGTGGTATAATAAAGGCGTATCGTGTGCGCGAGGCATTGCGCTTTTGCCGCCCGCACGGCAAGCGGCGGTCGTTTGTGTCGTCCGCATCCGATAAAGCGCAAAGGAGAACAGTCATGCTGGAAAACATGTTAAGGGCAAAGCAAATGCCTGTGCGGCTGCGCGTCACCGTACAGGGCGCGGTGTCGCTGCTGGTCGTGGCGCTTGCGGTCGCGTTGCCGCAGCTTGTGCACGCCGTTGCGGGCGCCGAAGGCGGCATGCGCTATATGCCCATGTATCTGCCCGTTCTGCTGGGCGGCTGTCTGCTGGGCACATGGTGGGGGCTGGGGATCGGCGTTCTTTCGCCCGTCGTAAGCTTTTTGATCACCTATGCCGCGGGCGCGCCCATGCCGGCGCTGTCGCGTTTGCCCTATATGATGGCGGAGATGGCCGTGTTTGCGGCCGTATCGGGCGGCTTTTCAAAAAGCATTGCGCAAAACGGCTGGATGGCCTTCCCCGCGGCGCTGCTGGCCGCGGTCGGCGGGCGCGCGGTGTTTTTGGCGCTTGCGGCTGCATTCGGGGCGGTGAGCCCGCTTTCGGCGGCCGTCGCGTGGGAGCAGGTACAACTCGGTCTGACGGGGCTGGTGCTGCAGGCAGTGTTGGTGCCCCTTGCGGTGATGGGATTGCGCCGGTTGCTTGCGCGGCCGCGCAAGCAGACCGAACAGAACGAACATTCGGAGAGTAAACATGGATAACGTATTTCCAAAGGTAAAACAGCGCTTCGGTTTCGGGTTTATGCGGCTGCCGATGAAAAACGGCAGGATCGACCGCGATACGACCTGCCGCATGGTAGACGACTTTATGCGGGCCGGTTTCAACTATTTCGACACGGCGCACGGATATTTGGGCGAGGAGAGCGAAGACGCCATTCGTACCTGCGTCGCCGCGCGCTACCCGCGCGAGAGCTTTGTGCTGACCAATAAACTCAGCAACGAATATTTCAAGACGGAAGAGGAGATCCGTCCCTTTTTCGAGCGGCAGTTAAAGGCCTGCGGCGTGGAGTACTTCGATTTTTATCTGATGCACGCGCAGACGGCCGCGTACTTCGAAAAATACAAGCGCTGCCGCGCTTACGAAACGGCATTTGCGTTAAAGGCCGAAGGAAAGGTGCGGCACGTGGGCATCTCCTTCCACGACAATGCGCAGGTGCTGGACCGCATTCTCACCGAGTATCCGCAGATCGAGGTCGTGCAGATCCAGCTGAACTATCTCGATTACGACGACGCGGGCATTCAGGGGCGGCAGTGCTACGAGGTGTGCAAAAAACACGGAAAGCCGGTCATCGTCATGGAGCCCGTAAAGGGCGGGAATCTGGTAAAGCTGCCCAAGCAGGCAGACGAGGTGTTCCGCGCACTGGGCGGGGGCAGCAATGCAAGCTACGCGCTGCGCTTTGCCGCCGATTTCGACCGGGTATTTATGGTGCTTTCGGGCATGAGTACGCCCGAACAGCTGCAGGAGAACATTTCGTTCATGTACGACGTGTGCCCCCTCTCGGAGGAGGAGCGCGCCGCGATTGCGCGGGTGGTCGCCATCTTTAAAAAGCAGCATCTCATTGCCTGCACGGGCTGCCGCTACTGTGTGGCGGGCTGCCCCGAACACATTTTGATTCCCGATCTCTTTGCCGACGCCAATGCAAAGCTGGCCTTCGGCGACTGGAACAGCGAATGGTATTACGAGATCCATACCAAACATAACGGCGCGGCCAAAGACTGCATCCGCTGCGGCAAGTGCGAGGCGATCTGCCCGCAAAAGCTGCCTGTCCGCAAACTGCTGCGCGATGTTTCTGCCATGTTCGACGGGGGAGAGGGGAATGGATGATCTTGCGCGCGCCCGCGCGCTGTTGCCCGGCCACACGCTGGCGCTTGTCCGCGGCGACCGGACGCTTGTGCGGGACGAGCGCGGCATTGTCCCCATGATGCAGCTGCTGCAGGAGGGCGGATCGCTGCGCGGCTATGCGGCGGCAGACGTTGTTGTGGGCAAGGCGGCGGCCATGCTGTTTGCCTATGCGGGGATATCTGCGGTGTATGCGGACGTCCTTTCGGAGGCGGCCGCCCGGGCCTTGCGGCGGTACGGCATCGCCTATTCGTACCGTACGCCGGCGCCCTATATCGTCGACCGCAGCGGAACGGGCAGATGTCCCATGGAGACGGCGGTGCTGCACACGGAGGACTGTGCCGTCGCTTACGAAATTTTAAAGGAGCGCCTTGCCACCATGCGGGCGCGGCATAAATAGTGCGGGACGGGAACGGGGCGCTGCGGCGCGCCGTTCCCCGATGGAACCTGCGAAAGGAGTAAAACACGGTATGCAGATCATACAAGACCGACGTTTCGGCGAAGAGCGCGCGCTTTATCGTCTTCGCGACGCGTTGGTAAAAAATTGTCGGTTCGAGGGCGAGGAGGACGGGGAATCCGCCTTTAAGGAGTGCGAAAACATTGCGGCGCAGAACTGCTATATGGATCTGCGGTATCCCTTTTGGCATGCGCGCGGCCTGCGGTTTGAACACGGCGAAATGACGCCGAACTGCCGCGCCGCCATGTGGTACGACGAGGACGTCGTCATTCGCGGCAGCACGTTGAACGGCATAAAGGCCGTGCGCGAGTGCAAAAACGTGCGCATCGAGGGTACGCAGATCGATTCGCCCGAGTTTGGCTGGCGCTGTACGGGCATTGCGTTAAAAGAGAGCTCCGTCCATTCGCAATACGCCTTTTTTGAGACGCGCGGCCTGACGGCGGAACGGCTGACGCTGACGGGAAAGTATTCCTTTCAGTACGGAAGGGATATCCGTATTTTCCGCTCGGAGCTCAATACAAAAGACGCATTTTGGCATACGAAACATGCCGTGGTGACCGACAGCGTGCTGAGCGGCGAATATTTGGGATGGTATTCCGAAGGGCTTACGCTGGTGCGCTGCCATATCAGCGGCACGCAGCCGTTGTGCTATTGCAAGGGGCTGCGTTTGATCGACTGTACCATGGAAAACTGCGACCTGGCGTTTGAATACAGCGACGTCCGCGCCCGCGTGCGCGGCGGGATCGCGTCGGTCAAAAATCCCCGCCGCGGGAAGATCGAGGCAGACGCCATCGGCAGCGTGCTGCGCACAGAGGACAGCGTGTATCCCGTCCGCGCCAAACTGTACGCGGGCGGGAAGGCGGTGTAGGCGGCGCTGCGAACCGACGCGGCGTATTCTGCCGCAAAGTTGTTAAGAGATAGAATAAAAATGCTGCCGACGGGCGGCGATCGCAAAAAAAATCCGCGTGCTGCGGTTTTTTTTTGCAAAAAGGGCTATCTTTTTTGAGCGGCATGTAGTATAATAGGCTTGACAAAATTTGTTAAGGAGAGAAGTATCATGGCAAAAGCGGTAAAAAAGAAGACCCGTCTCGGCGTGATCGACATTGTGCTGATGGCTGTCGCCGCCGTCGGCCTTGCGCTGACGATCGTCGGCGTGTGCATCCCGTTCTTTTCGCAGGTCTCCGAAGCGTTTGGTGAAAGCAGCACGGAATCGTACGGACTGTTTGCGGATTTTGAATGGCGTGAAGGGGTCATGGGCGACGATCTGAAATTCGGGATCGAAGTGGTGCAGGCGTTTGCGCTGCTTTCGCTGATCTTTGCTGCGATCGCCTGTGCCGTACTGGTGCTGGGCAAGCTGGGCATTTTAAAGCTGAACGGCCTGTTCCGCATTATTTTGGCGGCGGTCGGTTTGGTGATGGCTGCGCTCAGTATTACGTTTGCCGCGGTGTATGCGGGACAGTTCGGCGGCATCGACGCCGGTGATTTCGGCGGTACGGACTTTATTGCCGCCGCGGGCGCATATCTTGTGATGGCCGGCGGGATCGTCTCGAATTTGGCGCTGCTGGTGGGGAAAACGAAGTAAAATATTCTGTTTTTTGTTAAAAGTGTGTCTATGGCAGCGCGCCGTCCGTTTGGGCGGCGCGTATTTTTGGTAACGAAAGCCCGCGGATCGGTTGCGGGTACAAGCGCGGCTTTGCCGATGAACAGAACGGAATTGAAAGCGCGTTATAGCATCGGATCGTCCTCCCTTATAAAAGGAGTATGGTAAGCGGAGCGAGGCGGGAGAGTCGCAAACCGGGGACGTTGATAAAAACCCTTTCGTCTTGCCTGCGGCAAGCTACCTCCCCTTATAAAGGGGAGACGAGAGAGGAGAAGGCATACGGCCCGTTTACGGGCCGCAAGGAACGATTGCGCGACTTCCGGGCCGTCCCGGGCGCGACTTGCGCGAGGCCGATAATATGAGGGCCTGCGGCTCGCCCCGCCTATGGCGGCGCGAGCCGCAGGCGAAGGAAAATGAAACACCACCGGCTATGTCGGTGGATGATTGTTTTTAAGGTATTTTACAGAACGGTCTGCTCGGGCATGGATGCGCCTGCTTGTCGGACGATAACACGTTGCCCGCGGCGCGCGGTTTGCGCGCCGCGGGCAACGCCGCAAAAAGCCCTTGCCCGTGCCGTGCGGCACAAGCAAGGGCTTCGGAAAAGCATGCGTGCTCCCGGTTTCGTTTTTTAGGTGCGTATTACACTTGTACCGTATCGGCCAACAGATCGTGCATATCGTATATCCCGGCCGTCCGTCCGATCAGCCAGGCGGCGGCCTTCAGTGCGCCGGAGGCAAAGATCCTGCGGCTGCGCGCCGAATGCGAAAGGGTGACGATCTCGTCCTCGCCGGCAAACATCACCTCATGTTCTCCCACAACGGTGCCGCCGCGCACGGCGTGGATGCCGATCTCGTCTGCGCTGCGTTCGCCCGTCATGCCGTAGCGGCCGTATACCGTCCGCTTGCCGCCGCCGTATCCTTCGTTTACGCTCTGCGCCAGCATCAGGGCGGTGCCGGAGGGGGCGTCCTTTTTGTACCGATGGTGCCGCTCTACGATCTCCGCGTCGAAGTCGTCGCCTAAAATTTGCGCCGCCTTTTTTACGAGCAGTTGCAGCAAGTTTACCCCGAGCGAAAGGTTGCCCGTCCGGAACACCGCAATGCGCTCCGCCGCCCGGCGGATGCGCGCGTCGTCGGCCTCCGTGTATCCCGTTGCGGCCAGCACGACGGGCAGGCTGCGCTTCTCGCAGAACGCAAGGACCTCTTCCAGGCCGTTTGCGGAGGAAAAGTCGATCACGGCGTCGGCCGGTTCGGTCACCTTGTCAAAGGTGTCGTAGATGGGGAAGCCGGCCGGGGCGGGGCGCTTATCCACGCCCGCCGCCACGGTAACGCCGCGCTCGACGGCAAGATCGGCAACATTTTTTCCCATGCGCCCGCAGGCGCCGCATAAAATAACGGTCATGCTTTTACCTCCAGTCCTGCAGCGGTCAGTGCCGCCCGCATCTGAGCCGCGTGTTCCGCTTCGAGCGGGGTGAGGGGCGGGCGCGGGTCGCCCGCCGCAAAGCCCAGCATGCGCATGCCCGCCTTGGCGGGAATGGGATTTACTTCGCAGAAACACGCTTTGATCAGCGGGAACAGCCGGTCGTTGATCGCGTTGGCCTCGGCAAGGTCGCCGTGCTCCACTGCCGTGACCAGCGCCTTCACCTGTTTGGGCGCGGGGTTGGAGACGACGGAGATGACCGCCGTGCCGCCCGCGCACAAAATGGGCAGGTTCAGGGGATCTTCGCCCGAATACAGATCGCACTTGCCGCGGATGCGTCGGGCGGTATCCAGCACTTGCGCCATGTTGCCGCTCGCCTCTTTGATGCCGGCAATGTTTTCGATCTGCGCAATGCGTTCCATTGTTTCGGGCAGGATGTTCACGCCCGTACGAGAGGGGACGTTGTAGCAGATCACGGGGAGGGAAGTCGCGGCGCATATCGCCTTGTAATACTCGTAAAGGCCGTTCTGCGTGCACTTATTGTAGTAGGGCGTAACGGCCAGTATGCCGTCCGCGCCCAGCCGCTCGGCCAAGACGGTGGCGTCGACTGCCTTTTGGGTGTTGTTTGCGCCCGTTCCAAAGATGAGTTTGGCGCGCCCGGCCGTCTTTTTTACGGCGCAGCGCATCAGAGCCTCTTTTTCTTCTTTGGTCATGGTGGCGGGCTCGCCCGTCGTTCCCAGTACCACCAGGGTGTCGGTCCCGTTGGCAAGCTGGTATTCGATCATCTCTCCGAACGCATCGAAGTTGACGCCCCCGTCATTGTAAAACGGGGTGATCATTGCGGTGGCGCTTCCCTTTAAAAAACCGGTCATAATGTTCTCCTCAGCCGTCTTTCGGCTCAAATTCCGCCGAAGCGGTCGTCGCGCTTCGGATGTGCGGCGCCGCGCGATCGGTCGAAATACCCCTTGGCGCCGACAGCTCCGCCGGCAGTACCGCGCCCTCGGGGCGGAGTGCCGCGCGATCAGTCGAAATAGCCCTTGGCCGCCAGGAGTTCTGCCAGCAGTACCGCGCCTCCCGCCGCGCCGCGCAGGGTGTTGTGCGAAAGGCCTATAAATTTGTAGTCGAACAGACAGTCCTCGCGCAGGCGGCCGGCACAGATGGCCATGCCGTTTTCGAGCATGCGGTCCAGCCGCGGCTGCGGCCGGTCGTCCTCTTCCATGTAGTGGATAAACTGTTTGGGAGCGGAGGGCAGCGCAAGTGCCTGCGGTTCGCCCGCGTACGTGCGCCACGCGGCCAAAATTTCCTCTTTTGTCGGCTTTTTTTCGAACGAGACGAACACCGCCGCCGTGTGCCCGTCCGAAACGGGCACGCGCAGGCACTGCGAAGTGATCACCGGGCCCGCCGCGTTTACGATGGTCCCGTTTGCTACCTCGCCCCAAATTTTAAGGGGTTCCTGCTCGCTCTTTTGTTCCTCGCCGCCGATGTAGGGGATCACGTTGTCGACGATCTGCGGCATCGTTTCGAAAGTCTTTCCGGCGCCCGATATGGCCTGATAGGTGGTGACCGCTGCATATTTTATGCCGAAGCGCTTTAAAGGGTGCAGAAGCGGCACGTACGATTGCAGCGAGCAGTTGCTCTTTACCGCAATAAAGCCGCGTTTGGTGCCCAGCCGCCTTTTTTGCGCTTCGATCACCGCAAGGTGCGCGGCGTTGATCTCGGGAATGACCATGGGCACATCGGGCGTGGCGCGGTGCGCGGAGTTGTTGGAGACGACGGGGATCTCCAGCTTGGCGTAGCGCTCTTCCAGCGCCTTTATGTCCTCTTTTTTCATGTTGACGGCGCAGAACACAAAGTCGACAAGTCCCTGCAGCCGATCGGCGTCGGCCTCGGCATCCCAAACGGGCATCTCCCGTGCATAGGCGGGGATGGGGGAGGACATGGCCCATTTTGCGCCTACCGCCTCCGCATAGGGTTTTCCCGCCGAACGCGCGCTGGCAAGCAGCGCCGCGGGGCGGAACACGGGGTGATCTTCCAGCAGGGTGACAAAGCGCTGGCCCACCATGCCCGTCGCGCCGATAATGCCTACCCGATATTGTTTTTGCATGCAGCCTCTCCTTTTCTCGGCCGGGCTTTGCGCCCGGCCGCAGATAACAAAAAAAGCGGGAACGCCCGCCTCGATCGCTTGTCAACGCACCGCCGAAAAGCGCTTCACCCGCGGGTGACAGGAATAAGGGTATTCTCCCTTAAACCCAGCGCGCCGATAAGGCGGGGCGCGCTTCGGCGGAGATACCCTTTTGCCCGCGCGTCGGGCGGAAAAGCCTTATCTCTTCCTCCGCGCGGGGTACTCATGTTCGTCCGCTCCTCTTTTTAGCGTTATAATTTTATCATACCGACACATAAAAATCAAGGAATTTGCTTCATTTCAATTGAAATATTTTTCGTTTTGTAGTACAATATGCGTATCATGCGGTGGTTTTGCGCCGCGCCGAACGCGTTCGGCGCGCCCGCGCCCGCAAATCGGAGCAGACATTCATGGCAGAAAGAGAAAAAAAAGGCTTGATCGCTCGCTGGCTGGAAGGGAAAGAACGCAGCGAGGAATATGCGCGCAGCACGCTGCCCACAAACCGCTGGTCGTTGTTTTGGGATATTTTAAAGGGCCGCCTGGGCAGGCTGGTCATTGTAAATTTGCTGATGGCGGTCACCTTTTTGCCGCTTGCGGGCGTTATTATTTGGCGCATGCTGGCGATGAGCATGAACGGCATGCTGGGGCCGTACGGTTCGGGGCTCGGCGTAGGCTATCCCGTAATGCCGGATGTGGTAGGCTATGCCGAAATGTCTGTGTTCCAGGCCGATCTGGTGTTTTTTGCATTGTTTATCCCGGCGGGCGCCATTGCCGCCGTCGGCATTTCCGGCGGCGCGTACATCATCCGTAACCTGCTGTGGACGGAGGGTATTTTTGTTGCCAACGATTTTTTGCGCGGCATAAAGCGCAACTATCTGAACGTGCTGGAGGCCGTGCTCATATTAACGCTGCTGCTGTTTGTGGCGCGCACGATGGGCAATTTGGCCGACTATCTGGTGGCCGTCGGTTCGCCGGCCTCGGGGTGGATGATCGCCTCCAAGGTGGTGGGATATCTGCTGATGGCATTTTCGATCCTGCTCTGCTTTTGGATGATCTCGCTGGGCATCAACTACAAACAGGGGCCCTGGGCGCTGTTCCGCAACGCGGTGGTCATGACCATCGGCACCTTTCCGCAGACGGTGTTCTTTGCCGCGGCGGCCACATGGCCCGTCTTTTTGGCGATCTTCGGCGGAAACATGGCCTCGATCATCGGCATCATCCTTTTGCTGCTGATCGGCCTTTCTTACCTGTTTTTGGTGTGGCTCGATTTTACGCAGTGGGCCTTCGATAAATATGTGAACCCCAATATCGGCGTGGTGACGGGACGCGGCCTCTACAACAAGGAAAAGCAGAAGATGAACGCGCCCGAGCAGGTGGCCGACAGCGCCGCCATGCGCGAGTACCGCCGTCAGATCGTGGCGCAGGGCAAGAGCAAACTGGTGTGCCGCCCCGTAAAGCCCATCGACGACGGCATGGAGATTTATCAGCTGCCCGAGTCGTTTTCCCGCGAAGATCTGCAAAAATTAAAGGAGAGCAAGCAGGCCATCCGGGAGGACGTAAAGGAGTACGAAGAGGCGCATAAAAACGACGAGCGCTATGTGGAGTACAACCGTCAGTTTGAGGAGCGCGAACGCGCCCTGCAGGAAGAGGACGTCGGCAAAAAGAAGAAAAAGCCGCGTCGTCCCAAAATGCTCACCAAACGGTAAGCAAACAGGGCCGCAAAGGAGTGGGAATGCCGCAGGCATACGAATTTCTTGCAAAGTGGTTTGAATGTTTAAACGACGACTGCGACTATCCTGCATGGTCGCAGTATTTTCTTTCGGGCCTTGCCCGCCTGGGAGCGGGTCGCCGCGGACTGGAGGTCGGCTGCGGCAGCGGCGTATTCTGCCGCGCGCTGACGCGCGCGGGATATGTTATGACGGGCGCCGATCGTTCCGCGGCCATGCTTTCGGAGGCGGCCGCCCGCACGCGTGAGGAGGGGTTGGACGTGCGCTATGTTCAGGCGGACGCCGCCGCGCTGCCACGCGGCGAGACGTTCGACTTTATCCTTGCGCCCAACGATTGCTATAACTATATCCCGCAGGACAGGCTTCCTTCGGCCCTGCGTCGCGCGGCGGGCTGCGTATCCCACGGCGGGATCGTTTGGTTCGATTTGAGTTCCGCATACAAACTCCGCGAAAAAGTTGCCAATAATATCTTTGCGGACGATCGGGACGACGTGACCTATCTTTCGTTTAACAAGCTCTTTCCCGACCGGGTGGAGATGGACGTAACGCTGTTTGCGCGGCGCGGCGACGGTGCGTTTGACCGTTTTGACGAGCGCCATGTGCAGTATATCCACGAGGAGGCGGACGTGGCGGCCGCGATCGGGCGGGCGGGGCTTACGCTCTTAAAAGTAGAGGGACATTTGGGCGCCGGACGGGAGGGCGCAGAACGATTGAATTTTATATGCAAAAGACCATGAGCCGAATTTATAAGACGCTGGTATTTGAAGACCGGGTCTCGCTGGCGGTGCTCGATACCACCGCCCTCGTCAACGAGGCGATCGCGCGGCATGCACTTTCGCCTGTGGCGGCCGCCGCGCTGGGGCGTACCATGACGGCGGCAGCCTATCTTGCAAGTTGGTTAAAGGATGCGTGCAGCGCCGTTTCGGTCACGCTCGACGGCGGCGGTCCGGGCGGCAAGGTCTGTGTGACGGCAGACGGCGCGCTGGGCGTGCGCGGGTTTATCGGACGGCCCGATCTTTCGCTTCCCCTGCGCGGAGACGGGAAGCTGGATGTCGGCGGCTGCATCGGCAGGCACGGCACGCTGACCGTAGTGCGCGACGACGGCGAGGGGCTCCCCTTTGTGGGGACGAGCGAGCTGGTCTCCGGCGAAGTCGCCGAAGATCTTTCGGCCTATTTTTATACGAGCGAACAGCGGCCCACGGCGATCGCCCTGGGGGTGAATGTGACGCCTGACGGGGTGTGCATCGGGGCGGGCGGCGTATTTTTGCAGCCCCTTCCCGGCGCTTCGGAGGAGGTGCTGGCGCGTACGGAGCGCGCGATCGGCGCGTTTTGCCACTGTTCCGGGCGCATCCGCGACGAGGGGGCGGAGGGGATCCTGCAGGCGTTCGGCAAGCGCGCGGACGACTGTTCGGTACGCGGGATCGCTTTTCGCTGCCACTGCTCGCGCGAGCGCGCCGCGGCGGCCGTATTGGCCATGGGGCGGCGCGAGGCAGAGGATATTGTTGCGCACGACGGGGCTGTCTGCGTGCACTGTCATTACTGCAATACCGATTATACATTCGATGAGGAGGACATAAATGCCCTCTTCGGGAGAACGGCGGATGAAGGACGATAAGACACAGCGGTTGGATCTGAGCGACGAATTTTTGCTGGAGAGCGCCGATAAGCGCCTGCAGGAGGGCAACTATCTGGGTGCGCTGACCATGCTGAACAAGCGCAATCAGATGTATGCGCCGAGCGCGGACGCCCAGGCGTTGGCCGCCGATATTTACGAGGCGATGGAACTTTGGCCGCAGGCTGCAGACGCATGGTTCCGTTTTTTGGATACCTGCAACGAGGCGGATTTTTCCGAAGGCTACGAAGGGCTTGCCGTGGCCTATATGAATATGGGGAACGACCTGCAGTCCGCTATCTATTATCAGCGCGCCTATTCCGACGAGGGGCCCACCCCGCAGGAGCTTGCCGGTATGATGGAGGAGCGGTCGCATGTGCCGGAACTGCGCATCGTGCATTCCGAGGGCGAGCCTGAGCCCGAGCTGCTGAACGAAGGGCTGGAGTACCTGCGTTCCGGGATGCTGGACGAGGCGAAAAAGACCTTTTTGCAGATCCCGGAAGAGAGCTCCGATCACCCCTCGGCGGCCGGGCTCGCCGCCATGTGTACGCTGATGTCGGGCGACGAGGAGGGCGCCGAGCGAGAGTGCGCCGCGCTGATCGAACGCTACCCCGACAATGTGCAGACGCTTACCACCTACTGCGCCGTACAGGGGGCGCGCGGCGACAGGGAGGGGGCGCGGCAGACGGCTCTGCGCCTTGCCTCGCTCGACGTTACGGCCACGGAAGATCTGTACCGCGTGGCTACCGCGCTGTGCGAAACGGGGCTGGACGAGCAGGCTTTCGAAAAGCTTTCCGTGCTGAAAGACCGCCTGCCGTACGACGAAAACGTGCTGTTCTTTTACGCCGTCGCCGCCTTCCGCACGCAAAGGACGGACGAGGCCGTTGCCGCGCTGGAGGTGTTTACGACCGTATATCCCCGCCGTGCGGTGGCGCGTTACTATTTGGAGCGTATGCGCCGCTTCCGTGACGGGGAGGAGGATGGGTTTTCGATGACCTACTTCTACCGCGTTCCGGAGGAGGAGTACCGTACGATCGCCAACTTCTTTTTGGGTATTTTGGCGATGGACGAGCGCGAGGCCCGCAAACTTGCGCAGCTGCCGCAGTTGAACGAGTTTTTGCACATCGCCTTCGACGAAATGGAGGGGCGGGACGACAAGCTGCAGATGTTGGCGATAAAGGTGGCCGACATGACGCGTGCGGACGCTTTTTTGCGGGAGATCCTTTTGGATTGCAAGGGGAGCGAATACGTAAAACTCTCCGTCCTGCACGAGCTGACGGCGCGCGACGAGGAGGATTCGTTCGGTACGGTCATCTGCAATATCTACAAAGAATTTTTTACGCATAAGCTGGAGATCGGCCCCAAAAAGCACGCCGCCTTTTTAAACGCGTTTGCCGACGTTTACGCCAAGTTCGCCCTGCTCGGCGACGAAAACGAGGGGAAGATATGTGCCGCGGCCGAGGACATATACGACACGCTGGACGAGGCGGGCGCGCTTTCGTACTGCGACGAGCGCGCGGCGCTTGCGGCGGCGATCTACCGCGAAGCGCGCATAAAAAACGGCGAGCGGTCGCTGGATAAGATCGTGGAGATGTTCGGCGCCAACAAGTATATGACGGAAGAAATTTTAAACTACATGATGTGAACGCGCCCCGGCGCAGACGGAGGGAGCCATGAAAAAACTGATCGATTTCGACGGTCTGTTCGACGAAAAACTGGCCGAATACATGCAGACGAATGCCGGAAAGTACACCGAAAAACAGTGGGAAAACCTGATTCCCAAGCTATACCGGCAGTTCGGCGATACCTATGTGGCGCGCGCGGACAACACGCCGAAGGGGTATTACGGCGAAATGTCGGACGAAGAGCTTGTTCAAACTTTGGAGCGGCATATCAAAGAGGGGGTTCCCGTCTCCGACTTTTTGTGCCGCGAGATCGAGTCGCGCGGGTGTTCCGAGGCGCTCATCGGGCTGCTTTCGCGCACGGACGAAGAAATTTTGACGCTCGCCGTCAATCTTGCGGGCGGGGACGCGCGGGCCTTTCCCGCCTATTTTCAACTGCTGTGCGGCGGCGCCTCCGCCGACATAAAGGAGGCGGTGTGCGAGCAGCTGAAGCAGAACGCCGACGCCGCCAAAGAGCAGGCGCTTGCCCTGTACGATCGGGGCTGCGAGCGCGAAATGATGCTGGAGATCTTGTCGCGCTGCAAGGGACGGGACGAGCGCGTGTACGAACTGCTGATGCGCGCCTTCCGCGAGGGGGACGAGCTCCCCATGCATGCAAGCTATTTGGCCGCATACGGCGACGAGCGCGCGCTGCCCGTGCTGTTGGAGTATATCGCGCGCGAGGATATCAACTTTTTGGAATACCGCGAGCTGAAGTACGCGATCGAGGCATTGGGCGGCGAATATAACACGCCGCGTGATTTTTCGGAGGACGCATACTATAAAGAGATCGTGGCGCAATCGCAGCTGCCGCCCGATCTCGATAAAAAATCGGACGCCTGAACGGCGATATCGCTCTTTGCGGCGGCCCAAAGAGGCGCCGCGGGAGATTTTAAGAGGATACGACCAATAAACGACCGCCGCCGGTATTCCGGCGGCGGTCGTTGGCATAAAAGGGAGGTTCGCAGGGAAGACGAACTTTCGCGGTCTGCGTGCCGGCCGGGACGTGGCGTGTGCATCGCAGCGCCGGCCGCGCTCCGTACGCCCGTGCGTCATAAAACGGAGCGCTTCGAACGCCTTGCCGCGTCAGCGGATGTTTTTCGGGCGTCTGAACTTTATAAACAGTTCCGCGGCGACAAGGCCCGTTCCCAGCAGTGAAAAGACGAGGGTAAGAATGAGGTCGGTGTAAAAATAGCGTTTGAATTCGTCATCCGCCATGGCGACGCGCAGGGCGTCCATGGCGCCGATGGTAAAGCCCGCCGCGTTGGCGGCGACGCCGGCGGCGATCAAATAGATCAAAAAGATCGAGAGCCCCATCATAACGATGGAGGTCAGCGATACGATGACGAGCATGCCGATGTTGGGTTTTCCGTGGAATTTTTGGTATAGAAAGGCGCCGAGCGAGACGGCCACGACCGAGGAGATCGCCGAAATAAACCCCACAAAGTACAAAACGATGGCGCAGACAATGCCCGCCAGCCCGCCGATAAACGCGCCCCAAAATCCCTGTAGGTAATTGTTGGGCGCCGCTTCGTAGTCGCGGTTCTGTGCGTCGATGGCGGCGTTTACCGAGGAGAGGCACCCGTCGTCCAGCCGCAGCGTGCAGCCGTCGATCGTGTGCAGTGCGGCGTCTCGTTCGAACAGACCGCCGCAGAGCGGGCAGCGGTCTGCGCCCGCGGCATCCTGTTCGGCGAGTATGCCGAACACGAGGTCCATGATCGCGGGCAGACGCTTTAACAGCCGTCCGGACGTCCAGTCGTTCATGCCCAACAAAAGTCCGTACGGCGTAAACTGTGCGCTTACAAAGGGGACGGCCGCCCGCTGCAGGGCGGCAAGTGCGTTTGCCTTTTGTTCGTCGGACATGTGGCACGAGATATGGATGCGAAGGGGAGCCGCAAACGCCAGCGGACGGAACAGTGCGTTCATCTCGTATCCGCGGACAATGCCGTAGGCCCTGTTTTTTTCTGTCTGCATGCCGTATGCTTCAAAAAATGCCCTGAACTTTTTGTTCATATTCTCCTCGGCGGCACAAAACCGTACCTTGAATATTATAACACGATCGGTGTAACGTGTCAATATGCTGTTTTCGGGGCCGGAGCAAAAAACTGCGCCGAACGGTGCGCTTAATCCCCTTGTTCTTTCTGTGTAAGGGAGAGAGAGGATAGTGAAAGGCTTTTTCTCGCGGGGGCGGCTCCCGGGCGGCAAGCAGCCGGAGCGTTGCGGGCGCGCCTTGCGCGCCGCCGGCACTATGAAACGCAACAAGCCCTAAAATAAAAGTCCACCGGCATATGATATACAACCGGTGGATATGGATCGGCCTTATAGTGCGGCGCATTGTGATTTCGCGCATTCCGCAGGCGCTTTTGTGCGATCGAAAAGAGGTCAGGCGCGCGTGCCGTCGGCGTTGAACAAAAACGCCTTGGTCTGCATATAGTCCCAGTCGCCGCCGTTGACGCTGACCCGCGCCCGTGCCACCCAGTATTTTGCCTGGCCGTGCGTGGCGGCTTCGGCGTACAGGGTGTTGCCCATGTCGAGATCGGTGATGTACGACCACGTCTCCATCTCCATATCCATGATGTCTTCGGGGTAGCTGACGGAGGAGTACAGGTACAGGTATACCTCCACCGTCGAAGAAAACAGCGTAAATTTGTTTTTGACGACGGCGGCAACAAATCCCTCGTAGGGCGGCGTGATCAGCGAGAGCTCCAGCGTTTCCAGCAGGCGCGGCTCTGCGACCGCGGGCGCGTCCGCTTCGTTGGGAAGGGCGGGCAGTTCCGGGGCGTCGGCCGCGATCGTTTGGCAGACGGAAACGGGTTCCTGCTCCGCCGCGGCGGGGGCAAGCTCTGCGGGGGCGCAGGCGATGTTGCAAAACATGCAGGTGCAAAAAAGCAGCGTGCAAACGGTGTTCATACTTCTCTCCTTATGTTATTTTGATATGCGTTTTGTTTTGCCGTGCAGACCGATGGCCGCAAGGACCGCGGGGAAGACGATCAGCAGCACCGTCAGCAGTACGGCCACCGTCCATACACCGGTCTGCAGCAGCACGCCGCCCGTGCCGAGTTTTAACAGAACGACGGAAGAATCGTTGAGCGGGATGGCGAACAGCAGCACGCCCACAAGGTACAGTACGGCCGCCGTAATGCATGCAATAAGATGCGCTGTCGTTTTGATGCGGGCGAACTGCGACGTTTTTGCGCCGCAAGGCGGGCGCAGGTCGGCCGGAAAGGTGGGCGCCGCCGTCTGTTCGGCCGTATCCGCGCGGGCGGGGCATGCATCTGCCGCTGCCGTCTCTGCCCGGGGCATGTCCGTACCCGAACCGATGATCGCGGGCATGCCGCACGGTTGCGCCCGTTCGGCGGGATCCGCCTGCGGTTTGTCTGCCGCCAGGGAGGGGTAGCACAGTTCTGCAAGTTCGTTCAGCGGCACGCCGTATAGGACGGAGAGCTTTTGCATGACGGGTACGGGCGGCTGCGTCTTGCCGTTCTCCCAATTGGAGACCGCCTGCCGTACAACGCGCAGCTCGTCGGCGACCTGCGTTTGGGTGAGCCCGCACTTTATGCGCAACGCCTTTAAATTTTTTCCGAAATAGGGGGTGAGTGTAGCCATACAAAGTTTGCGCGCGGGGCGCGCGGCCGTCCTTGGTGCAGCGGTAAAGGAAAAATTTTGTAACAAGTATATCACAAGCGCGGGCGGGAAGCAAGTGATTTGATCGCTTTTGCGTGCCGTCCGCAGCGCGGAACGCCTACGAACGGTTCTTTTTCCAATTTTTTATTTCCTGCAGGCGGGTCTTGTAGCGGCTTTCCACGCCCTCTTCGGTGGGGTGGTAGTATTCCCTTCCTGCCAGGCTGTCGGGCAGACACTGCATATCGGTCAGTTTTTCTTTTGTGTCGTGCGCGTACTGATACCCCTTGCCGTAGCCGAGTTCCTTCATCAGCTTTGTGGGTGCGTTGCGGATCACCGGGGGTACCGGTTCGGCAAGCATGGTAAGGGCGTCTTTTTTGGCGTGTTCGTACGCTATGTACAGCGCGTTCGACTTGGGTGCCATCGACATATACACCACCGCCTGCGTAAGGTGTACCGAACATTCCGGCATGCCGATCAGGTGGCATGCCTGATAGGCCGCTACGGCAATTTCCAGCGCGCGCGGGTCGGCCAGGCCAACGTCTTCGCTTGCGAACCGCGTGACGCGCCGCGCAACGTACAGCGGGTCTTCGCCCGCCTCCAGCATGCGCGCCAGCCAGTATACCGCTGCGTCCGGGTCGGAATTGCGCATGGACTTGTGCAGTGCGGAGATCAGATTGTAGTGTTCTTCGCCGTTCTTGTCGTACAGCAGCGATTTTTCGGAGGTGCATTGCTCTACGGTCTCGGCGGTGACGACGGCCTTTTCGCCGTCGTAGGTACCGTTCAGGACCGCCATTTCCAGTGTGGACAGGGCGGCGCGCGCGTCGCCGTTGGCAAAGGCGGCGATCGTCTTTAACAGGTCGTCGGAAATTTCCACCCGTTGGTTGCCGAACCCGCGCTCGTCTTTCAGGGCGCGGCAGAGCAGCTCGTACAGTTCGTCGGGCTGCAGCGCCTGCAGCACAAACACTTTGCAGCGCGAAAGCAAGGCCCCGTTGACTTCGAACGAGGGGTTTTCGGTGGTGGCGCCGATGAGGATGATGCTGCCTTTTTCTACATAGGGCAAAAAGGCGTCCTGCTGCGCCTTGTTAAAGCGGTGGATCTCGTCGACGAACAGAATGGTCTTTTCACCGAAGCGGCGGTTTTTTTCGGCCTGCTCCATCACCTGGCGGATCTCTTTTATGCCGCTCGTCACGGCGGAAAAGTCGATAAAGGCGGCCTTGGTGCGATGGGCGATGATGCGTGCCAGCGTGGTCTTTCCCACGCCGGGCGGGCCCCAAAAGATCATAGAGCCCACGGCGTCGTTTTCGATCAGGCGGCGCAGCACCTTGCCTTCGCCCAGCAGATGTTTTTGGCCGCAGTATTCCTCCAGCGTGCGCGGCCGCAGTCTTGCCGCCAGCGGCTGCGCCGTTTCGCGGTCAAAAAGTGTTTGCTGTTCCTGCATGAGCGCTCCCCGAAAAACGGCGGGATTCGCCCGCAGGCAAGCCGTTTTTCCGTATATGGCGATATGGATGATTATACCCGCTTTTTAAAAAAATGTCAAACAAACTGCAAACGTATGTTTATGCCGTTTTGTCCCTTTGCCGCGGTCCCGCCGCCCCTGCAGGGGCGGCGGGACCGCATGCGCGCGCGGGGTACCGCAATGCCTCTTTGCCGCGCCCTTGCCGCACGGCGATGCGCGTTCCGCGGACGGATCGCCTCTGCGCGGTCATATTCGTCGGCGCGGCGGCATACAGTAGCGTAGAGCCAAAAATACGGAGGGCAACCGGGGTATGAAAACATTCGGCGTGTACGAGGACATCGCCATGCGCACGGGCGGCGATATCTATATCGGCGTCGTGGGGCCCGTTCGCACGGGAAAGTCGACGTTTATCCAAAAATTTATGCAGGAGCTGGTGCTCCCGCAGGTAACGGGCGCCAAAAAAAAGCGGTACGTAGACGAACTGCCGCAGTCGGCCGCGGGTAAGACGGTCATGACGACCGAGCCGAAGTTCGTGCCGGAGGAGGCCGCGCAGATCAGGACCAAAAACGCTTCGGCGCGCGTGCGGCTGATCGACTGCGTGGGGTATTGGGTAGAGGGCGCGGGCGGCTTTGAGGAGGACGGCGCGCCGCGATTGGTGCATACGCCGTGGAGCGACGATGCCGTCCCCTTTGAAGAGGCCGCCGAAGAGGGGACGCGCCGCGTCATCCGCGACCATTCTACCATAGGGGTGCTGGTCACGACGGACGGCTCGGTGGCCGATCTGCCGCGCTCCGCCTACGAGGCGGCGGAGGAGCGCGCCCGGGCCGAACTTGCCGCCCTGGGGAAGCCCTACGTGATCGTACTCAACTGCCGCGCGCCGGACGAGGCGGAGGCGCTGCGCGCCGCGCTGGAAGAAAAATATGCCGCGCCCGTTGTGGCGCTCAACGCGGAGCGCGCCGACGCGGCGCAGCTGACGGCGGTGCTGGAGCGCGTCCTGTACGAGTTCCCCGTCACGTCGGTCGATATCGACCTTCCCGACTGGATGCGCATTCTCGAGGCGGACGCGCCGCCGATGCGAGAGGCGCTGGACGAAGTGCGCGCCCTTGCGCCGAAGTTGTGCAAGATGAGCGATTGTGCGCTGCTGGATACGCTGTTTGCGCAGAGCGAACGGCTGGATCCGCCCCGCGACGTGCAGATGGACGCGGCAACGGGGCAGGTGCGCTGCCGCGCCGAGGCAAAAGAGGGCGTATTTTACGGCGTGCTGGGCGAACAGTGCGGCGAAGATCTCTCGGACGCGCTGTCGCTGATGCGCTACTGTACGCGGCTTGCCGCGGCCAAAAAACTGTACGAGCGGGTGGGTAAGGCGTTTGAGGACGCCCGGCAGTTCGGCTACGGCATTGTCCCGCCCGAAGAGGACGAAATGAACCTGGCGGAGCCCGCCGTCGTAAAGCGGGGCGGCGGCGTGGGCGTGCGGCTGCATGCGGACGCCCCCAGCTATCACGTCATCCGCGTGGATGTGAGCGGCGAAGTGCGTCCCGCGCTGGGCAACGAGGCGCAGAGTGCGGCGTTCGTAAAAAAACTTTCGGAGGAGATGGAGAGCGAGCCCGCGCGCGTGTGGAACACCAACATGTTCGGGCGGACGCTGAAAGACCTGCTGGGCGAGGAACTCTCCGTAAAAAACCGCGCTATGGGCGAAACGGTGCAGCAGAAGATGCGGCGCACGGTAACGCGCATCGTCAATGAAGGGAAGGGCGGCGTCATTTGTATTTTATTGTGATATCCGCGGCATCGGGAACGCCGTACTGCGCGGGCGCGCGCCGCTTGCGGTGCGAAGACGCGGGTGGGGTTCTGCCGCGCGGGATTGACATTTCTTACGCGGCGTGTTATGATGGCCGCAGACAGGTCGGAAGGTTTGCGCCGCGGACATTCCGTGTGCCCGGCCGGTCGCTTTGCGGAGGGGGCCATGCAGGTAACGCGGGAGAACAAAGAGGCGGTAAAACTGTTCATAAAGATCCCGGTCGATTTTAAACTGTCCGAAGAGGCGGTCAAAATGATCGTGACAATGCTGCAAAGCGAGGCGCAGATGGACGAGCTTGCGGCGTTTATCGCAAAGAACGTCGACGTGACGGAGACGGCGTTGTTCGAGCGGGCGGCGGCGTTCTGCCGCGCGGGGAAAACGCGCGCGTTCATGCGAACGTATGACGCGGGCGGGAGCTTTCTTTTTGCCGCGCGGAGAAAGGGCGCTTTCTTTGAAAGCGTGCCAAAAAATGTCCGGTAAATCACAAAAATTTGCAAAAAAGTCCTTGTAACACGCCGCTTTGTATGGTATAATAAATTATGTTGCGGGATTTCGGGCATTTGCTCTTCCGCCGAAAAGATGGCGCCCGAACAAGGGTGCCGGGGAAAGGGATTTATGGAAAGAAAACCTACAAAAGTCAGTATCATCGGCGCGGGGGCGGTCGGCTCCGCCGCGGCTTTTTCCATTGCGACGCAGCGCCTTGCTTCGGAGATCGCCATCATCGACGTCAACCGCGAAAAGGCGGAAGGCGAAGCGATGGATATCAGCCACGGGCTGATCACGATGGGCTCGATGGATATCCATTGCGGCACATACGAAGACATTGCGGACAGCGACCTCACCATCGTTACGGCGGGCGTCGGCCGCAAGCCCGGCGAGACGCGGCTGGATCTGGCGGCCAAAAACATTGCCATCGCGCGCGACGTGGTGGCCAATTTAAAAAAGTATTACAAAGACGGCGCCGTTATGGTCGTTTCAAACCCCGTAGACGTCATCACCTATGTCATTCAAAAGGAGAGCGGGCTGCCCCGCGGTCGCGTCTTCGGCACGGGCACCGTGCTCGACAGCGCGCGCTTCCGCTATCTGCTGAGCGTAAAGACGGACGCGGACATCCGCAACATCCACGGCTTTACCGCGGGCGAGCACGGCGAAAGTCAGTTTGCGGTGTGGAGTTCGGTGCACGTTTCGGGCATGGGGCTGGATTCGTTTTGCGAAAAGCGCGGCATCGTGCTGGATAAAGAGGAGATCATGCGCGAAACGGTTTCGTCCGGCGCACAGGTCATCAAACGCAAGGGGGTCACCAACTATGCGATCGCCGCGATCGCCGCGGAGCTCACCGGGACCGTGCTGAAAAACCGCGGCAGCATCTTCAGCGTGACAAGCGTTTTAGACGACTATTACGGCATCGGCGACGTGGCCATCAGCGTGCCCTCGTTTTTGGACGCGACCGGCGTAAGAGCGTATCTTCCCTACGATTTTACCGAAGAAGAGCTTGAGCGTCTGCGTAACTCGGCCGCGCAGATCCGCGCGTTTATGGATCATCTGCGGCTGTAAGCGGCGCGCGGGCAATGTGGTACAGACAAAAAAATTTAAGAAAAACTTTTTAAAGGAGCAGTACGATCATGGATAAAAAACAGTATGCTTTGCAAAAGCACAGAGAGTGGCAGGGGAAGATAGAGGTGGTGACCCGCGCGCCCATTACCAACCGCGAAGAGCTTGCGGTGGCCTACACGCCCGGCGTTGCCGAGCCCTGTCTGGAAATTTCGAAGGACGTAGACCTCTCGTATGTGTATACCCGTCGCGCCAACCTGGTGGCGGTGGTCACCGACGGGACCGCCGTGCTGGGGTTGGGCGATATCGGCCCCGAGGCCGGCATGCCCGTCATGGAGGGCAAGTGCGCGCTGTTCAAGACTTTCGGCGATGTGGACGCCTTCCCCCTGTGCGTGAGGAGCAAGAACGTGGACGATATCGTTAAAACGGTGCAGCTGCTGGCCGGAAGTTTTGGCGGGATCAACCTGGAGGACATCTCCGCGCCCCGCTGCTTCGAGATCGAGAAGCGCCTGAAAGAGGTGTGCGACATCCCCATTTTCCACGACGATCAGCACGGCACGGCGGTGGTGACGCTGGCCGCCATGATCAACGCGTTAAAGCTGGCGGGCAAAACGATGGAAGAACTCTCCGTCGTGGTCAACGGTTCGGGCGCGGCGGGGATCGCCATCACCAAACTGTTGATGAGTAGGGGACTGAAAAAGGTCATTCTCTGCGACCGGAAAGGCGCGATCTATGAGGGGCGCGACGGCCTGAACGAGATCAAGACGGAAATGGCAAAAATTTCCAACCTCGAAAGAAAGAAGGGCAGCCTTGCCGAAGTCATTCGCGGCGCAGATGTATTCATCGGCGTCTCCGCGCCGGGCAGCCTCACGGCGGACATGGTAAAGACCATGGCGCCCGATCCCATTATTTTTGCCATGGCGAATCCCGTTCCCGAGATCATGCCCGACGAGGCCAAAGCGGCGGGCGTCCGCATCATGGGTACCGGTCGTAGCGATTTCCCCAACCAGATCAATAATGTGCTGGCGTTTCCGGGCATTTTCCGCGGCGCGCTCGATGTGCGTGCGCGCGACATCAACGACGAAATGAAGATCGCCGCGGCCGAGGCGATCGCGGGCGTCATTCCCGAAGGAGAGCTGCGCCCCGATTACATTATTCCCGATTCCTTCGATCCGCGCGTAAAAGACGCGGTGGCCGAGGCGGTAAAGACCGCAGCGAGAAGAACGGGCGTGGCACGGCTGTAATGCCGTTCCGTGCGTTGCCCCGTACCGATGCGGGACAGTGCAAAGCGAGGATATATATACGATCGTTCGAAAATGAGCGCGGGTCTGCCCGGGCTCATTTTTTTGTTTCGCAAAAGCCGCGGATCGGTTGCGGGTTCGAGAGAGGCTTTGCCGATGCGCAAAAAAGAGCAGGAGAGACGGAAATAACGGTAAGGTAAAAAATAGAAGAAAAACAAACAGAAAAGGAAAAAAAATAATAGTGAAAGAGGAGCGAGGATAAAGGTGAAAAAATTAAGCGCAGAAAAGGCCCGTTTACGGGTAACAAGTAACAATTGCATGACTGTCGGGTCGTCACAGGCGCGGCTTGCGCGCAGCCGGTAATCTGAGGGCTAACAGCCCACCCCGCCTATGGCGGCACGCGCCGCAGGAGAAGGAAACTGAAAAAACCACCGGCTATGCCGGCGGATGTTTATTGCGAAAACGAATGTTCTGCATCCTTATCTTGCCCTCCCTGCGTAAGGGAGGGTGCCGAGCGCAGCGAGGCGGGAGGGTCGTAAACGGGGGACGTTGGTAAAAACCCTTCCGTCCTGCCTGCGGCAAGCCACCTCCCCTTGCAAGGGGAGATGGGGGAAAAGAGCCTTCGGCGGGCCCCTTTGCGGGCGGCGAGCGCATGTCCGTTCGGTCGGTTTTGCGGCACAGTTGTGCTCGGCCGGTCATGGGTATGACGATGCCCGGGACGGAACTGCCATGCGTACGGCACGCGGAAAAGGATCGGTCGGCGGCGAGAGGCGTTCCTTTGCGGCGCGGCGTGCGTCGCCGCGTTCTTATATCTCTTCCCGCGGGTACGGGGCGTTTGTTCTGGGCCGGTCGGCGGCCTGTACTTTTTTTGTAACCTTTTTTCGGCGCGTACGGGGCGGGCGCGGTGATCGCGGACACGGTTTTTTTCTTAAAACCCTTTACAAATCAAAAGAAATATGGTATACTATACAAAGTAGTACCACAAGATACGCGATCGGGGGGGGGTATATGCGCTGTTTGTATTGCAACTGTACGGAGAGCAAGGTGATCGATTCGCGCTCGGCGGACGACGAGCGTACCATCCGCCGCCGCAGGGAATGCCTGGGCTGCGGCAGAAGGTTTACGACGTATGAGACGATAGAGGTATCGCCCATTCTTGTCGTAAAGGCAGACGGAACGCGCCAGGCGTTCGATCTGGGCAAGATCAAGCGCGGGGTGATCAAGGCGTGCGAAAAGCGTCCCGTTCCCATCGAAAAGATCGACGAACTGGCCGAGGAGATCGCCAAGCGCATTTACAATTCGATGGAACAGGAAATTTCTTCCAAGGCGATCGGCGAAATGGTGATGGAGGGCCTGAAGAAGCTGGACGAGGTGGCGTATGTGCGCTACGCCTCGGTGTACCGCTCGTTTAAGGATATCTCTTCGTTCATGGCCGAACTGCAGAGCATGATGGAAAAAAAGGAAGAGGAGAAAAAATGATCCGTAAGGTGCGTGTGGGCGGCGTCCTTTTGGGCGGCGGGACCATTGCCGTACAGAGCATGACGACGACAAAGACGAGCGACGTGGAAGCAAGCGTCGCTCAAATTGTTTGTCTGCAAAAGGCGGGCTGCGACATTGCGCGCGTCGCCGTGGCGGACGAGGCGGACGCCCTTGCCCTCGGGCATATCCGCGCACGGGTGGATATCCCCGTCGTGGCGGACGTTCACTTTTCGGCAAAACTTGCCGTGCTGGCCGTGGAAAACGGGGCGGACAAACTGCGCATCAATCCCGGCAACATCGGCGGCGAGGCGCAGATCGCGCTGGTGGCGGACTGCGTAAAGGCGCACGGCGTTCCCGTGCGCGTCGGCGCCAATACGGGCAGTATCGAAAAACACTTTTTGGAGCGGTACGGCCGCAGCGCCGAGGCGCTGGTGGAAAGCGCCCTCCATAACGCGGCGGCACTGGAGCGGCACGGGGTAAACGATATCGTCATTTCGGTAAAAGCCTCCGACGTTCCGCTCACCGTGCGCGCGTATACGCTGCTGCGCCGGCGCTGCGACTATCCGCTGCACGTGGGCGTGACCGAGGCCGGGACCGAGGAGGCGGGCATCGTAAAGAGCAGCGTCGGCATCGGCGCGCTGCTGCTGGAGGGCATCGGCGAGACCATCCGCGTATCGCTCTCCGCCGATCCCGTTAAGGAGGTGTATGCGGCGCACAACATTTTGCGCGCCTGCGGACTGGAGCGCGACTACGTGGAGGTGGTGGCCTGTCCTACCTGCGGCCGCTGCCGCTACGACTGCATCGGCATGGCCGCGCGCGTCAACGAGCGCGTGCGCACGGTAAAAAAGCGGCTGAAAGTCGCCGTTATGGGGTGCGTGGTCAACGGCCCGGGCGAGGCGCGCGGGTGCGATCTCGGCATTGCCGGGGGCAGCGAATACTGCGTGATCATGCAAAAAGGGCTGCCCGACGAGCGGGTGGAGCGGACCGCCGCCGAGCAGGTATTTTTTAAAAAACTGGAAACGCTGCTGCAATGAAGAGCAAGGCATATTTGGAAGAGATCAGAAAGAGCGCCGGCCTGTCGCGCGCCGTATTGAAAAAGATCGCGGTGACGGGCAGGCGGGTCACGTTTTTTTTGCTGACGGATCTTTCGTACACGCAGGAGGACGTTGCATACGCCTGCGAAGTTTCCGCGCGCTATGTGCCCGCCGGGTTCACGGCCGAAGCCGACGTAAAAAAGGCCGTTCCCGACGCGGCCGGCGTGCGGCGCGCCGTGGCGGATATTTTAAAGACGCGGTTCCCCGCGGTGGCGGCGTTTGTCGACCCAGGAGATATCGAAGTCGTCATCGACGACGGCGGCGGACGGTTTTATATCGACGTCGGCGAAGTGGAGGGGGACAGGGTGACCTCGGACGGCGTGCTGGACGCGGTGAGCGAGGCGCTGCAGCGCAGCTTTTGCGGCGCATGGTTCGGCGAAGTGCGTTTTCGCGCCAAGGAACGCGGCGAGATCGAGCGCGAGGTGCCGCCCGCGGCGGAATACGTGGCCGCCCCCCGTATGTTCGAGATCGCCGGGTACACGGCGATCGACGGCGCAAAGCCGAAGTACGCGCTGTATATCGCCGATCTCGTGCAGGAGGCGCAGGGCGTCACCGTATGCGGCACGGTGTCGTATATCGAAGAGCGCGCCACCAAGGCGGGAAAACCCTATTTTTCCATTACTCTCTCGGACGGCACCGGGCAGCTGCGTGCCTCGTATTTTTCCAAGCAGGCAACGGTAGATAAGGTCCGCGCCGTGGCGGCGGGCGACGGCGTGTGCCTGACGGGAGACAACGAGCTGTACAACGGCAGCCTCTCTTTCCGCGCAAAAAAGCTGGACCGCGGAACGCCCCCCGCGGACTTTGTGCCCGAGGCGCGCCCCTCGCGTCCCGTGCCGGCGCAGTACCGCGCGGTGTTCCCCGTCCCCGCCAGCGATCCCGTGCAGGCCACGCTGTTCGGCGGCGCGCCCCTCCCGCAGGCTTTTTGCGAGCGCGAGTTCGTCGTATTCGATCTGGAGACGACGGGCCTGAATACCACGCCCGCCATGGGGGCGATGGACCGCATCATCGAGGTGGGCGCCGTAAAGGTACGCGGCGGCAAGATCTGCGAAAAGTTTTCTACCTTTGTCGCCTGTCCCGTGCGCCTTTCGGACGAGATCGTAAAACTGACCGGCATTACCGACGACATGCTGCTCGGCGCACCCGGGATCGGGGATGTCATTGCCGACTTTTACAAGTTTACGGCGGGCTGCGCGCTGGTGGCGCACAACATCGCCTTCGACTTCAAGTTTATCCACTACTACGGCGAGCAGGAGGGATTTTCCTTTGACCAACCGCAGTACGATACCGTTGCCATGTCGCAGCGCATCCTTCATTTGACGCATAACAAACTCAACAATGTTGCCGACTTTTTCGGGTTCACCTTCAACCATCACCGCGCCTTTGACGACGCCTTTGTCACGGCCAAAATTTTTATTGAGCTTGTGCGCATGAACGGCGGGCTCGACTGAACGCTTTTTGCGTGCGTCGGTGTAAAAACAGGAAAAATTTGTGTAAAACGCTTGCAATCTGCCGGAAAGTGTGGTATACTGAATATAGTCTTAATCTGAAAGGGATTGAGGGCGGTTTTCCGCTCTCATTTCTTTATGCGGCCCCGCGCCGCCGTGCGGGGGAAGGAGAGGACCGATGCGCATAAGACCCATGCGGGAGATCGAAGAGTTCTTGCGGCCGATCGCCGCGCGCGAGGGGGCGGAGCTCGTAGAGGTCACGTGGGACGCCCGTACGCGCGCGCTCACCGTTGTGATCGATGCGCCGGGCGGCGTCGATCTTGATTTGTGCGAGGCGGTCCATCGCGCGGTGGACGCCCCCCTCGACGCGCTGGACCCTACCTACGGCGAGGCGTACACGCTGAACTGTTCGTCGCCCGGGCTCGACCGTCCGTTCCGTACGCAGCGCGACTTTGCGCGCCACACGGGCGAGGCGGTGGAGGTGCATTTTTACGCGCCCTTCGAGGGGAAAAAGTACTACGAGGGGACGCTGCGCGCATTCGACGGCGAAACGATCGTGCTGGAGACCGCGGCAGGGGAAAAACGCCTGCCCTTTTCCAAGACGTCGAAAGTCTGTCTTTTGATCGAGGTATAACGCCAACGGCGTTCAACAACCGACATACGGAAATATAAGGAGTTTGCAGCGATGATCAACAAAGATTTTTTTGCGGCGCTGGCCGATCTGGAACGTGAAAAGGGGATCGGGGAAGAGGCGTTTATCGAGGCACTGGAGGGCGCGCTCGCGTCTGCCTATAAAAAGCAGTTTGTGGGCGATACGGGCAACGTAGAAGTGCGGCTCAATCCCGAAAAGGGGACCATCCGCTTTTTCCTGACCCGCACGGTGGTGGAGAGCGACGAGCCGGGCGAAGGCGAGATCGCGCTTTCGGACGCGCAGGCGATCAAAAAGAGCGTCAAAGCGGGAGACGTTTTGTCCGAAGAGTTTACGCCCAAAGAGTTTACCCGCATCGCCGCGCAGACGGCAAAACAGGTCATTTTGCAAAAGATCCACGAGACGGAGCGCGACAACACCCTCTCGGAGTTTTCCGATAAGGAGGGCGAACTGATGAGCGGCCTCGTGCGCAAGGTGGACGCACGCAACGTGTATATCGAGCTGGGCAAGGGGCAGATCGAGGGGCTGATGCTCCCGCAGGACCAGGTGCCCGGCGAGCGCTACAACGTGGGCGACCGCATAAAGGTGTACGTAAAGCGCGTAAAGAGCGGCGGCAGGAACGCACAGGTGCTGGTATCGCGTTCCGCGCCGGGGCTTGTAAAGCGCCTGTTTGAAGAGGAAGTGCCCGAAATAAAGCAGGGAACGGTGATCGTCAAGGCGATCTCGCGCGAGCCGGGACACCGCACCAAAATGGCCATCGCATCGGAGGATGCGCGCATCGACGCCGTAGGCGCCTGCGTGGGCAACAAGGGCGCGCGCGTCAACGCCGTCGTGGCGGAGTTGGGCGGCGAAAAGATCGATATCATTTTGTGGAGCGAAAATCCGCTGGAGTTTATTGCCAAGTCGCTTTCGCCCGCCACCGTTATTTCGGTGACGCAGATGAGCGAAAAGTCGGCCATTGCCGTCGTTCCCGACGAAAAGCTGTCGCTTGCTATCGGCCGTGACGGGCAGAACGCGCGCCTTGCGGCGCGGCTGACGGGCTGGAAGATCGACGTAAAAAGCGAATCGGCCGCCGCAAAAATGAACCTGGACGCGTCTGCAGAAGACCCTGCGGCGGAGGAATAAATGCCTGCCCAAAAGCAAAAAAAAATTCCCATGCGCACCTGCATCGCCTGTCGGGAAGAGAAGCCGAAAAAGGAGATGCTGCGCATCGTGCGCAGCGCGCAGGGCGAAGTGCGTCTTGATTTTTCGGGCAAACTTCCCGGGCGGGGCGCATATATTTGCGACAGCGCCGATTGCATCCGCAAGCTGCGCCGCTACCGCCTGCTCAACAAGGCGTTTTCGGCGGACGTGAGCGAGGAAGTGTATGCGCAGGTCGAGGAGGAGTTTCTTGGAAAGCGCTAAAGTGGCAAGCTATTTGGGCTTTTGCCGCCGCGCGGGGAAACTTGCGCTGGGCGTAAACGCGGCTGCGGCCGTGCGCGGCAGAGTGTATCTGATCGTGGCGGACGAGGCGGCCTCGCCAGGCACCCGAAAGGAGATCGCACGCCTTGCAGACCGGTTTGCCTGTCCGCTGGTGTGGGTGAACGGGCTGGAGACGCTGGTACACAAGGACGCCTGCAAGGTCGCGGCCGTCCGCGAGCAGCATTTGGCCGAGGCGATCGTGCGCGAATGCGCAGACGGCGCGGCAGAGTAAGGGAAGAATACGGCGCGGCGCCCGCAGGGGCGGGCGGCAATTCGGAGGATACGTATGGCATACGAAAACATCGATACATTAAAAACGCTTTTGAGCGACGGCGCGACGGCTGAATTGAGCAAGAACATCTCCGCGGGTGAAAAAAAGCTTGCGGAGTTGATGAAAAAGCTCGATGAAATGGAGGCCGCCGCGGCTGCGCGCCGCGCGGAGGAAGAGGCCCGTCGGCGGGAAGAGGAACTTGCCGCCGAGGCGGCGCGTGCCCGCGAGGCTGCCGAACAGGCACGGGCGGCGCAAGTACAGGAGGCGCCCGCCGAGCAGGCACCCGCCGTGCCCGCAGTTCCCGCTGCGCCCGCGGCAGAGGCTGCCGGACAGCCGCAGGCCGCGGCCGTGTCGGCCAAGGCGGCGCAGCCGGAGCCGGCCCGACCCGCGCAGCCCGCGCGCGAGCAGGCGTCCAACCGGCCCGCGCAGCCTGCGGCGCAGCGGCCCACCTTCCGCCCCGCCGAGGGCGGCAGAGACCGCAGACCCCCTTACGGCGGCGCACAGCGTCCCGCCGCGGGACAGCAGGGCCGTCCCGCATATCCTCCCCGCCCGCAGAGCGGACCGGGGGCGCGTCCCGCCGGGGCCAGACCGGCGCCGGGCGGCGCGAGACCCGGATTTGCGGCAAGGCCTGCGGGGGGGCGCCCCGCAGCGCCCGCGCCCGCGCCCGCCGCTCCGCGCAGAGAGGCGCCCAAAAAGTTCGAAAAGACGTACGTCGAGCAGCGCCGTCCCGTCAACAAACGTGCGCTGCAGCGCCAGCAGGGCGCCAGCATCGGCGACTTCGACGAGGATAAGAGCGGCTACCGTAAGGCGCGCTTCGGCAAAAAGAATGCGCGCAAGGAGACGCAGACCATTAAGATCGATCACGCCGTGGTCACCTCAAGGGAGATCCCCATCAAAGTGCTCTCGGAAAAGCTGGGCATTTCGGCGGTGGAGATCACCAAGCGCCTGTTCAAAGAGGGCGTCATGAAGACGGTGAACGAGTCGGTGGATTACGACAATGCGGCCTATCTTGCGCTGGAGCTCGGCATCGATCTCGAATACAAGCCCGCCGAAACGGCGGAGGACGCGCTGCTGAAGGAGCACGGCGAGGAGGGCGAAAATTTGGTGTCGCGCGCGCCCGTCGTAACGGTGATGGGGCACGTAGACCACGGCAAGACTTCGCTTTTGGACGCCATCCGCAAGACCAACGTGACCGAAGGGGAGGCTGGCGGCATTACGCAGAGCATCGGCGCCTACACCGTTTCGTTCGGCGAAGGGAAAAAGATCACCTTTATCGATACGCCCGGTCACGCGGCCTTTACCGCCATGCGCGCCCGCGGTGCAAAGGTGACGGATATCGTGGTGCTGGTGGTGGCCGCCGACGACGGCATCATGCCGCAGACGGTAGAGGCGATCGATCACGCCAAGGCGGCGGACGTGCCCATTATCGTAGCGCTCAACAAAATGGATAAGCCGCACGTCGAGCCCGACCGCGTAAAGCAGGAACTCATGAAGTACGACCTGGTGCCCGAGGAGTGGGGCGGCGATATCATCGTAGAACCCATCTCCGCCAAGACGGGCATGGGCATCGATAAATTGCTGGAAGATATCGACCTGGTCGCCGAAATGCGTGAATTGAAGGCCGATCCCGACCGCAGGGCACGGGGCGTGGTCATCGAGGCCAAGCTGGATAAGGGCAAGGGCCCCATGGCCAGCGTGCTGGTGCAGAACGGCACGCTGCACACGGGCGACAACCTGGTATCGGGCACCACGGTGGGACGCGTGCGCGCCATGATCGACGACAAGGGCCGCACCGTAAAGGAAGCGGGCCCCTCCACCGCCGTTTCCGTTCTGGGCCTGGAAGACGTTCCCAACGCGGGCGACGCCATCTTTGCCGTGGAAGCCACGCTGATGAAACAGGTGCAGGAGGAGCGCAAAAACAAGCAGCGCGAATCGATGATCCGCGAGACGGGCAAGATCACGCTGGACGACGTGTTCCGTCAGGTAGAGGCGGGCAACGTAAAAGATCTGAATGTGATCGTCAAGGCAGACGTGCAGGGCTCGGTAGAGGCGGTGAAGGGTTCGCTCGAAAAGCTCTCCAACGAGGAAGTGCACGTAAAGGTCATCCACGCCGCGGCGGGCGCGATCAGCGAGAGCGATGTCTCGCTTGCCGATTCCGCCAACGCGATCATCATCGGTTTTAACGTGCGTCCGGATACCAAGGCCAAGGCGCTGGCCGAACGCAACCACGTGGACGTAAGGCTGTACCGCATCATCTACGAACTGCTCGACGACATGGAGGCGGCGCTCAAGGGCATGCTTTCGCCCAAATATAAAGAGGTGTACATGGGCAAGGCCGAGGTGCGCCAGACGTTCCGCATTACGGGCGTCGGTACGGTGGCGGGCTGCCTTGTTACCGAGGGGCGATTGGTGCGCGGCGGAAAACTGCGTATTTACCGCAACGACGTTATGATCGTAGAGGGCAACGTAAAGCAGTTGAAACACTATAAAGACGACGTAAAAGAAGTCGCCGCCGGGCTGGAGTGCGGCTGCGCCATCGAAAACTTCAACGAGATCCAGATCGGCGACTTTATCGAATGCTACGTCATCGAGGAGCTTCCAAAGGCATGACCAAACGCACCGATCGCCTGAACGGCGAATTTCAAAAGGAGATCGCCGCGATCGTCGCGGGCGAACTCAAAGACCGCGAACCGGAGCTGAAGGGACTGATCAGCGTGACGGAGGCAGACGTCGCGCCCGATCTAAAGACGGCAAAGATCTATGTAAGCATCTTTGCAAAGACGCCGCAGGAAAAGGCGCGTTCCTTTGAAATTTTGCGGGAGAACGCGGGGTTTGTGCGGCACGAGCTTTCGAAGGTGATGCGCATGCGCACCGTTCCGTCGCTTACCTTTTTGGCGGACGAGAGTATGGAATACGGCTCGCATATGGATGAATTGTTCGAGTCGCTCCACCAAAAGGATTCGGAAAAGTGAATACGTTACAGGAGATCGCAGACGTTTTAAAACGTCTGAAAAGCGCGGTGATCTTTACCCATATGCGCCCCGACGGCGATACGATCGGCAGCGCAATGGCGCTCTCCCGCGCTCTTTTTATGCTCGGCGTCCGCAACGAGGTGGTAAACGAAGGCGCCGTGCCGCAAAAATTTTTCTTTTTGGAGGGCGTTTCCGCGATCGGGCAGCGGCCCTCGATCGACGCGGAGGCGTATATCTGCGTCGATTCGAGCGACGAGGCGCGCCTCGGTCTGCTTCAGCCGGTGTTTACGGAGGGGGTAAAAAAGCGCAAGCTGACCGTAAACATTGACCATCATGTCTCCAACACCCGCTTTTGCCGCTATAACTTTGTGCGGCCGCGCGCCAGCAACTGCGAAAATATTGCAGAGCTTATCCGGCTGGCGGGCATTACGCCGGACGCGCTTACAGGAAACTACCTTATGATGGGTATGGTGACCGACTCGGGCGCCTTTTCGCACAGCGACGTCAACGGCGATACCTTCCGCGCCGCCGCCTATGCCGCGGACGCGGGCGCGGACGTGAGCGCCGTCACTTACGAAATTTTTAAAAAGCAGAGCAGGCGGCGCGCACAGATGTACGCCGAGGCGATCACGGCGCTGCGCTACGACCTGGACGACCGGTTGGCCGTGACAGTCGTCACGCAGGAGATGCTGCAGCGGTACGGCCTGCAGCAGGATGCAACGGAGGGCATTGTAGATTTTGCGCTTACGGTGGACACGGTGGAAGTGAGCGTATGCCTTATGGAGGTAAAGCGCGGGCAGTATAAGGCCTCGCTGCGCTCCAAAGGCGCGGTAAACGTAAACGAGGTGGCCGCACTGTTCGGCGGGGGCGGGCACGTGCTTGCCTCCGGCTGCATGCTGTTCGGTCCTTCGGAAGAGGCGATCGACAAGCTGCGGTACGCCGTATTGCAGAGGCTGCCCGTATGACGGGGTTTTTAAATCTTTTCAAACCGGAGGGCGTAAGTTCGGCTGCAGCGGTCAACCGCGTAAAGCGTCTGCTGCATGTATCCTGCGGTCACATGGGGACCCTCGACCCGCTTGCCTGCGGCGTACTCCCCGTCGGCGTGGGAAACGCCACGCGCCTGTTCGACTACTTTTTGCAAAAGCAAAAGCGGTATACGGCGCGCTTTGTTTTTGGCGCGACGACGGATACGCTTGACCGGGAAGGAACGCCGGTCGCAGGGGGGCGCGTGCCCTCGGAGGAGGAGATCGTACGGGCGCTGCCCGCATTCACGGGCGAGATCGTTCAGATCCCGCCCAAATACAGCGCCGTCTCGGTGGGCGGCCGCCGCGGGTACGCGCTTGCGCGGGCGGGGGAGGACTTTGAGCTGCCGCAGCGGCGCGTTACGGTGCATTCGTTTTGCCTGACCGGGCAGACGGGCCCCGCGGAGTTTGCGTTCGATATCGTGTGCGGTGCCGGAACGTACATCCGCGCGCTGGCGCGCGATCTGGCCGCGGCGCTGGGCACGCAGGGCTACATGACCTATCTGCGCCGCACGGCAAGCGGCGTTTTTACCGAGGAGACGGCCGTGCCGCTCGATCGGCTGACGGCGGAGAATGCGGCGGCGTTTCTCATTCCGACCGACAGCGTGCTGCCCTATCCCGTGCTCGTCTGCGGCGACGCGCGCATCTTTCACGGCGTAAGCGTTGCGGCCGACGTTGCCGACGGGCTGTACAAGCTGTACGCGGACGGCGCCTTTTACGGCCTTGCACGCGTGGAAAACGGCCTTGCACGCGCGGAGAAAAAGTTATGTTAAATGTTTTGGGGCCCCGCGAACGGTACGACGCGCCGTGCGCGCTGCTGCTGGGCGGGTTCGACGGCCTGCACCGCGGGCATGCGCGGCTGCTGTATGCCGCAAAGTCAAGCGGTCTTGCGGTCGGGCTCACCTCCTTTTACGGCATAAAGGCGGGCGGCGAGCTGTTTACGGCGGCGGAGCGCAGAGAGATCTTTGCGGACGCGGGCCTGTCGTTTGCGGCGGAGTATGTGTTCGACGACCGCCTGCGCGCCACGTCCGCGCAAAATTTTTTAAACGATTTATTCGGGCGCATCGCCGCGCGCGCGGCGTTCTGCGGCGAAGACTTTCGTTTCGGCCGCGGGGCGCAGGGCACGCCCGCGCTGCTCGTTCGCCTTGCGCCTTGTCCGGTGTCTGTGCTGCCGCTGCTGGATGACGGAGGCGAAAAAATTTCCGCCTCCCGCGTCAAGCGGGCGGTGGCGGAGGGGAACATGGCCGAGGCCGCGAGGCTCTTGCTGACGCCCTATTTTGCGCAGGGCACGGTGGAGCACGGCCGGCATGTGGGTGGCCCGGTCTTGGGATTTCCCACGCTGAACGTGACGCTTCCCGCCGAAAAACTTCCCCCCAAAGAGGGCGTATACGGCGGGACCGTGCAGACGCCGCTGGGGGAGTTCCCCGCCATTATCAATTTCGGTGCGCGGCCCACCTTTGGCGTGACGGAAAAAAAGGCAGAGGCCTATTTGCACGGCTTTCACGGCGATCTATACGGCGCCGTGGTGCGCATATACCCGCGCGAGTATTTTCGTCCCGTCATGCGTTTTTCTTCGCCCGAAGCGCTGCGTGAACAGCTGGAACGGGACAAGGAGCGATTATTGCATGTGTTATAGAGAGTTGCCGAATAGCTATACCTATCTTGCCAAGATCGACCTGGAGCACAACAAACGGCAGTTTCTTGTCGTAAATCTTTCGGCGGTGTTGGTGTTTATTGCGTTTATCGCGGGGGGATGGTTTATTGTCAACCCCATGGTCGAATTGCGCGAACACGGGCTGTTCACCTTTGTCCCCGTGTTGGTGCTGATCCTTTCGTACCTTGCCTACATCGTGCTGCACGAGTTGACGCACGGCGCGGTCATGTATCTTCTGTGCAGGGTAAGGCCCGTGTTCGGCGTAAAACTTCCTTTTTATGCCTATTGCGGCAGCAGTGCCCTGTTCGATAAATCCCGATACGCTCTGATCGCGCTGGCGCCCTGCCTGTTGTGGGGGATCGTGTTCGGCGTGCTGGCGGCGTTTTTCCACTCGGACGTTTGGTTTTGGGTGATCTGGCTGCTGCAGGCGGGCAACATCGGCGGCGCCACGGGCGATATTTTTGTGGCGTGCAAGCTGCCGTTTTATCCCAAGGACGTGCTGATCCGCGATTCGGGAACGGACATGACGGTGTACCGTCGTAAGACGGCGGAGGAGCTCGCACTGGACGCGGCCGCCGGGGCGGCGGACGCCGATCCGGCCGGGGAACCGCAGGAAGGGCGTGCCGAGGAAACTGCGGGGGACGATCCCGCAAGCGTGCGGGAGGGGCGCGCCGAAGCGGGCGAAGAGGGGGATCGTTCCAAAGGGGAAGAGCCATGATACGATTCGGACCGAGCGGCAATTCGATCAGCTTTTATGCGGCCGGATATGAACACACCGAGCAGGCTGCCGCCTATGTAAGGCAAATGGGGCTGGACTGTTTTGAGTATTCGTTCGGAAGGGGCGTGCGTATGAGCGAAGAAAAGGCGCGCGCCATCGGCAGGGCGTTTGCCGCCGAGGGCGTGGCAATTTCGGTGCACGCGCCCTACTTTATCAATTTTGCCAATCCCGACGACGAAATGGCGGCCAAATCGTACGCGTACGTGCTGGATAGTGCCAAAATGTGCCGCGCCATGGGCGGAAAGCGGGTGGTGTTTCATCCCGCGGCGCAGGGCAAGGACACGCGTGACGCTGCCGTGGAGCGCACGGTGCAGCGGCTGCAGATCTTGCGCGATCATATTTATGCGAACGGTCTGCAGGACATGACGTTCTGCCCCGAGACGATGGGAAAACTTGCCCAGATCGGCACGCCCGAAGAGGTCGCGCGGTTTTGCGAGATCGATCCCGTATATATGCCGTGCGTCGACTTCGGACACGTCAATGCGCGCGGACAGGGGTGTTTGAAGACGGACGAAGATTACCGCATGCTGCTTACCATGCTGATCGATCGCCTCGGGTACGGACGCATGAAAGCGTTTCATGTGCATTTTTCCAAGATCATGTACGGCGCCAAGGGCGAAGTAAAGCACCTCACCTTTGCCGACGAGGTGTACGGTCCGGAGTTTGCGCCGCTTGCGCGCGTGCTGCGGGAGCTTGCGCTGGAGCCGTATATCGTAAGCGAATCGGACGGGACGCAGGCCGAGGACGCCCTTGCAATGAAGCGTTTGTACGAGGGGTTGCAGCCGTAACGGCGTGCAAAGAACGCAGGCAATGGCGCCCTGCACCGCTCCTTTCGGGCGGCGCAGGGCGCCTTTTCGTCATTGTGGTCGGAACGACGGGACAGGGCGGGGCGGCGACAGGTATCGCGCTGCGGGGCAAGAGAACGAGACGGGCACGGCGAAACCAAGGAGCGGGCTCGCCTGCCGTGTCCGTGCGCGGCTTTTTTATAAAGTATGGCGCGCAGTTGTCGGAAAATTATTGACTTGCAGACGGCGTTTTGCTATAATAAAATTATGGATCGGGAAAAACTGCGGCAAATCGTTGCCGCAAGCGGTGCGGACGCGCTCTTTTTGGAGCAGGATTTTTTGCGCCGCTACGTTACGGGATTTTATTCGACGGACGGCTATGTGATCTGTGACGGCGCCGCTTGCACCTTTGTTGCCGACGCGCGCTACTTCGAGGCGGCCGAACGGCAGCTTTCCGGCGGCGACGTGCGCGTTGTGGAGGGCGGGTTCGAGCGGGCGCTGCAATTGGTCGCAGGGCAAAAGACGCTGGGCGTTCCCTTTCCGTTTATCAGCCGCGCGGCGTGCGAGCGCCTGGAAGAGCGCGGATTTCGGTTGACCGACTGTATGCCCGCCCTGCGCGACGCCATGACTGTTAAATCGGAGCGGGAGATCGCCCTGATCGCGCGGGCGTGCGACATTGCGGAAGAGGGACTTCTGGCGACCCTTCCCCGTTTGAAAGAGGGGATGACGGAGCGCGAGGCCGCCGCCGTTTTGGAGTACGAAATGCGCATGCGGGGCGCGGACGGCACGTCGTTCGAGACCATCGTGGCCTTCGGCGCCGGGTCCAGCGTTCCCCATCACGAGACGGGCGATGCAAAGCTGCGATTCGGCGACGCAGTGCTGATCGACTTCGGCTGCAAGGTGGAGGGATACTGTTCGGACTGCACGCGCACCTTTTTGTTCGGCGACGACGGCCGTCACGATACGTTCAGGCAGATGTACGCGCACGTTTTGGCCGCGCACGAGCTGGTAAAGGAGACGCTCGTCTCCGGTATGACGGGACGAGAGGCCGACGAGATCGCCCGCGGATATTTCCGCAAGCACGGACTGGATAAGTATTTTACGCATACGCTGGGCCACGGGATCGGGCTGCAGATCCACGAGTATCCCGTGCTGGCGTTTCGCAGCGCACAGACGCTGTGCGACGGCATGGTATTTTCGGACGAGCCGGGGCTGTACTTTGCCGGGGAGTTCGGTATCCGCATCGAGGACAGCGTATATTTATGCGAGGGTAAAGTGCGTTCGTTTATGCACAAGACGCAGCACGCGCTGCTCGTACTGTAATATTTGATTCGTAAAGTTAAAAATTCAAGGAGATATAACAATGGCACAGATCATGGCAGGCGATATTCGCAAAGGTACCACGTTTGAATACAAGAGCGGCGTGTACACGGTAACCGAGTTCCAGCACGTAAAACCCGGCAAGGGCGCGGCGTTCGTGCGCTGCACGCTGAAGAACGTGGTCACGGGGCAGGTCCTTTCGGACGAGACGTTCAACCCCACGGCAAAGCTGGAGACCGCGCAGGTAGAAACCAAAAAAATGACCTATTCGTACAACGACGGCGAGTTCTACTACTTTATGGACGAGGAGTTCAACCTCACCCCGCTCAACTATTCGCAGGTGGAGGACGCGCTGCGTTATATCCGTGAAAACGACAGCGTCACCGTCAAATTCTTGTACGGGAACGCGTTTTCGGTGGAGCCCGAAAACTTTGTGGAGCTGAAGGTGATCGAGGCCGAGCCCGGCGTGCGCGGCAATACCGCCACCAATGTAACCAAGGCCGCCAAGGTGGAGACAGGCGCGATTTTCCAGGTGCCCATGTTCGTCAACGAGGGCGATGTGATCCGCATCGATACCCGTACGGGCGAATACATGAGCCGCGTATAATGAAATTTGCGGCACAGCGCGTAAACTGCGCTACGCTCACCGTAAACGGCGAGCCCGTATCCGAGATCGGACGCGGGCTTGTTGTGTATTTGGGAGTAAAGGCGGGCGATACCGAGCGGCAGGCGGAAAAATGCGCCGATAAGATCGCGCGTCTGCGCATATTCGAGGACGGGGCGGGCAAAATGAATTTGTCCGTTTCGGAGGTCGGCGGCGAGGTACTGCTCGTCTCGCAGTTTACGCTGTACGGCGACGCGGCGCGGGGGAATCGTCCCTCGTTTTCCGAAGCGGAGCGCCCCGAGCGGGCGCAAGCGCTGTACCTGTATGCGGCCGATCGCCTGGCTGCGCTGGGGGTGCGCGTAAGGCGCGGCGTGTTCGGCGCGCATATGACGATCGCGCAGCAAAACGACGGGCCGGTGACCATTTTGTACGAGGCCTGACCGCCGTTCGTGCCGGTCGGCCGTCCGCCGCCTGCGCGCGGAGGAGCATTGGGGGGGAACGATGAACGATACGCTGTACGTAAGCGATCTAGACGGCACGCTGCTGCGGTCCGATCAGACGCTGAGCGCATATACCTGCGCCGCGATCAACCGACTGGTACAGGCGGGGGTGCATTTTTCGTATGCCACGGCGCGCAGCATCGATACCGCCGTGCGCGTTACAAAGGGGATCGAGGTGGATATCCCGGTCATTGTGCACAACGGTGCGTTTATTGTGGACAGCATTACCCGCCGCCCGCTGTGGTCGGCGCGCTTTACCGCAGAGGAGGAGCGCGAAATATACGGCGTGTTTGAAGAACACGGCCTGTTTCCTCTTACCTATGCCGTGATCGACGGAAAAAACCGCTTTTCGTACATCCGCCGCAAGTGCGGCAGGGCGCAGTGGGAATTTGTGCTTTCGCGCATTGGTTACGAGGATGACCGCCGCGCCAGGGAAATTTTTTCCCCGCGCGAGGCGTTGGACGGCGACGTATATTACTTTGCCTGCATCGGCGACAGCGAAGAGCAGCTTGCGCCCGCATACGAGCGCCTGAAAGATCGCTTCCGCTGCATCTTTGCGCGCGATATCTACACCGACGCGCCCTGGCTGGAAGTGCTTCCGGCCAATGTCTCCAAGGCCGCCGCCGCACGCATTCTGCAGGAGCGGCTGGGCTGCAGCCGCCTTGTGTGTTTCGGCGACGCGGCGAACGATCTGCCGCTGTTCGAGGCCGCGGACGAGCGCTACGCGGTGCAGAACGCCGCCCCGGAGTTAAAGGCGCTGGCTACGGGGGTGCTCGCCTCCAACGACGAGGACGCGGTGGCCCGCTGGCTGGAAGCGCGCTGCTTTCCGCACAAAAACGATTAAGCCTGCATGCGCAGTGCAAACAGAGAACGCGTGCGCGCCCTTCCGATCGGAAGGGCGCGCACGCGTATGGTCTGTTTCGGCCGCGACGGCGGAGCGGCGGGCTGCGTTACGGCCGTTCGTCCGTCTGCGCGGCCGTCTGTTCGTTCTCCGAAGGAGTTGTTTCCCGTTCGGGGTCCGTCTGTCCCTTCTTCTGAGGAGCGTTCTTTTCGGGGTCCGTCTGTTCGTCCGTCTGCGCGGCTGCCCGTCGGGGTTGTCTGCGCGTGCGCCGGGGATAGACGGTCGCGGCAAAACCGTCCAAAACGGCGGGACGCTTCAGCGAGACCGCAAACACGGGGATGAGGAACAGCGCCGAGCCCGCCAGGTTTACGATCAGGTCGGTCATCGTGTCGATCAGGCCGGAGCCCCGCCTGTCGTCCACCAGGTATTGTCCGTTTCCGAGATCTTCTATCAGCCCAAGCTCCCATCCCTGCAGCGATTTTCCCGTAAGGCTGTCGTAGGCGTATTCGTATACTTCCCAAAGATAGCCTACCGCCAGGGCAAACAGCAGGGCAAACAGCGCGTACGATACGGCCCTGCCCGCGCCCTGCAATTTGTCGCGGAACAGCAACCACGCAAGGCATAGCCCCACCGAGGAGAACAGCGGACCGGAGGCGAAGTGCATGATGGTATCCCACGGGGGAATGCGTTCGTAAAACCCGTATACGGTGGAAAGTGCCACGGAGCAGAAGGCGAATACCACGGCGAACAGTTCCAAAAACAGGGGAAAGCGGACGCGGAAGAGCAGTTCTGCCAAAAATATGACGGACATCATGACGACGCACAGCAGGCTGAACCACATGCGGTGGCTGAAGACGGCCTGCGAAAGGCCGTCTTCGGCGTACAGCACGCAGTTGCGCACGACGCCCGCCGCCAGTCCGAGCAGGCAGGCGGCAAATACGATCAGCACGCAAAGGTTGCGCGGTCGTGCAAAAAACGGTTTTTGTTTCATAGGGGTCTCCTCCCGGCGGCGCGGCAGGCCTCCGCTCCGTCCTGCCGCGGCAAAGTGTGCCGTGCGGCGGCAAATACACGGCCGGTACGGCGGGTCTTCGGTCCGCCCTATCATAACAAAGTATGGCGCATTCGTCAACCCTCTTGCGGAAATCGGAAGGAAAAAGATGAAAGTTGCGCAAAGCGGTTTACATTTTTTAAAAAATCGTGTAAAATAAAAGACAAATCAAAGTTGTTCGGTGGATCGATGTCCTGGTTATCGCGGATCAAACGGTTATTCACGCGCAGACCGCGCCCGCAGCCCGTTTTGGGGCTGGCGCTGGGCAGCGGCGGCGCAAAGGGGATGGCGCACCTCGGCGCGTTAAAGGCGTTTGAGGAGGAGGGCCTCTCCTTTTCCGTGGTGACGGGTACGTCCATCGGCTCGATCGTGGGGGCGCTCTACTGCAAGGGGTACACCTGGGCCGACATGACGAGTATAGTGGAGGGGCTGAACAAAAGGGAGTTCGCCCGCAACCTGCGCCCCTTTTCGGACATGCGCAACATCGAGGACTTTTTGGAACAGTATGTGGAAGGCGATATTCCTTCGCTGCCCGTTCCATTTGCCGCGTGGGCGACGGACGGGCAGACCAACGAGGGCGTGTTGCTGGACGCAGGCAAGACGGCGCGGGCGCTTACGGCCTCCGCCGCCATCCCGCCCTTTTTCAGAGGGGTGGAATTGGAGGGGCGCAAGCTGTACGACGGCGCGTTTACCAACGCCATCCCCGCCGACGTATGCAGACAAAAGGGCGCCGACGTGGTGGTAGGCATCGATCTTTCTGCATACGTGCGCCCGGAAGAGGAAAAGAGCCGCATTTCGCGTCTGCTGGGCACGGCCATCGGCGCCTTTGTTCCCGTGCGCGACCTGCCCGACCGAAAGTCGCGCGGGTATGCGGCGGCGGACGTGATGCTTCGTCCCAATTTGTACGATTTTAAACCGACGGATATTTCGCGCGCGGCGACGGACGCCATGTTCGAGATCGGCTATCACGAGGCAAAGACGCATATCGGCGAGATCCGCGCCGCCCTCGCCGCCGCCCGTAAAAAACGGCGGAAAAAATGATGCGCCGTAGGATGCGAGCCGCCCATATCCTTAAGCTGCTGCGAGCGGCAAAGATCGCGCTTGCCGTGCTGTGCGCCGCGGCCGTTGCCCTGCTGTTTTCTATTGTGCCCATGCGGCTGCTCCTGCCGGCGCTCTCTTTTCCGGAGCGTCGCCCCGACGAACTGCGCATCCATTTTTTGGATGTGGGACAGGGCGACTGCACGATCGTGGAGTTCCCGGGCGGCGACGCGGTGATCGTGGACGGCGGCGACGGCTCGTTTGAACACAACAACCTGCTTGCGCGCTATATAAAGGGGTTGGCGCCCGCTTCGCTGACGCTGATCGCCACCCATGCCGACGTTGACCACTACGGCGGCCTCTCCGAGATTTTGCGGGTGTTCGGCGCGGATACGGTGTATTTTCCCGCTCTCGGCTCGTCCGCGGCGGCCTATAGGCGCCTTGTGCGGGCGGCGGAGGCGGCGGGCAGCCGACAGCTGCGCATGGCGCGCTATACCTGCATCGCCGACGATTCCGGCGCGTACATCGCCTGCATTTCGCCGCATGCCGCCGACGAACAGGAGGACAACGATTCTTCGGCCGTTTTGTACATCGGGTACGGTGAGCTGGGCGTGCTGCTCTGCGGCGACATTTCGGCGGAACGCGAGGCCGCACTCCTGCGCGAGGCAGCCTTGTCGGAAGATATTTTTGACTGCGGTCCGTACCGCGTGCGCCTGGAGGAGACCGACCTTGTAAAGCTTGCGCACCACGGCTCCGGCACGGCCACGTCGCAGGCGTGGCTGGCGGCGCTCTCGCCCGAGGCGGCGATCGTTTCGTGCGGAAGGGGGAACGCCTACCGGCATCCCGCGGCGGAGACGCTGGCGCGCCTGGACGAAGCGGGCGTGCAGGTGTACCGCACGGACGAGGTGGGCGGCATCGTCGTCTGCGCAGACGCAACGGACTATACCGTTTATACCAACTATACGGAGTAAACGCACATGAAACTGACGACGGCCGGCGAATCGCACGGCAAGGGACTGATCGGCATTATCGAAGGATTGCCCGCGGGGCTGCGGCTCGATCTCGGTGAGATCGACGCCGAGCTTGCCGTGCGCCAGAGCGGCTACGGTCGCGGCGGACGGCAGAAGATCGAGCACGATCGTGCGGAAATTTTATCGGGCGTGCGCAACTGCGTCACCTTGGGCAGCCCCGTGGCGATCGCGGTGTGGAACCGCGACTACGAAAACTGGCGGGCGTACATGGCGCCCGAGGGGTGCGACGGAGCGGCGCGGCGCCTGACTGCCGTGCGGCCGGGTCACGCCGACCTTACCGGGCTGAAAAAATTCGGCGGAGAGGACGCGCGCAACGTGCTGGAGCGCGCTTCCGCCCGCGAAACGGCCGTGCGCGTGGCGGCCGGGAGCATCTTCCGTCAGTATCTGCGCGTGCTGGGGATCGCCGTTTGCGGCTATGTGCGCGCCGTGGGCGGCGTCTCGGACGAGCGGGAGTATGCGTTTGAGGAACTTTCTCGCCGTTTGCCCGACCTTGCGATGATGGACGCCGAAAAGGAGACGCTTGCAAAGGCGCAGATCGACGCCTGCGCCGCGGCGGGCGATACCTGCGGCGGCGTGGCGGAAGTGCGCATAAAGGGGTTAAAGAGCGGCTTTGGCAGCTGCATGACGTATGACGAAAAGCTGGACGCGCGCCTTTCGGCCGCACTGATGAGCGTTCAGGCGGTAAAGGGGGTAGAGGTCGGCCTCGGGTTCGGGGCGGCCGCGCGGCGGGGCAGCGCCGTTCACGACGAAATTTTTTACGACGGGGCGCGCGGGTTTTACCGCACGACCAACCGTGCCGGCGGGATCGAGGGCGGCATGAGCAACGGCGAAGAGATCGTTTTGCGCGCGGCGATGAAGCCCATCCCCACCCTGATGCGCGGGCTGGCGACGGCCGATTACGCAACGCATGCCGCCGTGCGCGCCGCCGCCGAACGCAGCGATGTGTGCGCCATCCGCGCCTTTGAATGCATTGCCGAAAGTGCGGTGTGCGCGGCGCTTGCCGAGGTTGTTTCGCGGCGTTTGGGCGGCGATCGCATGGACGAGGCGATCCGGCGCTACGGGGGGCTGCCGCAATGAGAAGAAGGGTGTTCCGCATCCGTTCCTCCGTCGTTGAGGAGAGCGTGATCGTCTGTGCAAAGGACGCCCTGCGCGAGAGCGCCTGCCGCGGCCGCGCCATGGTGTTTACCGATTCCAACGTATACGCCCTGTACCGCGATACGATCGAACGGTATTTTCCGGGCGCGCCCGTACACGTGATGCCGGCGGGCGAAGAACATAAGACGCAGGATACGCTGTTTGCCCTTCTGGGGGCTATGGCCGCGGCCGAACTGCACCGCGGCGATACGCTGGTATGCGTGGGCGGCGGCGTGACGGGCGACGTCGGCGGGCTGGCTGCGGCGCTCTACATGCGCGGCATCGCCTTCGTACAGGTGCCCACCACGCTGCTTGCGCAGGTCGATTCGTCGGTGGGCGGAAAGACCGCCATCGATCTTAACGGCGTCAAAAATCTGGTGGGCGCCTTCCGTCAGCCCCGCCGGGTGTTGGTGGACGGCCGGTTTTTGGATACGCTGCCCGCGCGCGAGATCCGCTGCGGGCTGGGTGAGATCGTGAAGCACGGGGCGCTGTGCGCGCCGCTGTTCGATACCTTGTGGGAGGGCCGCGACCGCCTGTTCGATCGGACGTTTTTGCGCACGGTCGTGCCCGCCAACATTGCTTTTAAGGCGGACGTGGTGCGCCGCGACCCCGACGAAAAGGGGCTGCGCAAATGTCTGAATCTGGGGCACACCACGGCCCATGCCTTTGAGTTGTGCGATGCAAAGCTTTCGCACGGGGAATATGTGCTCGTCGGGATGCTGTTCGAAGGGGAACTTGCCAGGCTGCATGCGCCCGACTGCGACCATGCGTTTTTGGAGCGGCTGCGCACGCTGATCGTGCGCGTGCTGGGCGGGGTGCCGCAGCTGCCCCCCGCCGCGGAGGCGGCGGCGTTTGCCCGCCTGGATAAAAAGAACCGTTCGGGCGACCGTATCGCGCTGACGGCGCCCGTAAAACAGGGCGGGTACGCCCTGCTGGAATTGGACTACGGCGCGTATCTGCGCGAACTGACGCAGATCGAGGCGCGCCTGCGGGAGGAGATATGTTAAAACTTGCCGTGGTGGGGAAGGACGTATCCGCGTCCGAAAGTCCCAAAATGCACACGTTCCTCATGAAAAAACTGGGCGCCGCGTGTACGTACGAAAGAGTTTCGGTCGCGCCTGCAGAGTTTTCGGCACGCGTGCCGGAGCTGTTTGCGCGGTTCGACGCGTTCAACGTGACCATCCCTTTCAAAGGGGAGATCATCCCCCATCTGAACGCGCTGAAGGGGGACGCCGCCGTATTCGGGGCGGTGAACACCGTCGTCTCGCGCACGCGCACCGGCTACAATACCGACGGGAACGGCTTTTGGCTGATGCTGGAAAACGAGGGGATCTCCCTTGCCGGAAAGAGCGCCCTGGTGCTGGGCGCGGGCGGCGCGGGGCGCTGCTGCGTAAAAAAACTTACGGAGGCGGGCGCGCAGGTCTCGGTGTTTGAGCGCGATCCCGAACGGCTTTTTGCCGTCTACCGCGAGTTCGGCGGGTTTTCGCCCTTAAACGAGGTGCCGCTTGCCCCGTACGACGTGATCGTGAACTGTACGGGCATCGGCATGCACGATACGGTGGGGAAGACGCCCTCCGTCACCGTGCCGGGCGGCGACGTGCGGCCGGTGGATGAGGCGCTGCTTTCGCTGTGCGGCGCGGCCGTCGACCTCATTTACGTGCCCGAGGAGTCCGAATTTTTACGCATTGCGAGGGCGTGCGGCAAAAAGACGGTAAACGGCGCGGCCATGTTGTTTTACCAGGCCTATTATGCCGACTGTATCTATTTGGGAAAGACTCCTTCCGCCGCCGAGGCGAAGCGTCTGCGGGAAGAATATTTGGAGGAACTTGCATGAAACTGTTGATCTTAAACGGCGTCAATCTCAATCTGACGGGGCGGCGCGAGCCGGGCGTGTACGGCAGCGATTCGCTGGAGAGCATCAATGCGGAGATCGCGCGCTTTGCCGGGGCGCGCGGCGTGGAGACGGCGTTTTTGCAGAGCAACCTCGAGGGGGAACTGTGCGCCGCCATCCAGGGGGCGGAGGGCGTGTACGACGGGATCGTACTCAACGCGGGGGCTTTTACGCACTATTCGTACGCCATCCGCGATGCGATCGCCGCCATCTCGGTGCCCGTTGTGGAGGTGCACATGAGCAACGTGCATTCGCGCGAGGAATTTCGCCGCCGCTCCGTTTTGACGGAGGTATGCCGCGGCGAGGTGCTGGGCTTCGGCAAAAACAGTTATCTTCTTGCAGTGGAGAGTTTTGTGTTATGAATATTGTACTGTGCGGCATGATGGGGGTAGGCAAGTCGAGCGTGGGTATCCGCATTGCGGAGATGACGGGCCGGCGCTGGTTCGATACCGATGTGATGATCACCGACCGTTTCGGGCGTATTTCGGACATCTTTGAATATTACGGTGAAAGTCATTTCCGCATGCTGGAGACGGATATCGTAAAAGAACTTTCGCAAAAGGACGACCTTGTGATCTCTACGGGCGGCGGGCTGGTGTTAAAGCCCGAAAACAGCGAGCTGTTAAAGCAAAACGGCAAGGTGGTATTCATGCGTGCCACCTTCGAAACGCTGTTAAAGCGCGTCCGCGCCGACGAATCGCGCCCGCTGTTAAAAAATACCGGCAAGACGGCCGAGGCACTCGGACGTCTTTTGGAGGAGCGTACGCCCGTCTATGAACACGTGGCCGACTACATTGTGGATACGGACGGCAAATCGGTAGAGGACGTGGCCGACGAGATCGTAAAACTGTTTGCGGAGGAACGGGCGTGAACGTGGTCGTCACGGGCGGGACGCGCGGCATAGGGTTGGCGTGCTGCCGCCTGTTTGCGGCGCAGAACGCGCGGGTCACGGCGTTGTGGGCGCATGCGGAGGAGGATGCCGCTGCCGCCGCGCGGGCGCTTCCGCAGGTGACGTTTTTGCGGACGGACGTCTCGCGCGAGGAGGAGGTGGCGCGCGCGTTTGCCGCGATCGGCACGCCGGACGTGCTGGTG
>CALVPS010000004.1 GCA_944354035.1 uncultured Clostridia bacterium | reverse complement strand
CAGAGGTTTTTATTTACTAAAGTATTTTTTATCTCCCCCAGTATAACTGGGGGTTTATTCATGCTAAAGCGCCAATAAAGCACCCCAAACGTCCAAAGACGTTTGGGGTGCTTTTTCGGCGTACGGGCGAGCCGCTGCGGCGGTTCGTAAAAAGTTATCGCAGCCGCTCGGGGACGATCGGCTCGGCCGAAAACGGTTCGTCCGACGTGACGCGGTAAAAGGCAAGTTCACGTTGCTCGTCGCAGCAGACCGAACACACCGCCGCCCCCCCGAACAAAGCCGCCGTATACACGGGAAGGGACGCGGTGTTCAGCCTATGCGGCAAAAAGCACTTTGCATCCCCGCACTTAAAGGCGCTCTCCTTGGCCGTCCAAAGGGCCGCCACAGCCTGCTGCGAGGGCGTTTCGCCCACCGACGCGCGTTCGTCCGGGCAGGCGATCTTATCATACAGCGCCTGCGTAAACCGCGGGCGGGAAAAATCTTCGATGTCGACGCCGACCGGCGCCCGCGACACCGCCACCGCCGCATAGCGCTGCGAGTGCGACAGCGAAAACCGACAGTCGGAACACACCCACTTGCCGTCCGACGTCCGGTGAAGATCGGTCTCGGAGAGCTCCAGGTGCAGCGAGCGACGCATGGCAAATGCCAACAGCTGCCAGACAAAGCGCTTTTGCAGGCGCACGCCGGCGTGGGAGCAGTTTACGACCTCCTCTTCGCGGGCGGGCGGAAAGAGCGATTGTTCCGACACCGCGTCCGGAAGGGCTGCCACGTATACGTCGAGCAGGGGAAGACGGCGGAATTTTTGGCGCAGCTCCTCGATCTGCGCGCTCTTTCGCGCGCCGAACGCACATTCGTATACAAAGTGCTCGCAGTTATTGTACAAAATATGGTATCCGGTCCTGCCGATCTGCGCCCGGGCATAGGCGGCGATCTCCCGGCGGCTGCGCATCTTTTTGCGCTCGGACCGGTCGGGGATCCCCGTCTCCAAAAAATTCCCGCAGCAAAAGGTTCCTGCGTCGGTCGAAAGCACGGCGATCTTGTCGGGCGAAATGCCGCGCGCGGCGGCGGGCGGGAGCCCGAACTGCACTACCTCGTCGTCCGAAAGAAAGATGCCGTAATGAAAGTATCCCCCGAGATCGACGCGCACGATATCGCCGACGCACGGCTGAACAAACTTCCACTTCATGCCGTTTTGCGCAGGATATAATCGATCACGTCGCCGACCGTTTTAAAGTCGCCGAACTGCACGTCTTCGAAGCGGATACCGAACATCTCCTCCGCGGCGATCACGATGTACAGCATGCCCACGGACGTCAGCCCCAGATCGGTATACAGATCGGAGTTCTCGGTAATGCTCTGCAAGACGGCCTCGTCGTCGCCGACCGTATAGCGAAATATGGTTTGCAGTTTACGAAATATTTCTTCGCGCGTCATTGTCCGTTCCTTAAAATTTTCATGCTGGGGCTGCGCTTAAAATCCGTCTCGCGGATCACGATCCGACTGACTCTGCAAAAGGCGGGCAGCGCGGCGTTGACCCTGTTGAGCTCCGCCCGCAGCGCGCCCTCTTTGTCCTCCGCCTCAAATTTGGCAAGCTCTGCCTTGCGCGGATATACCTCCAGCACAAGGATATGCCGCCCGTCCTCGACGCTTTCGTATACCAGGCAGTCCTGCACAGACTCCAGCGCGTTGAACTTGTTTTCGATCTCCGCGGGCGAAATATTTTCGCCCGTTGGGAGCACGATCACCTCTTTTATCCTGCCCGTAATGTATAAATACCCGTCTTCGTCCATGTGCGCAAGGTCGCCCGTTTTAAACCATCCGTCCGAATAGGCGGCGGCGTTTTCTTCCTCGTCGCCCAAATAGCCGCTCATCATATTTTCGCCCTTTAACCACAGCTCGCCGTTTACAAACTTTAACTGCTGTCCCTCGTAGAGAAGGCCCACCGATTCCGGCTTTTCCAGCGGCGTGGGGTTGCCGCTCACCAGATTGGCGCTTTCCGTCAGTCCGTACCCCGGAAAGAGCGAAATACCCAGCTTTTTATATTCGCGAATAAGATAGGGCGGTACGAACGCCGCGCCGCAGATGATCGTCTTCATCTCTTCGCCCAACAAATTGCGGCCGAACTGCCGGGAAAGATTCAGCGCCATTTCGGCCAATGCCGGAACGAGCACTAAAATGGTGGGACGGAACGCCGCCATTTCGCGGAACATGTTTTTTGTATCGCGGCAGATATACAGCGTGCTGCCCGTGTACAGCGACGTCATGAGATTGCGGATCAGTCCGAACACGTGCGTCAGCGGCAGCACCAAAAAATAGCGCTGTCCGAATACGCTGCGAATGCCGTAGCAGCCGTTTTTTGTGCCCGCCATCAGGGCCCTGTGGCTTAAAAGCGCGCCCTTGCTTTTGCCCGTTGTACCGCCCGTAAACAGGACGGCGCAGGGATCCTCGCGGTCGCAGCATACGACGGGAAAGGGATGTTCCGCCCGCTCGTCGCAGGCGAGCAGCGGAAGGTCTTGGGCAAGAGCGCGCAGCAACGAAAGCTTTGCCTCCAACGCACGGCAGAATGCGACCGCCTTTAATTGAAATTTTACAGCACAGCCATACAGCGCGCGCTCGTCAAGATGGGGCGGCAGCAACACGGCTACGGCGCCCATGGTAACAACGGCAAGATAGGCCGAAACAAAGTCATACGAATTGGGCGCGAACACCCCCACGCGGTCCCCCTTCCCGACGCCTTTTTCGACGAGCGCCGCACGAAACCGCGCAACATCCTCTTCGATCGCGCGATAGGTATACTGTTTTCCGTCGTCTACTATGGCCACGACGTCGGGAAATTCCCCGACCTTGGCGCGCCACATGGCGCCGACCGAAGGAAAATCGACAATACGCGCATACGTCAGCGCGTCGGTGTAACGGTCAAACATTCGGTTGCTCCTTTTTTATTTTTCCTTTTTATTTTGCCTTTTTTGCCTGCGCTCCCGCTTGCGCGCGTCGATCGCATGCAGGTGACAGGCCAGTTCCAGCTCCCTTTCACGCAGAGCAACGGTAATGCGCTCCACCTCGCGCAGGGGCGGCATGGCGCCGTCGCACAGCGGTACTTCGATGGGCTCGCCGATGACGATGCGTTGCATGTTGTACCAGTGTTTTGGATGATCGAGATAGACGGGAATGATGGGCGCGCCGCTCTTGAGCGCCATGAGCACGACGCCCGACTTAAAAGCGTTCATGGGCGCACCTTCGCGGTTGATGCTCCCTTCCGGAAAAATGGCCACCACGCTCCCCTCGTTTAAACGATCGCAGACCTCACGAAAAGTCTGCACGTTAAAATTTTGCTTGTCGACCGGAATGCACAGCGCGCGGCGGAAAAACCAATCGCCGCGCTTTGTGGCAAACAACTGCGACGTTGCCACAAAATGCAGCCGCCTGTTCCAAAACGCAAGGTGAAGTTTGATAATATCGAGATAGCTCTCGTGATTGGAGATCACAAGAGCCGCTCCCTTTACCAATTTTTTTACCCGTGCGCCGACATAATACAGTTTGGGCCGCAGCGCGATCAGTGTAGACAGCGCGGCAGACCACTTGATCATATCGTATAATAAATACTTAAGACGGAACGCGCTTGCCCTTTTGGGCCTGTTGTTTTTGTTGTTCGAGCTCCTCATGCAATTCCATGACCTTTTTACGCAAAAAAGCGGTGATCTCGTCGATATTCGTCTTTTCGTCCAGCGAAGCATTCCACAAATCGCCGACCCGCAGCGGTTTTCCGATGATCACCTCGGCGCGCTTTTTGCAAAAATAGCTACCGTTCGTGTACACGGGAATGACGGGCACGCCGCTTTCGAGCGCAATATAGGTGGCGCTCGTTTTAAAGGGCAGCGGGCGCGTTTCGCCCTCGCGCGGGAGGCGCGCTTCGGGAAAAATCCCCACGACGCCGCCCTTGGACAAAATCTCGATCGACGTTCTTACAAAGGCAAAATCGTACGAATCGCGGTCGACCATAATGCCGCCCATGCTCTTTAAAAAATTGCGCAGAGCACGCTTTTTAAAGAGGCACTCCGCCATTTGATAGCGCAGCGTACGCGACCAGAACACAAACAAAAATACCGCGTAATCGTATACGGACGTATGATTGGAGATGAGTATGGCCGGCCCGCGGATGCGCCTGCCCTGCACCGCCTTGTCTTCGTAATACACCTTGGTGCGGAAACATGCCCACTGAACGGGCCAGCCCGTTGCCTTTACAAACGCGTTAATCAGCCGCTTCATTGTCCGCCTCGTCGGCTGCGGATGCCTCGGCCGCGGCCTCTTCGGCTTCACAGACTGCGTAATAGCGGTTTATATCGGCCTGCAGCAACGACAGCGCCACCACATTGAGCGGCAGAATGGGCAGCAGGATCCCCGTAATAATAAAGGCGACTTTACGGTTTTTCAGCGTAAGTCCGCGCGCCTGTGCCGCCGCGGCAAGTTCGCCGTGCTTTTTTAACAGCACATAGATCCCGGCAAACGGGATAAGGCAGCCCAAAAACCAATGCAGTACGTTATTTTTGTTGGAGGCGATGTTTTTGACGGTCCGCAGCAAGAAGCCCATCCAGATAAATCCGAAAATAAACCCGGACAGAATGGAGAGCGCCACCTGGACAAAGATGATCTCGCCCTTTTCTTCCTTCTCCTCCTTTTCGGCGACGTACGCGGAGATGTCCAGCGAGGGATCCATCTTTTTAAACGCCTTGGCCACCTCTGCATGGTTGTAATCCTTCGGCATTTTAAAGGCAAAGATAAACCCGACGATGCACATGACCGCCACGATGAACGGAACGATCGCAACGCCGAAATTGTAGACGGCGGATACATCCACTTTCAGCATTTCCGCCGCCACGTCGGCCGCGCTGAGGGTTTCCGTCGCCTCGGCCCACACAAAGCGGAAATCTTTGGTCATAAAGATGTTTTTCAGCACGTCGTACACGCCGTACGAGGCGATCGCCCCTACAATGCTGGTGGCAAACGCCTGCGCCGCAAAGTACATGGCGCTGTGGTTCTTTTTGGTAAGCTTTTCTTCGACGGCGGAGATCTGCGCCGGGATCATGTACGGCATCATAAAGAACGAGCCGATCGCCCAGCTGCCCACCAGCCCTCCAACGCAGCCGATGATGTACTGCACGACCTTGTGATCGGTGCCGCACACGTATGTCGAAGCAAAGAAGAACGAGAGAATGGCCACCGCAAACGACAACAGACACGTCTGATAGGTAAAGCGGATCCCCTTTTTTTCTTTGACCTTGCGGAAGAGATACAGCATGATCGGAACAGGGGCAAAGGCGCAGGTATTCAGCAGCGCCATCTCCGCCCCGTTAAACTTCATACCGCCGATGATCATGGCATTCATGGCCACAAGGAACATTTGCAGGCCGAAGAAGGAGCAGCAATTTACGACCAGCCAGTTGCCGAAGATCTTGTTTTTAAAGGTGATCTTAAACGACTCGATCAGGCTGATCTTGGGCTGCTTTTCAAACCCGTTGTTCTCGGGATAGCCCCACTTTTCCCCCTCTTTGATCATGAACAGCGGGATCAGCATGGTGCACATCAAAGGCAGACACATGAACACGAACTTGTCGATCCCCCAGCCGGTGGCCTTGTACAGCGCCTGCACGATGATGGGAACAAGCGCATATACGACGCAGTACGAAATGGTATCGAAGAACGACTTGAACGACGAAACACGCAGCCGCTGCGGCTCGTCCGTGCAGACGTTGCTTAAACTGCCGTAAAAGGCGATGAGAGACATCGTATAGGTAGAAAAGAACACCAGCGCCCAAAAGATGAACCAAATGGTGTTGCCCACCTGACCGGACTCGGCGGAACCGAACACCGGCCACCACAAAAAGGCGAACGACGCCACCATAGGAATAAAGCAGATTGCAATGGGCGGGCGGCGGCGTCCCCATTTGGTGGACAGGTTATCCGTTATGGCCGCGAACGGGATATCGATGATGCCGTCGAAAGCCTTGGCGACGATCATCAGTGCCGAAAAGAGCGCGGGAACGACCAGGCAGATCGTGCCGAAGATGGACTGGCCGTTGGGGTTTAAACCAAGGCCCGCCGGATTGACCGCGTCGGAATAAAAGGCCCCCATCAGCACCATTAAAAAGTTGGGGCCGAATCCCGAAGCGGAATACAGCAGCTCTTTCCATTTTTTATTGAGCGAGCTTACCATTTGTACTCTCCTTTTATAGTTGTTTTTTTACAAAATTTTTCATATCTCTTACCGTCGCTACGCTTGCCGAAACGGACGCGGGAAACGCGACGCCGAACTCCGCCTGTATAACGGTGACCATGGTAAAGTAGTCGAGGCTGCTGCCGCCAAGATCGAAAAAAAAATGGGCGTCGTCGGCGATCTCTTCCGGCGAACGATTGAGTGCCTCCGCAAAGATCTGCCTGAGCCGGTCGGCGAGGCGTCTGTCGCCCTCCTCCCCGTCGCTGCCCATAGCGTTGGGGTCGATCAGGCATAACTTCCCCGCCGCAAGCCGTTCGGCGATCTGCTTACGCGCAAGTTTATAGTCGTCTTTCCCGAGCAGCGGCGTTGCGGTAAACAGAACGCGGTTGATCTGCCCGCCCAAGCCGGACTGCGTAATACGCTCCGAGAGCGCGGAACGGATCTGCTCTAACCGCGGACGGTCGATATAGGGGCTGACTTCCGCAAGCAGCACGATCGATCCGCGGTCGACGGGCAGCCCCAGCAAGCACAGGCGGGCGACGCCCTCCGTCGCAAGCTGCGGTTCGAGCAGGTTGGGGTTCAAATTTTCGCCGTTGACGCCGATCAACAGATCGTCTTTACGGCCGCGGATGTAATACCTTCCGCCCGAACGGCAAAAAAGATCGTGCGTGTTGAACCACTGCATGCCGCCGATCTGAATACAGGCGCCGTCGCTGTAAATGGCGTGCGACATAGAACGACTGCGCACCAGCAGCTCCCCATGTTCCGAAATGCGGTATTCCAGCGAAGGGAACGGACTGCCCACCGCGCGCAGATTGCGCTTGGCGGCGCTTTCGGATAGCTCCACAGAGGTGATCCCGATCTCCGTCATGCCGTAGCCGTTGGCCAAATGATACCCGATACCGTTGATAAAGCGCATGGCCTCTTCCGAAAGATATCCGCCGCCGTTGATCATAAACGAAATGCTGTTGCCGAAAATATTTTCGCGCACTTCGCGAAAAGCGAGTTTTGAAAACAGCTTTCCAAGCGGCGGAACGGCATTTAAGGCATCGCCCAGGCGCATGGCCCGGCAAAAACGGCGGTACGTCTTTTCGCCGCGCTCGCGGATCTGCGCCATCGCCGACTTATATATCTTTTCCCACAGTACGGGCACGGAAAATATGTGTGTGACGCGGTGCTTGCGCACGGTATTCAAAATGGTCTTGGGCGCATAGTCCTTTAAAAACACCAGCGTCCGCGAAAAAAAGCAAAACCATATATACACCGCCGCAAACCCGAAAATGTGGTAAAACGGCAAAAAGGCAAGCAATTTTAAACATCCCCGATCGTGCCGTTTGATCGATCGGCTGCGCTTTAAAATGCTTGCGCTGTCCATGATCTGATAATAAAACCGCTCGCCGGTATACCCGCAGATCTTCAGATGCGACGAGGTGTTGGACGACATAAAAAAAACTTCGTCCTGAAAGCGCGCGTCGTCGAGCGGTTCCTGCAGTTTACAGGCATCGATCTCCTCCGGGGAGATGCAGCGCACCGAAAACGTGCGGCCGTCTGCAATGACGGCGCGGATATCGTACTCCGCAAACGCCTTTTCCAACGTCTCGTCGCTCAAACGCAGGTTGACAAGCACGGGCCGGTACCCCGCCCGCAGAATGCTCCAGAACAGCCGTATCCAAGTGGGGGAATTTTCCAGGCACAGCCCTACCGCCGCCCCCTGCGGAAGTTCGCGCAGGAGCGCCGCAAGGCGCGGCGCCGTACGCTCGATGGCGGCAAAACACTCCCCGTACGTGATGCGGACGATTTTATAGCCGTCGGTGTATTCCGCAAAAATATTTTCACGTTCCGAAAACATCAGCGTATACAGCGCACGCAAGTTGTGCTCGGACGCATGAAAGAGGGACAGTTTGTGATCGACGTATTTTTTAATGGTTCCCTTGCCAGCCAAAGTATCTTTCAACATATAAAAAAGCCCCTCGGGCCGATCTGAATAGGACGCTGCGCACATGCGCACGCAACCATATAAAATTATATCACAATTCCTTCACAAACGCAAGAATTTCGGCCAAATTTCATGAAAGAAATTGATCCCTGCCGTCCGAAGGAACAAAATTGAAGCGTCTCTTAAAACGAGGCATGCCACTTATGGGCGCGTCTGCAGGCGACAACAAAATTGAACGCCGATTTACGACCGCGCCGGGCAGCCGACGCGCAAAAAGGCACATTCGGAAGGCACGCCGCACCCGAATGCCGCGCCGGACAAAATCGCGAGCAAAAAATAATACGAACTCCGAAAAAGAGTTCGTATTATTCCCACATGGGTTTAGTGTATAAAAATGCTACCCATAATAATCTGTACGCAGAAAGATTATTTTCGCTTAACACTAAAAGTTTCGCCGTCGCTACTTACTCAAGAAGTTGGCGTAACAGCGTCCCAATTTGAAAGTTGATTAGATTGTATCATAAATAATGCTACATTGTAAACCGTTTAACATTTTTTATTATCTCTCGCGCCAGCTTCTGTACCTGTCATACAGTGGCAATACTTACTAGTTTTTACCGACGGATTGCAACTGTCACATATTTTTATGGACACTATTTTCAGGGAGGGTAAAATTTTGCACCCTTACTTGCACTCTTGCGTTTTATAGTCAAAAAAGCTGTATTTATGGCTATTTTTGCATCAAATTTGGTAATTTACCGTAAAGTAAGGGTGCAAAGCCTCTAAAGAAATCACGCTATATTTTTGGTAGATCTCTAAAATGCGCAAGAGTGCCAACTTTTTTGGTTCCAAACTCATACTAACAATTCCCGCAATTCCTTCATTTTTTTGCAGCCAAAGAAATCATCCAATTTCCCGTCCAACGTCATGCGCCGCTCTTCGGTGAGTTTCCCATAGCGCTCCACTTCGGGAAGGAGAACAACGTGGACAAGGGAACAAAATCTGTTCTTCCCCTCGACCGTCTGATGAAAAAGTGTCGCAAACTGCCGCTGTTTATCCGTCCAATCGGCGGGATTTCCGCTTGTATTTTCCATGAACAATGTGATATCCACATCTCCTTTCATGGCCGCAAGCCGAATGAGAACAGGATAGCTGTCCTTCCCTGCAAGAAAGCTTTCGCCGAAAAAAGAACGTATCTTCTCCGTGATAAACTCAAGGCGGGTATCCGTCTCGTTGAGGAAACTTATTTGCCCGAATTGCGCTGAATAATCGTCCAGCTTGTCCTTGCAGTAATTGATGATATCGGCAAGACCGTCCATGACGTATGCCATCAAGAGTTCAAGCTCATTCTTATACTGGCGCGCAATGCTTTTGCATTTTGAAAAAAGCTCCGGGTTATTTTTCAAAATCTGCGTATCCACCATTTCAACATAATCCTCCATCAAAAATTTCAGTTTCCTATCTTTTTCGCTTCTGCCGAGCTTTCCTATCACATTTTTCAAGATTTTCAAGATTGTTGTGTAGGAGTAGACGCACCAATGATCTTTATATTGATTGACTAGCCTTCCGTCTTTTAACTCTAATTCGTACGGCAAATCGCCCTCAGGAGTCAAGTAGACATAAATCTTTTTCCAACCGTCTTCCTTATACTTTTGATTGACGTCATCTTCATACGCTTGTAGTTGCGCGTCATGCGTCGTCGTTCCGACTTTGTTTTCAATGACAATCACGATTTTTTCTTCAACGCATTCGATCAAAATATCAATCCGACGCTCTTGCGAAATTAAACACTCTTCCGTTAAAACGTTTATCTTTTTTGCATTTAGAAGCGGTATAAAATCATTGATCGAATGAAACCCGATCTCAGCTAAAATTTCAGAATTACTGCGATGTCCGCCCTCCGCATTTTCATTGAACAGCAATTCCAGCCAAGCCTTTAAAAAGGCATTGTCCAAATCGTGCTGCTTGCCCTTATAGGGTGTTAAGAGCCAGGCAAAAAATGCCGAATGTTTGACTTCCTGCCGCGCCATTCCGACGGCAGAAAAAATATTCATCCCCTTCGTTTCAGTTTCCCGGATTTTACCAAGCTCTTCTGCGAGGGCATCCATTCTCTTCACCAATGTCTGTTCTTCCTGTGTCATACTGTCTCCCTTACAGTTCCTTCAACTTTTTCCATACATTGACGAGTGCGTAGCTATCAAGCCCGCAATATGGAAGCAGATCGGAACACGCTTTCATCAATGATATTAAATCTGGTGCGACAAATTTGGTACTTCTCGATTATATCATAATTAAATTCGCTTTTCAAGATAGTCTTAGGGAATATTATGTTCATAATAATTATATATCTATTCAAAGGATTGCGCTATGAAAATAAATAAAGCTTCAAAAGACACTGTATCTGTCAAATCGCTAATAAAAAACAATTTCCATTATGCTCATTTGCTAAGTCTCTCAGGAAACGACTCTGATATCTCTGAAATCATAACTATACTGACTGATTTAGGATTTAGTGAAAAAAAGGCGTGGGATATTTTTAGAGAGGTCTATGAACAATCTGAAGTCGGAACTTTATATCCGGTAAAAGTCACATTGTTGCCACCGTTTTTTTGGTTGAATCAAGCAAAAAAAGAAAAGTATCTGCATGATTTAATGGAAGCCGATAAGTTGATGCAATCAAAAGCAATTTACGTTTACTCTCCCGATTTCGATTTTTCGGAAATATTGCTTGAATCAAATAACGATCTGATTCAAAATAAAGAATGGTATGTGATTTATTGACTTTTAAGCATTCATGATGCGGGTGGCAGGAGCTTTCGCTTCGCAAAAAAGAAATGAGAGAGAATAAGTTATTTTGACAAAATCGTTGCTTCGTTTCTTTGAACCGTTCGCCTGCGCGTTTTTTTGCAAATGCGATGCTTTCCTAAGGCTCACGGTTCTCGTCGCGGGTCATCCGGACAAACATAAAAAGAGAGTTGGGTTCAACTCTCTTTTTATGTACAAAGAAAACCCCCAGATAGTCTGGGGGTTCAAAAATAGGCTTTTGCCGATGTGGTATTGAATAAAAACTCCGTTTTGTTAAAATAGAGATGCGACCCGCCAGTTGCATCAAAAAAACAAAACGGAGGACAAAAGAAATGATTTCTAATGACAAGAAAATATTATCACACAGCCAATGGAATTGCAAGTATCATATAGTGTTTGCACCAAAGTACAGAAGAAAAGTATTCTACGAAAGTCACAGAAAAGCAATAATGGAGATAATCCGAGAACTGTGTCAATGGAAAGGAGTAGAAATACTTGAGGGGGAAATGGCAATAGACCATGTACATCTGTTGGTAATGATACCGCCGAAGATGAGCGTGTCGGGTTTCATGGGATACCTGAAAGGTAAAAGCAGTCTGATAATATATCAGAAATTCGGGACTGCAAAATTTCAGTACAGGTGCAGGGAGTTTTGGTGTCGTGGCTACTATGTAGACACGACAGGCAAAAATACTCAGGTGATAAAGGAATACATAGCAAATCAGCTCAAAAAAGATAAAGAGAATATGCAGCTAAGCATAGACTACCCTGAGGACCCGTTCACGGGTAGCAAGTAAAAAGTGCAGCGACTGGCAGGTCGTCCAATGAGTGCTTAGCACTCGGTCTAGTAAACTAGGGCTGTGCCCGAAAATGAAGAACCTCCCGCTTGGCGGGAGGGTTACTTTTTGCGGGTAGCGGGTGACAGGACTGTAAGGAACGCCCGAAGGGCGTGACGGAATAGCGAGGAGCCTACCCGCGTAAGCCCTACCCTGCGACGAGCGTTTCGCTGATAGGCTCGTTTATCCTTTCCTCTTTTTCTGCAAGCCGCGACATCACTCAAAAGCCGCTTTCCTATTCTTTCAATTATCCTGCTTTGAGTGACCCATATTTCGGACTATCCTGATCACACGCACATAAGCGGCGCTGCAAAAACGTGGCGAAAAAAACAGATGAGCAAAACTCATCTGATTTTTTGCGACCGTATAGCCAGCCGCGAACTGGTGCGGGTGACAGGGGCTTTCGCTGCGCGAAAAGAAAATGCAATGATGATCTTTCCTTATATCATTATCCCTGCTTGCATTTTCTGAACCGTTCGCCTACACACTTTTTGCAAATGAGCTACTTATCTAAGACTCACGGTTTTCGTCGCGGGTCATCCGGACCAACAAAAAAGAGAGTTGGGTTCAACTCTCTTTTTTGTTGGCGCAGAGAAAGGGATTTGAACCCTTGGATACATCCCTGCATCACACGATTTCGAATCGTGCGCGTTCGACCGCTCCGCCATCTCTGCAAAACGCCTGTTTATTTTACAACAAATCGCCGCAAAATGCAAGTTTTTTGCAGGCCGTTTTGCAAATATTTTTTATCGGCACACAAAAAGCCGAAAAACGCCCCGGGGCCATGCGGCCGGCCGCGCAGCTTTAACGGTGCTTGCCGCGGAAGAACAGTGCCACCGTGCCGGCGCCCGAGTGCGTTCCGATGACGCTGCCGATCTCGTTGACAAAAATTTTACGCTCGCCGAAACGCTCCTTGATCAGGCCGATCAAAAAGTTGACGTCCTCGATGCAGTCGCCGTGGCTGATAAACACCGGGTCGTCCGGTTCAAGCGCCTGCGCCTCCACCATTTTATCGACCAAGGCCGAAATGGATTTTTTGCGCCCCATCGCCTTGGCGATACTGACCAGGTGGCCGGCGTCGTCCACATGCAGAACGGGCTTTATGTTCAAAAGCCTGCCGACGACCGCAGTCGTCGTGGAAATACGGCCGCCACGCTTGAGATGAAACAGGTCGTCCACCGTAAAAAAGTGGCAGATGTTCAGCTTTAATCCCTCGGCATAGTCGCGCGTCTCCTCGATGGTCGCACCGGAATCGGCCTTTTTTACCACATAGTCGACAAACAACCCCTGCCCGAGCGAGGCGCACAGCGAATCTACGACCAGCACCTTTACGCCGGGATAGGCGGCCATGGCCTCTTTGGCTGCCACGCGGTAACTTTCGCATGTTCCGGACAGCCCGGACGAGAACGAAACGATCAACACGTCCTTCCCCTCACGGGCGTAGCGCTCGATATGTGCCAGCGCCTGCGCCGGCGTGGCCTGAAAGGTCTTGGGCATGGCGCCGCCGCGCAGCAATTCGTAAAACTTTTTTACGTCCATCGTCTCGCCGTCGTCACCGCCGTACGTTACGCCGTCCATCGTAAACCCGAGCGGCACGCAGTCGATCGCGTGGTCGATGTAATATGATTCGGGAAGATCGCTTCCGGTATCCGTCATCAGCACAAATTTTCTCTGCATCTTTCTTATCCGTCCCTTTTCGTGTGTCCGGCGCTTCCGGCGCCGTTTCCTGCTAATTATATACAAAGTAAATTAAAATGTCAACGCAAAAATGCGGCGCACTACGCAAGCGTCGTAAAATTTTTTACGCGCGTTATACGAAAGGATACCGTCACCGTCGAACCGCCCTTTTCTTCGCGCAGCGAAAGGACGGGTCTGCCGTCCAACTCGAAATACTCCTCGGCCACGCGCGTAAGCTCGCGCACGACGGCCGCCTCGCAGGCGTCGTCGATCACCGCTTTATCGCGATGCAGCAGCGCGGCAAGGCGCGCCCTTTCCTCGCGCTTTAACATCTTTTCCCCCTTTTATGCCGTTGTTCCGTCCCAAAAACATAGTGTTCTGCCAAGGCGCGGAAGCCGCGCGCGCGAAGAGAGACGTGATCGATCAGCAGACGTTCGTCCTCGACGATCGTTCCCACCAGCGGCAGCCGCAAAATTTCTGCGATCTCTTCGGGCGCCAGGATATCGCCGCGGCGAACAAGCTCTTTGCGGACCAAGTTGACCGCAAGCCCCACCTCCGAAAATCGATAGCTCTTTAAGATCCCGGCCACGCGGTCGGCGTCGCGCAGGGCAAAGATGTGCGGCGTGGTGACCAAAAGCGCCTCGTCCGCGCAGGCGGCCGCGCGGTGGAACCCATCGTCGATCCCGGCGGGCGAATCGAGCAGGATATAGTCGTACTGCGCGGAGAGCGACTGCAAAACGAGGCGGATCGCCTGCGGCGACAAATAGCGCTCGAGCACGCGGTTGCTGGAGAGCACGGACAGCGTGGGATAGGCGGGATGCGTCAGCAGCGCCTGCTTGGGGCGACAGCGGCCCTCTATCACGTCCAGCAAATCGTACAGCCCGCGGTTTTCCACACCGAGCAGGACGTCGGCGTTGTTCAGTCCGAAATCGAGGTCGCACACGATGACGCGACAGCCTCTGCGGGCCAGCTGCACGCCGAGATTGCAACAGACGGTGGTCTTGCCAACGCCCCCCTTGCCGGAAGTCACCACGATCTTCCTTGCCATTCTCCCTCCCCCACGTGCGTTTTGCCATGATCATATCATGTCTGCATGCAAAAGAGAAGGCGGTTTTTTGCGAATACATGCAAATGCTGTCGATTTTCTGCACGCGGGGCTTGTTTTTTTTGCGCAACGTGCTATAATACTAATGAAGCGCATAACGGGAGCGCAAACGCTATGGATAAAATTTGGGAAACGCTGAAAGCGATCGGCAACGATTTTGTACAAAACACCGGCCTGGCCATTGTACGGTCGGTCGCCTTTTTGGTGCTGGGTCTGGTCATCATAAAGATCGTGCGCATCATTGCCCGCTCCGCCACATTAAAGAGCAACAAGCTCGATAAATCGGCCTCGACGTTCGTCATCTCCATTTTAACGGTGGTACTGTACCTGGCGCTCGTCATTGTGGTCGTCAGCTCGCTGGGATTTTCCACGGCGGGCATCATCGCCGCTTTCTCGGCGGTGGCGCTGGCGGTAGCCCTGGCCCTGAAAGACAGCCTTGCAAGCCTTGCAAACGGCATTATCATCATCTTTACCAAGCCCTTTAAAAAGGGCGACTACGTGGCCATAAACGGTGTGGACGGCCTGGTGCAGGATATCCGCCTGTTCAACACCAAGATCGTGACGTACAGCAACGAGGAGATCATTGTTCCAAACAGCGAAATTTTAGGAAACAAGCTGATAAACTACAGCTCCATGCCCCTGCGGCGCGTCGTGATCGAATTCCCCGTCCCCTACACGGCGGACGTGGACGCGCTGAAAAAGGGCGTTCTTGAAAGCATTTCCGCCTATCGGTACGTTGTTGCCATGCCGGAACCCGCGGTGGTGTTGCAAGACTATAAGGAGAGCACGCTGCTGTTTTCGGCCCGCGCATGGACGCCGAATGAAAACTATTGGAGCACCTATTACGACCTGCGCGAGATCATTTTGCAAAAGCTGCGCGAAAACGGCGTGGAAAAACTGTACAGTAAACTGGAAGTGCATATGTACGAAGACCCCGGTAAATCGGAACCCGGAACCCGTTCCGAAAAGGAGGACGCATGAACGCCCTGTATCTGCTGTTGGCGGCTGCCGAAGAGACGCCCGCCGATCCGCCCGCGGACGCCGCAGACCCCGGACGGCTGATTTTGGAATACGTGCTATACGCCGCGGTCATTGTGATCGGGCTCGTACTGCTGGCGCTGCTGCACCGCAAAGGACGCCTTCCCAAGCATATGGAACTGAAAAAACAGCTTGACGGATTTGCACAGGAGCTGGCGCTGTTTTCGCAGTTGTACCGCGAGGGAAAAACGGCGCGGTTAAAGGAATTTAAACGAGCCGCAAACGTACTGTACCGCGCCGATAAGCTCATTTATACGATCACGGCGGTCGCCGAAAAGGAGCGCGACGGCGATATCGCCAACATCGCCACGACGCTGGAGGGCGTGCGAGCCGACATGCTGCCCTATAAGGCGGGAAAAGCCGACCGCGACGACGCGGGGCTGGACGCCGCCGCCGAAAAGACGGCGCAGGCGCAGCTGCTGCTGGATAAAATTCTTGCGCGCGACGCCGAGATCAAAGCAAGACGTACCAAAAAGGCATCATAAAAACGCAAGCGCCGCGGCAGTTGCCGCGGCGCGTTTGCAAACGGCGCCCCTCAAAGCCCGCAGGCTTTGAGGGGCGCTTTTTCCGACCGGGATCACTTCTTCTCCTCTCCCTTACGCAAAAGCAGCTTTACGTAAGTTTCGTATTCCTCGTCCGTAAGAATTTTTACCCGTTTCTTTTTTGCCATAGTGCGCCTCGCCGAAAGACATCGTACCGGCAGTATGGCCAACCGCAGCCGATTTTATTCGGTGCGCAGCGCGATGACGGGATCTTTATTGGCCGCCGACTGCGCGGGGATGAGCCCGGAGATGAGCGTGAGCACAACGCTTACCAGCACCATGACGAGCGCGGTGGTAAACGGCAGCGCCGCAATGCCCGCAATGCCCGTAAGCGACTGAATGATGATATTGATGAACAGCGAAATGATGTACGAGAACGCGACGCCGATGATGCCCGCCGCCAGGCCGATGATGAATGTTTCGGCATTGAACAGGTTGCGGATGTCTTGTTTCCTTGCGCCCAGCGAGCGCAGAACGCCGATCTCCTTGATACGCTCGACGACGGAGACGTAGGTGATGATCCCGATCATGACGCTGGATACGACCAGCGAAATGGAAGTGAACGCCACCAATACATAGGTGATGATATCCAATATCTGCTGCACCATGCCCATCAGCAGCCCCACCGTATCGGTATAAGTGATCTGAACGGAGGGGTCCTCCTCGTGCATGTCGTTCCATGCGTCGAGGTAGTCGATCATGGCGGTCTTGCCGTCGAAATCGCGTGCGTACAGCGCAATGGACGTAACGGTGTTATCGCCGCCGATCAGGCGGATCACCGTTTCGGGGGCAAACGACGCGTTGAACTGCGTAAGCAGCGCGCGAAGCATTTCGAAGATGGCGCCGCCCTCGCTGCCCATAAGGAAAGAAAGCTCCGATTCGATGTCGTAGTACTCATCCAGATTTTCGGCGGGAGAAAGGTAGACGCGCACCGGCTCGCCGTCGACCGTGACGGGCTGACCCGTCAGCGGGTTTTCCAGCTCGATAAACGACTCCTCACGGATCCACTTTAAAAACGAGTCGTTCTGCATGGTATTTCCGATATAGGTATGTACGAGCGATTCCGTCAGGTTGAGGCCGCTGGTCAGACAGCCGTATGTAAGCCCGCTCTTTAAGCGCAGGATCCCCGAAATGGTCAGGTTGATCCCCTCGCCCTCGGCGGCGGTCAGCTCTTCCTCGGCCCGTTCGCCCACATAGGTATATTGGTGATCCTTGTTCGGCGCATTCTGCGTGGGCTTTGTATAGTTTTCATTCTTTTCATATACCGCGTCGTTGTAAAACAGCGTATATTGCTTGCCGACGATCTCCGAAAAATCGACCAGCGACTCTTCGGGGATCTCCGAGGCGTCGCCGCCCGATTCTCCCTGCTTGAAGAGCGCCGCAAACTTTTCTTCGTTTAAAAAGCCCAGCTGCGCCAGCGTGAGGTCGCTCACCTGGTTATTCCCGCCCACGACCAGCACGATCTCGTTTTCCGACTGCGGGAAGTGCCCGGCGATCACGTCGTACTGCGACCGAACATAGCTGCCGTACGTTTCGGCGGCCAGGTCGGACGTCCCGGGCATGGCGTTTACAATGTCTCCGAAAAAGTCGGCAAACGACACCAGGTCTTTGTATTCCGACGCCACGCGATATACCACGCTGATGTAATAATCCTTTAAGTTGGAAAGAGAACGGGTGGTCGTTTCCAGCTCGATCGGCGAGGCGGCGGGATCGATCGCGGTATCGACGTGGGTAAACAGATTGTCGCTGATCGAAACGCCGTAGCCGTACTGGATCTCGGAATACCAGCGCTCGTCCATCTCCTCAAGGTAGTCCAAATATTCTTCCGTAATGTTGTTGCGCAGCGTCATGCCCTCGGCAAGGCCCGTTAAAAAGGAATCGACGTATACCTTATCTTCCAGCCGGGAGAGATCGGGCATATCCTGCGGCGCGGTAAAACTCGTCATGACCGCGGCCATATCCATGGAACTTTCGGTGATCGTGACGGGATAGTACGAGAGCATATCCTCTTCCGTCTTTTTTACATAGTTGTTGAAACCGCTGGAGAGCGCCAGCACCAGACAGACGCTGACGATCCCGATGCTGCCCGCGACCGACGTCAAAACGGTGCGCGCCTTTTTGGTGAACAGGTTTTTGGCGCTTAACGCAAGCGAAGTCAACAGGCTCATGCGGGCGCGCGGCGTAGCCTTGCGCCCCTTTTTTACCCCCGGCCGCGCGGCGGCTTCGGAAAGGTCTATCTCCTTCCCCTGTGCGGCGGCTTCGGGAAGGTCCGCTTCCTGCTCCTGCGCGACGGTTTTGAGAAGGTCTGCACCCTGCTCCTCATCCGCATGGTAGGGCGCGCTGTCCGCCTCGATAAGGCCGTCTTTCAGGCGCACGATGCGCGAGGCGTAGCTTTCGGCGAGTTCGGGATTGTGCGTGACCATAATGACCAGGCGCTCGCCGGCGATCTCCCTGATGAGCTCCATGATCTGCACGCTCGTTTCGGAATCGAGCGCGCCCGTCGGTTCGTCCGCCAGCAAAATATCGGGATTGTTGACCAGCGCGCGGGCGATGGCCACGCGCTGCATTTGCCCGCCGGAGAGCTGATTGGGCCGTTTGCCGAGTTCTCCGCCCAGTCCCACACGCTCCAGCGCCCGCCTGGCGCGCGCACGGCGCTCCTCGCGCCCGACGCCCGCAATGGTCAGGGCAAGCTCTACGTTTCCGAGCACCGTTTGGTGCGGGATCAGGTTATACGACTGAAAAATAAACCCGATGCGGTGGTTGCGGTAGACGTCCCAATCGCGATCTTTATAATGCCTGGTGGAACGGCCCTGGATGATCAGGTCGCCCGCGGTATAATGATCGAGCCCGCCGATAATGTTTAAAAGCGTCGTCTTGCCGCAGCCGGATGGTCCGAGAATGCACACGAACTCGCTTTTTCGGAACTCCAGATCGATCCCTTTCAGCGCGTGTACGACGCCGGACGCGATTTTATAGTCTTTTTTGATATCGACCAGCTTTAACATACCATTCTCCAATATTTTTATATAAAGATACCGCCGCATGACTGCGGCGGAAAAAAGGCACCTTACGACTGCGCGCCGTCAGCCCCGTCCGTTTCCTCGCCGCGCCGCTCGTTTTGCACGCGCATCGCCGCGCGGCAGAACTCCTCGTACGAAGAGAAGAGCCTCTTCAACTTTTCTTCGCCCAATTCATTTACCACGCGCTCCATAATTTCGTTGGCCTCGCGGCACTGTTCTTCAAAGACGGCGACCGCGCTGTCGGAGAGGCATACATACGCGATCTTATGATCGATGGGCGAATCGACGCGCTGCACGACCCCGCGCTTTTCGAGCTTGGTGACGATTTGAGAGACCGCCGACCGCGTGATCCCCAAACGGCGGGCAAGCTCGGACGAGATGATCTTTTTCCCCTTTTCCTCCTCCATTACGATCTCGCGCAGCATACGGAACTCCGTCCGCGAAAGCTTGGAAACGCCGGAAAAGAAATCTAAATTTTCCATCTCCTTTACGATTTGAAAAAACCGAAGCAAGTACTCGTTGATCTCCATGGTCCATTTCTCCTTTGCCGTTTGTTAATGTACTTTCCTAAACAATAACGCAACTTTATTATAGTGCGCCGACGGACCGTTGTCAACCGCCTGCGCGCGACTTGTAAATAAATTCACAATAATGTCACGGAGCGGACAAATAACCGTCCCGATCCGGCTTTGGGCCGAAAAAATCGTACAGCGTGCAGGCAAGATGCGCGTTGTAAAGCCGCCGCTTTTTATCGGCGCGGCCGCCGAACGCGCGCTCCGCGCCCTCGTATGCCGAAAGAAAACGGCAGCTCCAGCCGTTCAGTGCGCGCACCGTCTTGCCGAAATCGCGGTACAGGCCGAACAGATCGCCCTCCCGCAAGCGCTCGCCGTACGGCGGGTTGGAAATGACGATGCCGTATCGTTCGTCCGAAGAAAAGGCGCGCATATCGCGGCAAACAAAGCGAATGTCGCGCAAAACGCCGGCACGTTCGGCGTGATAGCGCGCGATCTCTATCGCCCGCTCGGAAATATCGCAGGCGAACAGCGGCGGAAGCGGCCCGCGTCGCTCGCCGTCGCGCGCCTCCTGCAGCGCCGCATCCAACACGGCGGGCGCGCACTTCCAGCGCGTGAAATCGAAGGTGCGAAAACGCCCCGGCGCAATGTTGCGCATGTACAGCGCCGCCTCCACGGGAATGGTGCCGCTGCCGCAAAACAGATCGGCAAACGGCTTTCCGGCGCAAAAAAACGAGCCCTCCGCCATGGCCGCCGCCGTCGTTTCACGCAGGGGAGCATCCCAGGTACGAACGCGGTATCCACGCTTGTGCAGCCCGTCGCCCGAAGTATCCAACGTGATCGTCGCCCGGTCTTCCCATAAAAAAACGCCGACGACGGCGCGCTCGCCGCGTTCGTCCAGCGTATTGATATGCAACGTCTGCCGAAGCCGCTCCACGATCGCCTTTTTGACGACGCCGCCCGTCGCCTTTACGGCCATCAGACGGCTCTTTACACACTTCCCGTCCAGCAGAATATGCGTGTGCGGCGTAAAATATTCTTCCCACGGAAGGGCGCGCACCCCATCGAACAGCGCGTCGAAGGTGTCGGCAAAAAACTGCCCCACCACCAGGAGGACGCGCTCGCCCGCGCGCAGAAAGACGTTCAGGCGCGCCACGTCGCTCCAATCGCCCGCAAGGCATATGCGCCCCTGCAGGGCAGGGCATTCCCCGTATCCCAACGCCTTCAGCTGGCGCTTGACGGAGGCCTCCACGCCGGACGCCACCGGGATCTGCAGTTCCATTCGTTCTCCTTTTTACGTTTTGCGGCGCGCCCGTAAGGTGCGCCGCGGCCGCAAAACACATTTTTTGCAGACCGCAGACACCATTGCGCCGTGCGGCAACGCCGCACGGCGTTCACGGTCCGTTCATTCAACGGCAGGCGTCCGCTCCGCAGACGGCTTTTTCGTAAGGATCAGCAGCCGCACGCCGCCCCGTTTGCCGCGCGCGATCGTATGCGGCCTCTCTTCCCGCGCGCCGTCGGCCGTCGGCCGCCGCGCCGCGGACGCGCCCTGCGCCGGGATCCCCGCGGGAAGGTCGGCCGGGATCTCCGGCTCCGGGATCAGCCAGGCGGGAATGGGCTCGGGGTCGGGAGAGGCCTGCACGCTTAAAAGGCGCTCATGCGCCCTGGCGCAGGGCGTCTCCTCCGTGCGCCGACAATAGCGGCAGCGCGCATAGCGGCCGCACATATCGCCGCCGTGCCGCTCGCTGTCCTCCCATTTGATGCGATCGAGATACTCCTGCATCTGTTCAAGCGTCATATATTCCTCCCGTCCGCGCGGCGGCCGCGGCCGCCGCGCGCTAATATTCCTCCAAAAACGTGCCGCGTTGGCCGCCCTTGCGCCAGCCGAGCACGCATTCGAGCGCCACGTTGTGCATACTGCGGAATACGTTGTCCGCCGCCGCAGGGTTCGTCTGTTCCAACTGCGCCAGCAGCGCCTTCATTTCGCGGCGCTTGCTCTCTTCCTCTTTGTCTGCAACGCGCTCGGTAAATCGGCAGGCGCAGTGCAGAAACGACAGCCCGTTGTACGCCGCCCATGCCGAAATATCGCGTTCGCGCACGGCATACAGCGGGCGGATCAGCTCCATGCCGGGATGCCCCGTAGAACGCAGCTTGGGCATCATCGTCTTGATCTCCGCACCGTAAAACATGCTTAAAAGCGTGGTCTCCACTGCGTCGTCGAAGTGATGTCCCAACGCAATTTTGTTGCAGCCGCACGCCTTGGCAAATTCGTACAGATACCCTCTGCGCATACGCGCGCACAGATAGCAGGGCGACCCGCCGCCCGCAGCGTCGACCACGGCAAAGATATCGCTTTCGAAAAACCGTACGGGGACCCCCAGCAGCGCGGCGTTCTCCTCGACACGCCGCCTGTTCTCCGGTGCATACCCGGGGTCCATCACAATAAACTGCAGGCCGAAACGGTACTGGCCGTGGCGGCACAGCTCCTGCATGCATTTGGCCAGCAAAAACGAATCTTTCCCGCCCGAAATACACACGGCAACACGGTCGCCCTCGCGCAGCAGCTCGTAGCGCTTTACGGCCTTAATAAAGGGGCACCATATCTCTTTGCGGAATTTTTTTATGATCGACCGCTCGATCTCGGTAGTTATTTGCATGATTTCGACTGCAGATAGGCATGCGCCGCATAAGCCGCCATGCATCCCTCGCCCGCAGCCTTTACGTACTGATAGGGACGCCCCGTTACGTCGCCGGCGGCAAACAGCCCGGCAAGGTTGGTAGAGCCGTCGCGCGCCGTCCTGACCGCGCCGTTTTCCGTTTCCAGACCGCCGCACAGGGCCGCCGGAGGCGCGGAACTTTTTAACAAAAACACGCCGTCCACGGCAAGCGGGCCCGCAGACGTAACGAGGCGCTCCACGCGCATCCCCCCTTCCACCGCAAGCGGACGCTGCGAAAAGACCCGGATGTTCGACGCCGAAAAGCGCGCATTCGGATAGCTGCAGAAGGCATACACGTTGGCGGCAAACCCTGCCAGATACTCTGCCTCCTGCGCGAACTCTTCGCCGACCACGATCGCGGCGATCGTCTTATTTCGGTACAGCGCTCCGTCACACACGGCGCAGTAGCTGACTCCGCGCCCCAAAAACGCCTCTTCGCCCTTTAACGAGCCGGCCGACTCCACGCCCGTGGCCAAAATGACCGCACGGCCCGAATAGACCTGCTCCCCCGCCGTTACGGTGAACGGGTCGCCCGCATACACGCCGTTTACGCGGGCGGGGGTGAACACGATCCCCTCGCGCGCGCACTGCGCCTCGAGCAAGCGGGCAAATGCGGCGCCGTTCCCCGTCACTGCGGGATAGTTGCGCACATATTCGGCAGAAAGCAGCTTGCGGCCGAAACGCTCGGTCCCCAACCAAAGATAGCTGCGCTTTAAACTGTTGAGCGTAAGCGCGGCGGAATATCCGGCGATCCCGCCGCCGATCACGATCACATCGTATGTTTTTTGCATGATATCAGTATACCACGCGGGCGCCGGACTTGTCAAGCGCGACCGACGGCCGCCCGTAGAGCGCCACGGGTTTTTTGGTCTTTTTTGCAGCCGCGCGGCGCATTGTTATGCCGTTTCCCATTGACTTTTGCAGAAATGCATCCTATAATAAGATACGTGAAACAACGCATTCCGCGCCTCAACGGCAAAAAGATCGCCGTGCTGGGCATACTTTCCGGCCTGAGCCTTGTGGCATTCCTGTTGGAAAGCCTGATCCCGCTCCCCTTTTTGCCGGGCGCAAAGCTCGGACTTGCCAACCTGTTTTCGCTGATCGCACTGACGGTATACGGCCTGCCGGAAGCATTGGCCGTTGTGGCCGTGCGCACCGTGCTCGGCAGCCTGTTCGCGGGCAATGTTTCCATGCTGATCTACAGCTTGACCGCCGGCATCGTAAGCTGCGCCGCCGCCCGTTTGCTGCTGTTCGGACTGCCGCGGATCAGCCTGGTGTGCGTAAGCACGGCAAGCGCCGTCATCCACAATGTGATCCAGCTGCTGGTATACTGCGCCATGACGCAGACGATGCTGCTGTTCGTCTACTCCCCCTATCTGCTGGCGGCAGGCGCGCTTTCGGGCGCGCTGGTGGGGATAACGGCGACGATCTTGTTAAAAAAACTTCCCGTGCGCCTCTTTGAGGAACGGGAAAAACTCGTTCGGACGGAGGAACCTGAGTGAAGGCAATCAAAGCAAAGCCCTTTTTCCGCGGCGTACGCCTGCGCGGACGCAAAGAGCTTTCGGAAAACATGTCCGCGGAACGTCCCGATCTTGCGGGCTGCGAGATCGCAATTCCGATGAAACAACACGTCGGCGCCCCCGCGCAGCCGATCGTATCGGCGGGGGAGCGCGTCTTGCGCGGACAGCCGATCGCAGTCGGCACGGGGACGGTGTGCGCCGCCGTGCATGCGAGCGTTACCGGCACGGTAACGGCCGTGGAGGAGCGCGCCGACGGCCGCGGCGGACGGTGCATGTTCGTCGTCATCGCCCCGGACGGCACCGACGACGAAGCGTTCTATCCCTCCCTGGAGCAGAGGGACCCCGCCTCGATCCTGCAGCGCATCCGCGACTGCGGCATCGTCGGCATGGGCGGCGCGGGATTTCCCTCACACATCAAACTCTCTCCCCCCGTTCCCGTGGATACGTTGATCGTAAACGGTGCGGAGTGCGAGCCCTACCTTACCTGCGACGACGTCCTGATGCGCGAAAACCGCGACGCCATTGTGCGTGGCGCCGGCTATATGGCGACGGCGCTGGGCGCGCAGCGCATTCTGATCGGCATCGAGCGCAATAAGCCGCGGGCGGCGGCGCTGTTTGAAGAGAGCGGTCTTCCGGTGATCCTGCTGAAAAAGCAATACCCCATGGGCTCGGAAAAGCATCTTATTTACTGCTGCACGGGCAGGAAGGTCGCGCCCGGGAAACTCCCCGCCGACGTTGGCGCCGTGGTGCAGAACGTCGCCACCGCGTTGGCCGTATGCGAAGCCGTGGAGCGCGGCAAGCCGCTGATCGAGCGGGTGGTCACCCTGTCGGGAGATGGCATTACGACCCCCAAAAACCTGCTGTGTCCTATCGGCGCCCCCCTTTCGGCGCTGGCGAACGCCTGCGGCGGCATCAAAGAGACGGCGGTAAAAATGGTAGCCGGCGGCCCCATGACGGGCACGGCGCTGACCGGAACAAACGCCGTTGTGACCAAGACGACAAGCGGATTTTTGTTTATGACGGCGGACGAGACGAATACGCAGCCGCCCACCAACTGCATCAACTGCGGCCGCTGCGCCGACGTGTGCCCCATGCACCTGATGCCGATGCAGACGGAATTTTACGTCAACGCAAAGGAATACGACAAGGCGGAAACTTACGGCGGCGTGCTTGCCTGCATCGAATGCGGCGCCTGCTCGTACATCTGTCCGGCGCGCCGTCCGCTGGCGCAAGCCATTAAAACCGCAAAAGAGCAGCTGAGGAGGAAGGCATGAACCCGATCGTATCGCCTGCGCCGCACATACGGTCGCGGCGCACCACAAAACATATCATGCTCGACGTGCTCATCGCACTGCTGCCCGCCGCCGTCGCCGGGATCGTCTTTTTCGGCTGGGAGGCCGCGGTGATCATTGCCGTCAGCATGCTTTCGGCGGCGCTCACCGAATTTGTCTGGTACACGATACAGCACAAATTCTGGCGGGACAAAGGCGTGTTCGCAGCCTTTTTTCGGCAATTCGACTTCACCTCCCTTGTCACGGGGCTGCTGCTGGCGCTGTGCCTGCCCGCCGACGCGGCGGCATGGTACATGCCCCTGCTGGGCAGCATGTTTGCCGTAGCCGTCGTAAAAATGCTGTTCGGCGGCACGGGCAAAAACATTGTAAACCCCGCCATCGCCGGGCGCGTCTTTTTGTTTATTTCGTTTATGACGCTTATGACGTCCTACCCGGAGGCGCGATTTGCTCCCGTCATGAGCTATGCGGACGACGCGCTGACCGCGGGCGCCACGCAGCTGGGCAACTTTTTGCAGGGGAACGCAACGCTCTCCGCGCTCGATCTCTTTTTGGGAACGGGCGTGGCGGGCTGCATCGGCGAAACGTGCAAACTTGCGCTGCTCGTCGGCTACCTCTATCTGTGTGCACGCGGCGTGATCAAATGGTATTTGCCCCTCTTGTATATCGGAACGACGGGCCTGTTTGCCGTGGCGCTGGAAGGCTTTGACTTTGCGGCGTTCCTCCCCTCCGTCCTCTCGGGCGGACTGATCCTGGGCGCCGTGTTCATGGCCACCGACTATGTGACGACGCCCAAGAGCCGCCTCGGCAATCTCGTTTACTTCATCGCCCTGGGCCTGCTGACGGCGGGCCTGCGCAAGGCGGCGGGGATAGAGGTCGTTTCGTTCTGCATTCTTTTGATGAACTTTACGGTATTTTTGATCGACCTGCTGATCAAGGCGCGGCCGTTCGGCTATCGCAGACAGCGGCGCGCAAAACAGCGTAAGGAGGCGGAACAATGACGGCAAAACAATTTTTTAAGAGCACGGCCTTTAAAAGCCTTGCCGTACTCATCGTCATCGTGCTGGCGGCGGGCGCGCTGCTGGCCGTGTGCAACGACCTGCTGTATATTTCCGAAGAAGAGCGGTTTGCCCGCTCGATCGAGCGCATCTACGGAAAGCCCGTTCAGACGGAGGAGATCGCACTGACGGAGGAGCAATCGACATACGAAAGCGGCACGGTGGAAAGCGTTTACTTTGTTCCGGACGACGGGAACTATCTGCTGCAGACTACAGGCAACGGCGGCTACGACAGCGGGAGCGTGACCCTGTGGACGGTGCTCACCTGCAGCGGCACGCGCGAAGACGGCACCCTGCGCCTGACGGGGATCGACCGCGTGGTATACGAATCCAACGAAAAGCAGTCTGCCATTTCCAGCCTGACAAGCGCCTATTACGAGGGATTTACACAATATGATGACCTTGTGGCGGAGGGCGGCCTGTTTACGGCCGAAAAAAACGGCTCAGGCGATCTGAACCATTTGGTCGCGGGGGCAACGCGCTCGTCCGTCGCCGCCTGCAACGCGGTGAACACGGCGCTGACGTGTTTCAGGACGGTCCTGACGGGAGGCGCCGCATGAACAGATACGTAAAGACCGCATACGACGGGCTGATCACCAACAACGCGACGTTCAAACTCGTATTGGGCACCTGTGCAACGCTTGCCATGTCGACCTCGGCCGTCAACAGCTTCGGCATGGGGCTTTCGGTCACGGTGGTGCTGCTGCTGAGCAATGTGGTCATTTCGCTGCTGCGCAAAGTGATCCCCAACACCGTACGCATCCCGGCGTTCATCGTGATCATCGCCACCATGGTGACGCTGCTGCGCATGGTGCTGGAAAAGTATATCCCCTCGCTGTACGACGCAATGGGCGTATTTTTGCCCCTGATCGTCGTAAACTGCGTCATTTTGGGACGCGCGGAGGCCTTTGCAAGCAAACAGCCCGTGCTGGACAGCGCGATCGACGGCTTGTTTACCGGGCTCGGCCTGACGTTTGCGCTGACCCTGATCGGCGTTATCCGCGAATTTTTGGGCAGCGGAAGCTTTTTCGGCATAAAGGTCATGGACTTTTCCATCGGATTTTTTACCAACTCCGCGGGGGCGTTCTTTGTATACGGCATATGCATTGCGCTGTTTGTTCTGGCGACCGGGCAGATAGAGAAGCGCGCGCGTGCAAAGCGCGCCCGCGCCCTGCGCCGCCCGCCCGAAGGGCCGCTGGATCCGCCCGAAGACGGCTCTGCCGAAAAGGAGGTGCAATAAGATGGCCGCTACCATTTTGCTGATCATTATTTCCGCCGTCTTTTCGCAGAATTTTATTTTGGTAAAATTTTTGGGCATATGTCCCTTTTTGGGCGTATCCAAAAAGACGAACAGCGCTCTTTCGATGGGTGCAGCCGTCACGCTGGTCATGGTGCTTGCCACGCTCGTCACCTGGCCCCTCTATACCTATGTGATGGTGCCGCTGGGGATCGAATACCTGGAGATCATCTTTTTTATCTTTGTCATTGCGGCGCTTGTGCAAATGCTGGAAAAGATCATCGCAAAAATTTCACCCGCGCTGTACAAGACGATGGGGATATATCTGCCGCTGATCACCACCAACTGCGCCATTTTGGGCGTGGCGGAACTGCTGCTCGTAAACGACGTATCGGACATCGTATCCGGCGTGATGCAGGGTATTTCGATGAACCTGGGATTTGCGCTCTTATACGCGCTGTTTGCCGGCGTTGGTTTTACGCTGGCCATGGTACTGATGGGCGGCGTGCGCGAAAAGCTGGAAAAGCTGCCCGTTGCCAAGTGCATGAAGGGATTTCCCGTCACCATGGTCGCGGCAAGCTTTATGGCGATGGCGTTTTACGTCTTTTCGCTGCTGTAAGGAGGTACACATATGCGGACAGCGATAATGGCGTCCGTCCATTGGGCGCAGGTCGGGATCGTGCTCGGCGTGTTTGCGGCGATCGCCGTTGTTTTGACCGTGTGCATTCTGTTGGTTGCAAAATTCTGCAAGACGAATGCCGATGAAAAAATAGAAGCCGTCCTCTCTCACCTGGCCGGCGCCAACTGCGGCGGCTGCGGCTGCACGGGCTGCGCCGGCTTTGCCGAAAAGCTTGCCAGGGGCGAGGCGGACCTCGGCGACTGCCACGTGACGGAGGCAAATGAAAAGGAGATCATTGCCGGCGTATTGGGCATTGCGTACGTAAAGACCAAGCCCACCGTAAGCGTGTGCCGCTGTTCGGGCGGAGAGAACGCCGCAGACGCGTTTACCTATTGCGGCGCGGAAGACTGCGCGGAGGAGGCCAAGTTTTCCGGCGGAAGAAAGGCGTGCAAGTACGGATGTCTCGGAAACGGCAACTGCGCCGAAGTCTGCCCGGAGCATGCGATCGACGTAAAGGGCGGCTGCGCCGAGGCGGACCCCGATAAGTGCGTCTCGTGCGGGGCATGCATCCTCGCCTGCCCGAAGCAGCTGTTTGCACGCATCCCCGCCGACGCCAAGGTGTATGTCGCGTGCTCGTCGCACGCGCGCGGAAAGGCGGTGACGGACGTATGCAAGTTCGGCTGCATCGCCTGCGGAAAGTGCGCAAGGACCTGCCCGGAGGGCGCCATTACGATGCAGGACAACCTTCCCGTCATCGACTACGACAAGTGCAGCCGCTGCGGAAAATGCGCCGAAGCCTGCCCGCGCCATACCATAAAAGTACGCTACTGAACCTGCCGGACGACCGACCGGGGCTTCCCTTTGGGGAGCCTCTTTTTTTGTCCGCACGACACGAAGCGAAGCGCCCGCAGAAGCCCGTTTTTGCCGATGCCGCGCCCTTTCGCCGCGGAACCGCGCTCCGTCGCGAAAAAATAAAGTTTTTTTACAAACAATCTTGAAAAACATACAAATTTATGCTATACTGCAGTATATCATTCCGATGAGATAAGGGGAAACATTGTTATGGCACTTAAAATTACTCGTGTAAACATGGGCGTCGTATTTACGCCGCGCGACGAAGAGGTATACTCCAACACGTCGGGCGTGCTGTACCCGCGTGTGATCGAACTGCACCATGCGGGCGAACAAAACGGTCTGCTGCTGGCGACATTCGACCACTCCACTTTGAAGGAGCCGCCCGTGGTCCCCGTGATGTGCAGCCGCGACCACGGCGTGACCTGGGAAAAATACTCCCGGATCGAAGATACGCAAAACGGCTACGGTATTCGCTTTCAGCCGCACATTTTTGAGCTGCCGCAGCCGTGCGGCGACCTGCCCGCGGGCACCATTGTGATGAGCGGAAATTCCGTCCCGCTCGACTTTACTTCGACCGAGCTCTCCTTTTATATCAGCCGCGACCACGGGAAGACGTGGGAATTCCGTTCGTCCGTTGCAAAGGGCGGACCGCCCGTAGAGCAAAATTTTGACGCGCTGGGCCCTGTGTGGGAACCCAATATTTACATTAACGCCTACGGGGAACTGACCATTGCCTTCACCGACGAACGCCCCCACAGCGACCCGCGCTTTAATCAGACGCTGGCGTTGGTCACCTCGGGCGACGGCGGCAAGACCTGGAGCGACGTTGTGTATACAGTCACCGTTCCCGACCGCAAGCTGCGGCCCGGCATGCCCGTTGTAACGCGCATGGGAAACGGCCGATATATTATGGTATACGAGATCGTCGGCTACCCCTGCTGCGACATTTACTGCAAACTTTCGGACGACGGCGTGGACTGGGGCGATCCTCTGCTGCAGGGCACGCGCGTGGAGACATCCGACGGACTGTTTTTGGGCAGCATGCCCTATGTGATATGGATCCCGCAGGGCGGCGAAAACGGCACGGTGATCGTAACGGCAAAGCGCGAGGGCGAGCACATCGGCATGCGCGATCCGGGATACTACCATGTAAACTATCACAACGGCGAAGGCCCGTGGGAGCGTATCCCCATGCTGATCACCTACAACACCGATACGCTGCAGGCGGGCTGGAGCATGGGGATGACGACCATTGAAAACGGAGAATATCTGATCCAGCTGGCCCCCACCCCCATGAACAGGCGCCTGATGCAGATCACATACGGCATCGGAAAGCTCGAAGCGGTAAAATAGCATGACCGGAAGAGGCCCCGCAACTGTAGTTGCGGGGCCGCCTCTTTTCGCCCTTTTCGTCCGAACGGCGCCCCCGCCTGCGGGAAACGGCCGCGGAAGCGTTACAGCTTCCGCGGCCGTTTACAAAACCATACAAGTAGTAGCCGACGACGCGCCCCGCAGCCCTGCGCGGTGACGCGTATTTGCCGGTCAGCAGCGATAGTGATCTTTTGCCGCTTTGAAAAACGCCTGAATGTTTTTCCACGGCGTCATGGGCGGAATATCGCACCCCGACGAAAGCACAAAGTTGGGATAGCGGCCGCAGTCGCGCAAGAGCTTTGCGGTCTCTTCGTACACCGATTGCTCCGTGCCGTTTAAAAACTGACCGGCGGGATCGATATTCCCCATTGCTAAACGATCGGAGGGCATCTTCTGCATGACCTCGCGCATGTCGACCGCGTTCCCGAAGTGATACGCCTTGCAGCCCGTGGCCAGGATGCCGTCCAGCATGCGCACCGCACCGTCGCCGCAATTGTGATAGATGACGATGAATTGCTCGTCCTGACAGGAACGGACGATCCTCTGAACGTACGGCTGCGAAAATTCCGCTGCCAGATCGGGCGAGAGCATCCCGGTGAGCGGCTCGGCGATCATAACGCCGTCCGCCCCCGCCTGTTTGTACGCGTTGATATACGAAATTAAAAACTGCGTACACTTTTCCAGCACCGTCTTTAACATATCCGGATCTTCGTAGCACAAAATCATGGCCTCGGTGACGTCCACCAGCCGCCCTGCAAGCGAAAACGGCCCGATGACCCCGGCAAATACCGGCCTGTCGACGATGCGTGCCTTTGCGCGGCGGATCGCGTCGATGTAGATTTGGGCGCGGCCGCTCTTTAACGACGGCACGCGCAGCGCCTGCGCCTCCTCCGGGGAAGTGACGATCGCCCCCACCACCGTGGGCACCTCGTTATCGGAAACTTTGATACGGGAGCCGAAGCATTCCGCCTCCACCGAAAGGTCCATCAGACTGACGGAAGCAAGCGACTGCGCGGCATCCGCCACGATCTTCATGCCGCCCGCCTGATACTCGGCGTCGGAAATGAGTTCACGCACCGTGATCCCCATATATTGGATCGCAGGATAGGACAAAACGGGCATCGGCCGTTTTTGGGAGGAGGACAGGATGTCCTCTATCCAGCGGTACATGTTCATCGTTTACCCCTCCTCTTCATACACGACAAGCGAGATCCCCGCAACGGTAAGGGTATTCCCCTCCAGTACGCCGCCGCCGTTGACGCGCGCGCGCTCGCTCCATTTCCCGCAGGGCACCTCGGCCGAAGCCGCCTCGGTACGGGGGTTGACGGCCACTAAAAACTTTCCGCGGCGGAACACAAAAGGATATTCGTTTTCCTTTGCCCATACAAGCTGCAGATTGTTGACCGCCTGCAGCTGTTCCTCGCTTGCGCGCAGATGCGCAAAGCGGCGGAACGTGTTGAGCAGCGACTGCGGGTCGGCCTGCTGGCGTTCGACGTCGGGCGAAGCGGGCGACTCGTCAACGGGCAGATACAGCGCTCCGTCCGTCTGCGAAAATCCGCGGTTCTTCCCGCCCGTCCACTGCATGGGCGTGCGCGAACCGGTACGATAATATCCGCCCTCTTTGGAGGGGATCCCCTCGGCATAGGGCAGACCGATCTCATCGCCGTAGTAGATGAACGGGATGGATGGCAACAGCATGATGAACGCGGCGACGATCTTCATTTCGTCCTGTGTGCGCAGGTGCGAGTAGCGGATCATGTCGTGATTGCCCGTAGGCAGGCACATATGGCCGCGCCCCGCAATGTAGGCGAGGTAATCCATGTACTCGTCGGTAAACGCACGGATGTTCCCTCTGCCGTTGCTGTTGAAAAAACAGTCGATCTGTTTGCCGCGCTCCACATAGTTGTAGCCTTCTCGCTGGAAGAGCGCGTTGTACCCCTTAGAGAGGAAGTGGATGTAAAAATCGAGATGGAAGCCCGCGTCGACGGCGTCCTTTGCCATAGACCACTCCGAGAGGATGACGGCCTGCGGGTATTCACGATCGAGCATGTCGCGCACGTTTTGCCACAGCCGACGGATACCCGTCTGATGCTCATCGTTTTTTACGAGCGACTTGGCCATATCTACCCGGAAGCCGTCGCAACCCATATCCAGCCAAAAGCGCATGACGTCTTTCATGGCCTCGAGCGTGGCGACGCAGGAAGGATGGTCGGGCGGGAGCTGCCAGGGGTGATCCTGCCGTTCAAACCCGTAGTTGAGCGCCGGCTGCGAGCTGAAAAAGTTGACCAGGTAATTGCCGTTGCGGTCGTACAGCCCGCTCTCTACCCGAAAGCCTTCGGGATAGTCGAACGCGTCGTCCGTCCATACATAGCGGTCGGAGTACTTGTTGCGCTTCGGCTTTGCCGAGGCGCGGAACCACTTGTGCCGATCGGACGTATGCCCGGGGACCAGGTCGAGCAACACATGCATGCCGCGCCGATGCGCCTCTTCAAACAGCATGCGTGCATCGTCGTTGGTCCCGTAGCGGGGCGCGATCTTGCAGTAGTCGCTTACGTCGTATCCCGCGTCCTTAAAGGGCGAGGCAAAGCACGGGTTGAGCCATATGGCGTTGCAACCGAGGCCGGCGATGTAATCGAGCTTTTGTATGATCCCCTGCAGGTCGCCGATTCCGTCGCCGTCGGAATCGTAAAAGCTCTGCGGGTAAATTTCGTAAAAAATTGCATTTTTCAGCCATGCGGGCATGTTCATAACTTCCTCCAACCTTAAGCGTCGGTCGATCGCAGCGTCTCCGCCACCGCAAGCAGATTTTCGGGCGGCGTATCGCGGGGGACTTCGCAGCCGGCAGACGAAATGTAGCCGTCCGGCACGGCGGCGCGGCAGGCAAGCACGCTCTGCCGCACGCGCTCGGGCGTCCCCTGCAGCAACACGGCAACGGGATCGTAGTTTCCGCAGAGAATGGTGCCGCGCGCACCGACCAGCTGTTTGGCCCGCGCAAGATCGACCATCCAATCCAGATCGACGATATCCGTCCCCGTCTCGATCATCTGCGGCAGCACGTTGGTCGTATTGCCGCAGATATGCAGCTTTGTCCTTCCGCCGGCGGCGTGTATCGCGTCGATAAGCGCCTTCTGATACGGAAAGGCAAATTCCCGATACATGTCGGGCGAAATAAGCGATGTCGCCGCGTCGCCGATCCCTACGATGTCCGCGCCCGCCTTTACCTGCTCCACCGCAAAGCGGATGGCCTGCTCGTTGGCGATGCGCAGCATGGCGTGAATGGCCTCCGGCTCTTCGCAGGCCGCGTCCGCCAAAAAGTCGTTGATCCCGCGCAGGTCGCAGCACTCGGCAAAGGCGCCCTCTACCCAGCCGCCCACGGCATAGCCGCCGCCGTTGCGGCGAAAGTATTCCACCGCGCGCAGACGGTCCTCCGTCCGCCGTCCGTTATAGGGATCGTACGTCTTCAGCACGTCGGCCGCCGCATAGATGTCGTCCACCAACGCAACGGGGCTGTAGGGCACGTCGTCCTCGGGGAGAACGACGCGGGCGCCAAACCCCTCGGCCTCGCGCATCGGGTCGGAAATGGCCGAAAGCAGGTCGATGGAAAATGTTTCGCAGCACTTTAGATCACACTCGCACAATACGCGGTAGTCGGACGCGTACTCGCGGTAGGTATGCCCGTTCTGACGGGCGGAAAACGCCATAAGAATGTTAAAATTCGGCGTGCGGTCGGGTTTTTTTCCGTCCAGCAACGCAAATACGCGTTCGCGGGAAGTCATGGTATGCCTCCTTGCGGGCATCAGCGATAGACGCCCTCTCGGTCGATATAGATAGGGAAGGTCGTCCGCCGCAGCGTGGTCGCTCCGATGGGCACCAACTCCAGTTTTACCGGGTACGCGCTGCGGTCGAGCGCCTGCACGGCAAGCACGATAGAGGGCCGGTCGGCGGGATAAGCCTTGCCGTCGCGCAGCTCCACTTTTGCCAGACGGCAATTTACCGGATCTTTGGCAAGCAGCGTATAGTTCCAGTCCTCGTGCGGTTTGGGCAGGTAGTCGCAGTCGTAAAACCCCTTTGCGCCGTCGTACTTGCGGTAGCGGCGGCAGTCCGCCGCGATCTCCTTGGAAAACAGCAGCGTTCCGTAGGAGAGGGCGTACGAGCCGTCTACCGCGCGGAGCATTCTGATCTCCGGCGAAAATGCGACCTCCACACGGTCGCCCGCTCCGACGCGTTCGCGCAAAAAGGCGACCCCTTCCGTCACGTCGTATGCGCACGACACACCGTTTTTGCGGACGGAGATCGTTTGTGCGTAGGCGGGGATGCGCAGCGCAAAGGCAAACGGCTGCGTTGCCGCGCGCACCGCGAACGTCACGTCGTAGCGGTACGGATATTCGGTCTGCACGTCGATCTCGGCCCGCATGCCGTCCGCGCGGGAAGAAAAGCGCATGGGGAGATATAAATTGGCGATCAGCGCGCGGCCGTCCGTCAAAAAGGCGCGCTCGGCAAACATGGGCATCAGCCTGCACGAATTGGGCGCGCAGCAAATGGCCGCGTCGTCGTGCGTGGGCGAATAGTCGTAGCGGGGATTGATCACGTGCGAGGCATCGTACATGTTGTCGGCGCCCAAATACTGGATCATCTTTCCGCTCGGGTGCTTGGAGGCAAGTCCCGCATTGTACACCAGCCATTCCAACTTATCCGCGAACGTGACGTCGCCCAAAATTTCTTCCGCCGTAATGTAATCGAGCGCAAGCTCGGTCGTCGAACAGTACTCGTACGCGGCCGTGGGCAGCGGCACGGAACCGCCGAACACCTCGGCGTGCGACGCGTCCTCCATTACAAGCGTGCTCTGATAGGTGCCGATAAATTCGTCCGACTTGCAGGAACCGGAGAGCGAAAGATTTTTTCCGAGCTTTTTTAAAGCGCAGCGGAAGGCCAGAAGATAGTCCTCTTTTTGCGTCATGCGATACAACAGCAGCGGGATGCGGAGCATTTCGCAGGTGTGCGGCCCGTGCCCGACAAAGGGCACGTCGGGGTCGAACAGGTTGCACAGGCGCAGATCGTCCTGCATGAACTCGGAGGCATGCGCGCAGTAGTCGGCGTACAGCCACTCGCAAAAGTCGCGGTAGGCGGGTTTTTTTGTCATGTTGTACAGCGCATACAGCCCCTCTACGATCATCAGGCTGTGCCCCTTGCTGCCGTCCTCGTCCGGAATGGCGTACACCGAACGCTTTACGTTGGCCACAATGTTATCGGCCATGCGCTCGAGCGCCGTCAGCACGCGTTCCTCCCGCGTGTATTCGTAATAGCACAGCAGCGCGTTCATAACGCGACTCTGCGTCCAAAGTTCGCCGAACCGTTTGGTGACGACGTAGCGGCAGTCCTCCCGATAAATGCCGATATAGCCGTCGGGCGACTGGTTGGCAAGGATGTTTTCCACGATCGCGCGAGCGCGCCCGATCAGGCGCTTATCGCCGGCGACAAAGGCCAGATCGAACAGCCCCTTCAGCCAATTCCCCTGGATCTCTCCCGTCCACCACGAGCTCCAATAGCCCTTTTCCTGGTGGTCCACCTTGTCTTTTCCGAAGATATCGACCGCGCACTCGCGGCAGAGCTTATCGAGATTGCCCGTGATCCCGCGTGCGTCGCGGCGGAAAAACTCTTTCAGCCAGCCGCGGGCGGCGATCGAACCGGAAGCCCGTTCCAATGTCATTGGATCGCCTCGCAAGAAGGGATTTTTTTGCCGTCAATCGTCAGTTCACCCTCGGGATAGATCGCCTGCTCCATGTCGGCGGAGATCCAAAGCGAATCGTAACCGGTAAAGCGGATATGTCTGCCCTTCCAGGTAAACTCCAACTCCAGCGGGTTATGTACGGGAAGCTTGCCCTCGGCGGCAAAGATGAGACTGCCGTTTTGCAGCACGCTGCCGCACGGGAAGCGGTTGGCGGGGACGCCCAAACTGCGCGCAAGTTCCGCCACCTCCTCCGCCGTGGGGATCTTTTCGGCGACGCGCGCGCCTTTTTGCGCCAGCTCGGCAGAAAACGCCGCGGCGTCGCCTTCCTTCTCCTCGTAATACACGGCAAGCTTTTCGGGATCGAGCGAGCGCACAAACTGTTTGGCGGAGTCCGTCATCGAGCCGGGATACACCAGCACCACCGCGTCGTACTCCTGCGTGCCGTACTGCGCCTTGCCGTTTTTGTTGACATAGAGACTGCCGTTTTCCGTCGCATAAGAGGGAACTAGGTCGCACAGCACCGAAGAGAATACATGGTGCGCCAACAGCAGCACGTTGTCGAGACGGGGATTTTTGGGCGTCCAGGGCATATCCATGCCGATCTCCGCCCAATTGGAGACCGATTCAAACCCGAACAGGATGAGCAGTCGGCTGTCGGGCTGCCCCACCGCAAGCCTATCGTACATGCGGATACGGCGATCCATCTCCTCTATGCTTTCGAGCATGCCGGCAGGTTTTAATTCCAACACGACCGCCTCGTTGGGACACTCGTACCCCAAATAATGGGTGCGGCCGCCGTAGCGGAGGTTGTTCCACGTCTCCACATAATAGGTGTTGATATCGCGCGTGCCCATGGAATACCACATGTTGTACCACACGGGCGAATCGAAGCGGTGCGCCAGCGCCACGCGGATGGCGGGAGAGATCGTCTCGTCCGTCTGGGCGTAGTCGCGCTTGGCGTCCCACCAATAAAAGCCGTTTTTAAAGAACTCGAAGTTGAGCTTTTGGATGTTGCCCCACCAGGTGGGATGCACGCCCCAGAAGGCGTCCTTTCCCATGATCTCCTTTACGGCGTCGTACATCTGCTCTTCGTTCTGCGTGCAGATGAGGCGCATCGTCTTAATATAGCGATTGACCGCCGCATAGCGGGCAGCGGGATGTGCGTCGTCCCTGTAAAAGAGCGCAATAAGGTTTTCCAGCAGCGGCTCGCCCGTAAAGGCGCGGTGCTTCTGCTCGAAGTGCACGGAATACGACACGTGCCGCAGGCTAAGACGGTTGTCGTCGTAAGGATTGGGCTCGCTGATCTTTAAGAGCATATCGTAGCCCCATTCGTCCGAAAATACGCCGTCCGCACCCAGCGATTTTGCGTGCTTTACCATCTTTTTAAAGTATTCGATAAGCTTGGGGTGCGCCAGATCTGCGATGGGCTGCGGGAAACCGACCGCAACGGCGACCGTGTCGCCCGGCTTTACGCCTGAAAAGTCTACGACGATGTCGTACCCCTCGCCGTCCGCCTTTTTCTGCGCGCGTGTGGTCACCTTGCCGTCGATTCGCTCCGCCTCGGCATAAGAAAATTTTCCCGTCTTTACCATGCGATAGGCGCACAGCAGTTTATGCTCGCCGTCCTCGCCGCGCTTGTGCCAATAGTGCCACACCGGCTCGTCCGGGAAACAAAAGCTGCCGCTGCCGTTTTCGTCGGCCTGTCCCTCGTAAAAGGAAACAAGGTACGCCGGTTCGCCGGGATATTCACGGTAAAAGGGCGCGCCTTCGCCGCGAATACAGCACTCCACCATCGCCTTGCGGCCGGCGGCGTGCATCTTTTCGATGGAGCGGCGCAGCGCGGCGCTTACCTTTTTGCCGCGGTATTCGTCTTCGATCCATTCGAGGCCCAAAAAAATGTTGCCGATTTGGGTGCGGGAGGTGAGGTCGTCCGCCTTTTTGTCCATGACGGAGAGATCGAGCACATCGTTATCCCACTTCCAGTACATGATGGAACGATTCATAGTCTTTTTGTTTTCTCCTGTATCAGATTTTTGCCGAGATCTTCGGTCAAAAGTTTACTTGGTTGCGCCGCCCAGACCATTGATGATGATCTTTTGCAGGCTCATGTAAATGATGATGATAGGCAATGCGGACAGCAGCGAAGCTGCGGCAAACATGGCGTAATCGGCCGCCTTTTGCGAGAAGATGCTGTGATAGATACCGATGGCAAGCGTAAACTTATCCGGATCGGACAAGAGAATGCTGGAGAGCATGTAGTCGCCGAACGGCGTGGTGAACCCGAACAGCGCGATCAGCCCCACCATGGGCTTTGCCAGCGGCACCATGATGCGCATGATGCACTGGAAGCGGGAGGCGCCGTCCAGCATGGCGGCCTCTTCGATCTCGCGGGGGATGGTGTCGAAGTACCCCTTCATCATAAAGGTACTGCCCGGGACCGCCGTACACGAGTACACGATGACCAGCCCGAAATAACTGTCTAACAGATTGAGCATGTTCAAAAGCACGTAGTCGGCGATGATGACCATGGTGCCGGGAAACATTTGCAGCACCAAAAAGATCATTAAATAGTTTTTTCTTCCCTTAAAGCGCAGGCGCGAGAGCGCGTACGAGGTAGGCAGTACCAAAATGAGACAGGCCACCGCGTTCATGGCGCCGATAAGCAGCGTATTCCCGTACCAGATCAAAAAATCGGTATCTTCGAACAGCCGCACAAAGGCGTCCACCGAATACTTTGTTGGAAAGATGGTAGGCAGATACATCGACTTTTGCGCGTTGAACGCCATGAGCACGATGTAGATGATGGGCGTTACGACAATGAGCGCCACAATGATCAGGAACAGATAGGTAAAGATGAGGCCGATGACCGAACCCAGGGTCATTTTGCGCATCTTTTTTTGTTTTTTGGGCTTTTGTTCTTCGGCTGCGACCGGGGCAGTCAACGCGTCCAACGGATCGTTCCCTGCAATCGTTTTTTCGTCCGTCATTGCATCGTATCCTCCTCTTTAAAGGCGCGCGTCCTTCTCAGGTTAAAGATGCTGAACGCAGCGATCAGGATAAACAGGATCAGCGACAGCGCCGCGCCGTAGTTGTACTTCATCTGATCGGTGGTCAGCTTGTACAGCCAGCTGATGAGGATATCCGTCGTTCCGGCGCCCAGCGTGTAGCCCGAAAGCACGCCTCCCGGCCCGCCCTCCGTGACCAGATAGATGAGGTTGAAGTTGTTGAACGCGCCTGCAAAGTTCATGATGAACAGCGGCGAGATCGAGAAAAACAGCAGCGGAAGCGTGATCGATATAAAGATGCGCGTGGGCGAAGCGCCGTCCAGCGTGGCCGCTTCGACAATATCTTTGGAAATGTTTTTAATGATGTTTTCCGAGAGCATCATCGGGAAGGAGAACCCCGTCCATACGCTGATCAAGATCAGCGCCAGGCGCGCCGTATTTGTGTTGGTCAGCCAGGGCACCTTGGGAATGTTGATCAGCGCAAACAGCTGGTTGATGAGGCCGTAACCCGTATCGAACATACTTTGCAGCACAAGCAGACTGATGTATGCGGGGATGGCCCACGGCAGAATATAGATCAGCTTAAATATTTTTTTGCATTTTACCTTGGGATTGTTCAATAAAACGGCAAGGATAATGCCCAGCGCGTACGGCAGCACGGACGCGCAGACGGTCCATACGATGGTCCAGCCCAATACCATAAAAAAGGTCTTTGCGGCGCTGCCGATGGCAAGCAGATCTTTAAAGTTTCGGAAACCCACCCACTCCAGAATGTGTCCGGGCGGCTGGTGATTGGCATCGTAGTTGGTAAAGCCGATGCTGATGGAAAAGATGAGCGGCAGAAGGATGCCCATGGAAATGGCGACCAGCCCGGGGAGCATAAAAAAGATGGCGGTGTGCTCGTGTAGCCAGATGCGGAACTCCTCTTTGCGGGTCTTCGGCTCGTAATGTTCGTTGGATTTTTTAATGTATTCCTTGTATGTTCCCATGATCTGGGCGCCCCAGAAACAGAGGAACCCGCCCGTGACGATGACGGCGATAAAACCGTACACCATAAGCATGAGCGAATGGTCGCGCAGCGGCACGCTGCCCAGCGTGATCAGGCCGTTGATGGCGTTCGCGCCCCAAAAGACCATAAAAAGAATATAGGCGACCTCGATCGCCATATAGGCAAAGCCCTTTACAAAGCTCTTTTGCAGGATATACCCCAGCCCCACCAGGCATCCGGAGGCAAGCCCCATCAATGCGCCCCGTTTGCGGCGCTCGGGCGAAATGCCGTCGTTTTCCATGCGGAACTTTAAGCGGGTAAACCACCTTGTCATGCAGCACTCCTTTTTTCCGTTGCCCCGCCGCCGCAAACGGCGGCGGGGAACGAAAAAGGTTTATTTTTTGTTTGGTACAAGTTGCTGTTTGTGCGATCAGCCGAGCAGTTCGATGGCGTCGATGACCGCCTGCTTGGTAGCTACCATAACGGCTTCCGCATCCTGATTGTTCGTAAAGATATCGGTTGCGGCGCTTCCCAAAGGTGTCCAGACGGCGGCAAGTTCGCTTACCGGAGGCTGGATGGTGGTGCTTTCCATCTGCGCATAGAAACCCTTTAAGGCGATGTCCGAAAGCACTTCTTCGTTGTCGGCGCAGCTGACCGTTGCGGGGATACGGCCGATGACGCGGTAGTATTCCAAAACGTATTCGTCGTTGCTGGTAACAAAATCGAGGAAGTCCATGCTCTCTTCGGGATTGAGCGTGAAAGCGCTTATGGCAAGGCCGTAGCCGCCGCCGAACGCAACGGGAACGCCGTCGCCTTCCGTACCGTCTTCAAACGTCTTATCCGCTTCGGGGATATAGGGCAGTTTGATGACGCCAAGGTTTTTGGCGCCGATGGCGTTGCGGTAGTTGGTCAGGTTCCAGCTGCCGTCGTAGATCATGGCGAGGTTGCCGTTCTGGAATTCGACCGCGGCGACCGCGTTGGTCATATCCTTGGGAGTAACGCCCTCGTCGATCATCTTTTTCATAAATTCCATGGCAGCGACCGAACCGTCGTTGTCGATGCCGATATCCTCTACGTCGTACGTGCCGTCGGCATTCTTGGCAAAGATGTAGCCGCCGAACGCCTCGTTGAACGCCCAGGTGTAGTAGCAGTTGGTGTAGTCAAACTGGAAGCCGTACTTGCCGGAGTTTTTGGAATTGAAATCCTTTACCCAGGTCACAAGGTCGTCCCACGTTTCGAACCCTTCCGCAACCTCCTCCGAAATAAGCGTTTTGTTGTAGTAGATGGCCTCGGTCTCCGTTCCCAAGGGAACGCCGTACGCCTTGCCGTTGTAGCTCATCAGTTCCTGGCCGGCTTCTACAAAGCGCGTATCGAAATCGACCGCATCCTTGTCGACTTCAAGATACAGCCCGCGATCGACCGCGTTGGCAAGGTCGGCACCGCCGCCCTGCACGTAGATATCGCCCGCGCGGCCGGAAGGCCCGTCGAGCGCAAGTTTTTCCGCCGCGGTAAGGCCCGTGTAGGATTTAATAAAGACGGGCGTGCCCGTTGCTTCCTCGTAATCCTCGGCGATCGTCTCAAACATCTCCTGCAAGCCGTCGCCTACCCATACCGCAAGACGTCCTTCTTTGGAATAACCGTTGTCTTCCTGGCATCCGGCCAGGGCGATCACTCCGCTTACGGCAAGCACGCTTGCCGCCACAATGGACACTACTTTTTTCACTTCATAACTCCTCCTTATCCGAATTTTGACCATGCGCTGAAGCGACGCACGGCCCTGTTGTGCCTTCATTATAGGTTGGCACATAAGGAGTGCATAGATAAATTCTTGCTTAAAATTAGTACGATATTTGTCATAAGTACACATAGAATTGTCAATTTATAACGAAATTAAGCAAGTTTAACGTAAATAACTTTCAATAAATGTGAGGTTTCGTTATAAGGACGGGCACGTGCAAGGCACGCGCCTGCGCACGCGCGAGCCGCGACGCATAAAAAAATTGCTGCGCCGCACCGTATTCCGTCGCAGCCGCCTGCGCCGCAAAAGGTTACGCCCGCCGCCGAAGCCCGCTATTTTTGCCGCCGCATTTGCATGGGAGCGGGACGTTGCGCCCGACGCGCTCCGCTTTTGCGCGACGGAAAAGGCGCACGGCGCCAATTCCTCACGCCCCGTCCGCTTCGATCGGCGCCCTCCGTTACCCCGGGAGGGCGGAGACAAAATAATATCCCGCACCCCCGCTTCGATCCTGTTCGGCGGCGAGCCCTCTCTTGCGCCCGCGGCGGGCGCGGGTCGTCTTATACAAAAAAAGCCGCGGCGGGCCTGCGCCGCGGTGCGGCGCGGATCCCTTTCTTCACACAAAAAAACCGACGGGCAGCCCCGCCCGTCGGCGCGCAGATCAATCTCTGCGGTATTTTTTACGGATGTCCGTGGGCGACACGTTCATCACCTTTTTAAAGTTGCGGCTGAAATAGTTGATATCCTGGAACCCCACCGAAAAGGCGATCTGCGTGACCGACTCGTTGGTGCCGATCAGCTTTTCCACCGCTTTCTGGATGCGTACGATGTTGATGTAATTCAGCAGCGTCTGCCCCGTGCACTGCTGGAAAATTTTGCAGATGTAGTACTTGTTGATGTGCACCACGTCCACCAGGTCTTCCAGACGGATCTTTTCGGCATAATGCTCGTTGACATACACCAAAATGGCGTTTACGCGTTCGCGCGCGACGGGCACAAAACGCTTATGCACGTCGTTGTTGTTCTCCTGCACATAGTCGCGGAACAGACGGTACAGCAGCTCGAAAAAGTACGATTTTAACAGCAGCTGATATCCGAGTTCCTCCCCCTTAAAGCTGCGGAAGCACTTGCGGATCAGCTCGTTTAAATCGTCGTCGCCCGAAATTTTCGGCCGCAGGGCGATCTTGCCCTCGATCAGCGGATTGATAAACTTTTCTTCGGTCGTCTCTACATATCTGCCGCGGAACAAATTCATATCCGCCATCAGACAGTACAGCTTTGTTCCCGGGGCAAAGCGCGGCCCCGCATGCAGATAGTTGGGATTGACCACGGCGATCTCGCCGGGGCCGAAGCGCATCCGCTTGTTTTCGATCTCCACCTCCAAAAACCCCTCCTGTACCGCAATGATCTCGAGGTGTTCGTGCCAATGGAGCGCAAACAGGGGCGGAACGGGCGTGTAGGTACAGTCGTGAAAAAAGCAATTGACGCCGATGGTCTCATCGGGCATTTTTACCCGCTCTTGATAAAGGATAGGCTTTTTATTCAATCTTTTACCCCCCCCCGTGTTTCGGGGGAAACCACAAAAATATCCTAAATTTTTACAAAAAGCAATATAGCGTTGCGCACTTTCGCGCGGGTATGATAAGCATGAATTAGTGCAAAATATTATAAAGAATTTACAATCCGACGACAAAAATTGCAAAAACATGCCTTTTTTCGCCTAATTGTAACACAAAAACGAAAATCTGCAAGCCTTTTTTGCGAAAAAGTCGATAAAATCTGCAAAAAAAATTTGGAAGTGCCGGAAATAGTTGGAAATTTTTGAAATAGTTTAAATTTTTGTTACAATATCCGCCGCTGCAAAAGCCGCATGCGGCAAGCCGCCCGTGTTTTGCCTGCGGCGGCCGAACGACGCCGGAAAAACGTCGCGCAACAAATTGTTGCGCCGAGGAGGAATTGCATGAACGACAACAAACGGCCCTTTTGCCCGAGCGGCGTATTCTATCACATTTACGTTCCCTTTTTTCGCGATTCCGACGGCGACGGGATCGGCGACCTGAACGGCGTGACGCAGGTGCTGGACTACCTTGCCGGCCTCGGCATCCGCGGGATATGGCTTTCCCCCATCCACCCGTCGCCGCACTACCACAAGTACGACGTGCTAAACTACTACGCCGTGGCGCCCGAATACGGCACGATAAACGATTTTGAACGGCTGACGCGCGAGGCCGCAAAGCGCGGCATCACCGTGCTGATGGACATGGTGTTCAACTGCACCTCCGAATACCACCCCGCCTTTTTAAAGGCCTGCGCCGACCCCGCCTCGCCCGAAGCGCGCATGTTTTGGTTTGCCGACGCGGAGGACGCCGCCCTTTTGGACCGCAGCGTACGCTGGAACGAGCTGGAACCGTGGCGCAAGACAGCCGACGGGCGGGAGTATATCGGCCTGTACTCTTCTGTTATGCCCGACCTCAACTTCAACTGTCCGCTCGTGCGCGAAGAGTGCAAGCGCATTGCGCGGTTTTGGCTGGAAAAGGGCGCGGGCGGCTTTCGGCTGGACTCCGCCATGCACCTGTACAGCGTGGCAGAGGTGGAAAAGGGACTTTCGTACCACGCCAAAAACGTGGAGTGGTGGGCGGAATTCCGCGATTTTTGCCGCAGCGTACGCCCGGACTGCTATCTGGTAGGCGAGGTGTGGGATACCCCCGCCGTCCGCGCCCTGTACTACCGCGGTCTTGACAGCAGTTTTCATTTTAATTTGGGAAACGACATTGCCGACTTTTTGCACGGAGAACTTCCCTCCGTCATGCTGAACAGGCGGCTGGAAAATGCCTATCTGTGCGCAAAGCTCGCCGACGAAACCTATACCGATTCGCCCTTTTTAAGCAACCACGACATGGCGCGCTTTGCCGACCGCCTCTGCCCAGAGCCCGCCCTGCAAAAAATGGCGGCAGCGATCTATCTGACGCTGGAGGGCACGCCCTTTGTGTATTACGGCGAGGAGCTCGGCATGCGGCCGGCGGCCGACGACTACTGCCCCGACTACGGTCCGGACGATGAATTCGGTCGTTCGCGCACGGCGTTCGATTGGGGCGAACGCAGCATCACCTGCGCGACGCAATTTAAAAACGGCTATCTTTCGCCCGATCTGCAGGCGCAGCGGCGCGACCGTACTTCGATGTACGCCTTTTACCGCCGTATGATCGCACTGCGCAACGGCAGCCGGGCGCTCACCCTGGGGCGTTGGAGCCCGCTCCCCTGCGAGGCGGACGGCGTTTTATCGTACCGGATGACGTACGGGGCGGAGACGGCCGTCGTCTTCCACAATGCGTCCGACGTCCCCATGCCCTTTCCGAAAGCGTACGCGCCGTACGTTTACCGCGACCCGATGATCTCCGGCCGCGCGCGGTATTCGTGCGCGAAGCGCCCCCTGCCGCCCCATCACAGCGCCGTCCTGCTACAGTAGCTCCCATGCCGCCTGAGCCCGTACGGCGCGCACACGGTGTGTCATTGGCAGACGACAATGCGCAATTTGCAAGATCGTGCTAATATATGGCAAGCAAACGCCTTTCATTTCCTTCCGATAAGCAATATAGTTACGATAAGCGATGCCGCAGCGTATTGCGATCATGGAGGAAAAAGTATGTCGCGTTTTCAATTTTCGGTCGGCCCCTGGAACGTCGCCTCGGGTGCGGACGTATACGGTCCCGCTACCCGCAGCGAAATTACGCTGGAAGATAAGATAAAAAAATTTAAAGAACTCGGCTTTGACGCCGTACAGTTCCACGACGACGACGCCGTACCCGGCCTTAACGACCTATCCGAAGAGGAGATCGTTTCCGAAGCGCGTAAGGTACGCGCGCTGCTGGATAAATACGGCTTAAAGGCCGAATTTGTGGCGCCGCGCCTGTGGATGGATCCCCGCTGCACCGACGGCGGATTTACTTCGAACAGCGCGGAGGATCGCGCCTTTGCCCTGTGGCGGGCATATCGCTCGATCGATATCGCAAAGGCGCTTGGCTGCTCGCTGATCGTGCTGTGGCTGGCACGCGAAGGGACGTTATGCACCGAAAGCAAAAGCGCCGCCCGCGCCACACGACAGCTGATAGAGGCGATCAACTGCATGCTCGATTACGACAAGAGCATCCGCATCGCCATCGAACCCAAACCGAACGAACCCATCGACCGCAGCTTTTGCGGCACCATGGGCCACGTAATGGCGGTGGCGTCCGCCACAAAAGATCCCGCCCGCGTAGGCGGCCTGCAGGAATCGGCGCACGCCGTGCTCGCGGGACTGGATCCCGCCAACGAAATGGGGTTTGCCCTGGCATTCGGCAAACTGTTCAGCGTGCACCTTAACGACCAAAACGGCATGAAGTTCGATCAGGACCGCAGCTTCGGCGCCGAAAATCTGCGTCAGGCGTTCGATCAAATAAAAATTCTAAAGGAAAACGGCTACGGCTCGCACGGGGAGTACATCGGCCTGGACGTAAAGGCCATGCGCACCACGCGCGACGAAGCGTGTTACGAGCACCTGACCAACAGCCTGAATGTTGTAAAAGCGCTGGAAAAAAAGCTGGAGCAATACGACTACGCGTTTGAAAAAAAGTGCATTGAAGAACGCAATTACGAGGCGCTGGAAATGTATGTGCTCAACCTGATCATGGGCGTCTGATCCGACCATCCTTATCATCCCCCCATTCGTACGCCGGGGCGGGGTATCCCCGCTCCGGAGCGTACGATATGAACACATCCGGAGGTCGAAGATGAATCGCAGCATTGTGGTGGCGGGAAACCTGCTTGCCGACAACGTAAAAGTCGTAAACAAGTACCCCGAGATCGGGATGCTCTCGTCCGTCGCGTCCGTTTCGCGGGCGGTGGGCGGCTGCGTTCCCAACACCGCGATCGACTTAAAGACGATAGACCCCTCGCTTACGGTTGCAGCCATGGGACGCGTCGGCCGGGACGAACCCGGCGACTTTGTATTAAACGAGTTAAAAAAGCACGACATTGACGTATCCGCCGTAAAGCGCTCGCAGCTTCCCACATCCTTCTCCGACGTTATCACCGTAAGCGCGACGGGCGAACGCACCTTTTTTCATTTCCGCGGCGCCAACGGCGAATTCTGCGCGGAGGATATTTACGAGGCCCTGCCGGAGTGCGATCTGTTCCACATCGGCTATGTCATGCTTTTAGACGCCCTGGACGCGCCGGACGAACAGTACGGCACCCGCCTGGCCGGCGTGCTGAAGCACCTGCGCGAACGCGGCATTAAAACCTCGTTCGACTGCGTAAGCGAGACGAGCGGCGCCTTCCGCGAACGGGTCGTCCCCGCTCTGAAATACTGCTCGTACGCCATTTTAAACGAAATAGAGAGCGCAGAAGTGAGCGGGATCCCCGCGCGCGACGAAGACGGCGCCCTGGTCGACGACAACATCCGCCGCACCATGAACTTTTTTTTGCAGTGCGGCGTGGCAGAAAAGGTGGTCGTACACGCACCGGAGGCGGGCTACCTGATGGATGCCTCCGGCTATACGGTAAAAGTCCCCTCGCTGGACCTTCCCGAGGGATTTATCAAAGGCACCGTGGGCGCGGGCGACGCCTTTTGCGCCGGATGCCTGTACGCGTTTCTTTCGGAGATGTCCGACAAAGAGGCGCTGCGCTTTGCGGCGGCCGCCGCGGCCAGCAGCCTGTCGGCCAAAGACGCCGTTTCCGGTATGGGAAACCGGGTGGAGATCCAAGCTCTGGACGCCTGTTTCCGAAAAGATCCCCTCTGAACGCAGGAGAGTAACATATGCTTGTCAATTTAAACGACATATTAAAGGATGCGCAAAAAAACCGCTACGCGGTAGGCCTGTTCAACACGATCGATACCGATATGCTGCAGGCGGCCATAGAAGCGGCGGAGATTCTCTCTTCCCCCATCATCATCGGAACGGCGGAGATCCTGCTCCCGTACGGCGAACTCAAGCTGATCGCCCCCTCCGTTGTGGCGGCGGCAAAGCGGGCAAAGGTACCCGTTGTCGTCCACTACGACCACGGCCTCACCTTTTCGCGCTGCATGGAGGCCCTGCAGTGCGGCTTTTCTTCGATCATGTACGACGGCTCCACCTCCAGCCTTGAAAACAACATAGAGGCGACGCGCCAGATCGTAAAAATCGCGCACGCCTTCGGCTGCTCGGTGGAGGCGGAGATCGGTCATGTCGGCGACGCGGACGCCGCCCCCTCCTCCCGGCTGACCACGGCGGAGGATGCGTATCACTTTACATCCGCCACGGGCGCGGACGCACTGGCCGTGGCGATCGGAACGGCACACGGCGTGTATCAGCGCAAGCCGAAACTGGACTTTGAGCGGCTGAACGAGATCCGCTCCACCGTAGAGACCCCCCTGGTGCTGCACGGCGGAAGCGGGTTGAGCGACAACGACTTTCGCCGCTGCATCGAGGGCGGCATTGCAAAAGTGAATATTTTTACCGACTTGACGCTGGCGGCCGCCTCCGGATTTTCCAACGGTATTTCCTCGGGCCTCAACTATATGAAGGCGCGCAACTGCAAGGTGGAATCCGTCCGCGCCGAGATCATGCGCTATATCCGCCTGTTCGGTTCGGAAAACCGCGCGTAATACCCTTAGCTTCTTCCTCACCTCATTCATTCCGAACCCCTAAACGGGGAGACGGCCGCTGCCAGGCAGCGGCCGTCTCCCCGTTCTTTTCCCTGCAAGCGATCGCACCGGCGCGCTATCCGTTCCGTTCAATCGAAAAATACCAACGAAAAATAGGTCACCGTATCCGGCCCATGCGTATAGGCAAGGCCCGTTTTTTGGCACAAATCGACCACGCTGATCCCGCACGACTCCACGCTGCGCGTCATCTTTTTCGGAAAGCGGCAGGGCGCATGCGGATAGGTGCACCGTCCGCACACCGTGCAGCTGCCGGCGCCGAGCGCATCCTGCGGCGTACAACCCGCCAGCGCAACGACCTGCGCCTGTACGCGAGCGTGCGCTTCGCGGCCGCGCTCCATGCCCTCTGCATCGTAGCTGTCTTCAAGAGGGTGCACCGTAGAAAAGAGCAGTGCGTGGGCGTGCATGCGCAGCCGCCGCAACACCTTCTCCCCGTCGGCGCCCGGCGGACACGACCAACTCTTACCGTATCGCCCGCAGTAGTTTTGACGGCACGCGTTTACGGCGTCGGGCGAGACGACGATATCCTCTTTTTCCACAGCAGACGACTCGCACACGATCGGCGAAATTTTTTGCCGCAATTCCCGCACATTCATGCAAAAAACATTCCCTCGATAAAGTCTTCCGAAAAAACGGCGTCCGTCGAAAGATCGATGGTACGTCCCGCGCTCGCCGCCCGCCTTGCTTCGGCACGGCAGGTCTCGTCCGCCAAAACGAGGTACGCGCCGTACAGGCTGCCGTTCCCCATCGCCTGCGCGCGGCCGGCGAGCGCGGGAAGGATAAGACCCGTCTCGGCCGCGCGGCGTACATCGATATAAAATCCCAGCCCGCCCGCGATCAGCAGACGGGAGACCTCCTCTTCCCGTACGCCCGCACGGCGCAGCAGCGCCTTCATACCGGCGCTTACGGCGCTTTTGGCAAGCTGGAACTGCCGCACGTCGGCCTGCGACAGATATACGCGGTCGGTCAGATACACGCGGTCGCGGCGCATGGCTCCCGTTTCGTCGATCTCGCCGCGCCGCAGAAGACAGGCGACAAAGTCGACCAATCCGCTGCCGCACAGCCCCGTGGGCGGCGCGCCGCCCACGGTGGTGAACCGCAGCGCTCCCTCTTCGTCGCGCACGTGGTCCACGGCGCCCTCTACGCCCCCCATGCCGCACTCGATGCACGCACCCTCCAGCGCGGGCCCCGCCGCGGTGGACGTACACACCAATCCATCGGGGGCGCGCAGCGCCATTTCGCCGTTTGTCCCCAGATCGACCAAAAGCACGCGCTCGTCGCTGCGGAACATGTCCGCCGCCACGATGTCCGCCGTGATATCCGCGCCGACATAGGACGAGATGGACGGCATGAGCAGCACGCGGTCGGCGGGAAGGCCCTGCCGCACGCCGGAATACTCGCGCTCCTCCAAAAAGTTTGCGCGGAAGGGCGCCACGCCGATGGACGAGGGATCTTCCCCGCAAAAGAGGTGTAGCATGGTGGCATTCCCCGCCACGACCATGCGCGAAACGCGCGTCAGTCCCGCCTGCACAGCCAGGCCGCGCACCAATTCCGCCGTGCGTTCCACGACCAACCGATGTTGTTTTTGTAAATTTTCGGGCTGCGCGCAGGCGCGGATGCGGCTGATGACATCGCTCCCGAACACGGCCTGCGGATTCAGGCAGGAGGCGCGCGCCACGATCTTTGCGTCGCCCGGGCGCACAAGACACGCCGCAAGCGTCGTCGTTCCAACGTCGAGCGCCACCCCCCACCCGCGGAGCGCGGGCGCAGGCCGGCGCGAAAAGGCAAAGCCCGCAAGACCGCCGCCGCGCTCTTCGCGCACGCGCACGACGCAGTCGCCTTCGGGACGAGCGCGGCAGGCAAGCACGCGGCCGTCGGCATCCGGCTGCGCGCCGGAAACCGCACCCGAAACAATTTGGATGCCGCACTTTCCGCATGTGCCGTTCCCGCCGCAGCGGGCGGGAAGACGAATATCGTGCGCGGAAAAAAGACGTAAAAAACTTACGCCTTTTTCTGCTTCGAACGTCACCGTTCTGTCTTCTGCGATCACCGTGATCCGCATGGAACGCTCCTACGGAGGATTCTGTCAGTTGAAATAGGCGCGCGCCACCTCGGCCGCCGTGGCCGCGTCCGGCGTATAGGCATCCGCGCCGATCTCCTCGGCAAACGCCTTCGTAACGGGCGCGCCGCCCACCATCACCTTTACGCTGTCGCGCAAACCCGCCTCTTTTAACGCGTCGATCACCGCCTTCTGGTTGCCCATCGTCGTCGTCAACAGCGCCGAAAGACATACGATGGCGGGACGATACTCCTTTACCGCCTCTACCACGCGCTCGGGCGGGCAATCGACGCCCAGATCGATCACACGGATCCCCGTGCCCTCTATCATCATTTTTACAAGATTTTTTCCGATATCGTGCAAATCGCCCTTTACCGTGCAGATGACGGCCGTGCCGACGGGCTCCACGCCCGCCTGCGCCAGCGCGGGACGCAAAATTTTAAGTGCCGCATTCATGGCGCGCGCCGTGATCAGCACTTCCGGCACAAAGATCTCGTTCTTTTTAAAGCGTTCGCCGACGGCGCTCATGCCGGGGATCAATGCCTTGAGCAGAATATCGTTTGCCGACGTTCCGCCGTCGAGTTCCGACTGTACGAGTGCGGAAAGGTCGCGCGCCTTACCCTTTTGCAGCAGTTGGGACATCTCTTCGAACCGATCCATAAAAGCCTCCTTGGTGACATTCACCCTATCCCGCGAGGGGATTCCATCCGCCCCGGACGGCGCCTTCCGCGCCTTACTTACCATATTATAACCGCCCATGCGCCCGCACGAAAAGAACGTCGCTTGCCAACAATTAGCACAATCTTGATATTCCGACCGCCGCAAACGCAAAGGCGGCACTCTTTAAAAACGGCAGGCGGAACCGCCGCGGACATAACGGCCGAAAAGTTCTGCGGCGAAAAGTTGGAAAACGCGGAACATTTTATGCAGTGACCATACGAATACGCATTTTACCGAAATCCTGTAAGGGAGCGACGCAGACCGATCATAAACGGAGCAGTGGCGCACATGCTTGGTTGAAATTTTTGCCCGTGGTCCACGCTGCGCCATTCGCCGTACCCGGAAACGCCATTTTTGCCGCATCCGATCGCGTTGCACCGTTTGCGGCAAGATTTTGGATCCGGCGAAAAAAATCGCAGCCATATCCTATCTATTGCAAGAACGATGAACGGCAAGGCGCCTAAATCCTACCACGGCTCTCACAAAATTTTATGACGGAAAAGGCTGCAAAGCGGCTCAGCCGACGGAAAGGACGCAGCGTTCGGCGCTGCCGAATGCCCGCAAGACACGTCTTGCCGCAGCGAAAAGATGCGGTCCGCATTTTCCCCTTACAGAATAACGGGGAACGGGTGAATTTCGCTCCGAATAAAAAATGAGCCCGGTAATACCGAACGCACCGCCAAACCGTTTCGTAAAATTTTTTATTCAAACTTCGGAGGTCGCTTCATGATCGCGGGGTCTCGTTTGCATAGACTGACGGCCGCCGTAAAGTGCGGCGGCCGACAGTCGGAAAAATTATTGACGTTTTACGATCTTGTATCCGCCGGAGCGCAGGATCCAGGCAGCGTCGTCCATGATCTGGTAATCGTAACGGATAACGTCGGCGGATTCTGGATCGACGCCGTGCGCCTCCTGCATGAGGCGGCGGTACGCCTTTAAACCCTCGAAAGTGGTGAGGTTGCGGTGCATGCGCCGCTCAAAACATTTCCCCTTGGAGGGCGAGCGGATCTCCGCCATGGAGACGGGCAAAAAGCCGTTGCATATCATGTTTGCGTTCCAGCGCTGGTGCTCCTGCGCGGCCAGGGCGGCGCGCAAAGAGGCGCGCTCGAAATCGGCGTTCCGATACTCGATCAGTCTTTTGCCGTCGATCGCAAGCGGATCCCCCGCCTCGTCCGTGCGATAGCGGATGGGGTCGCCCCGTTCGTATGTCTGCATAAACTCCTGCGCGCAGTCGGGGCGCGGATCGGACAGGGGCGCCACGTCGTAGCCGCACAGCTGCAGCTTCATGCGCAGGCTGAGGCAGGCGTATTCGTTGGATTCGCGCTGTACCCTGTGGTATTTGGTAAACCACTCCGCGCGCGCAGTGTGCACGGCCTCGTCCGCATGCGAAAGACGGCAATACTCCGCCGTATACACCAGGTGGCGTTTTTTGGCCATGCGCCCGATCGCCTCTTCCACGATGCGTTCGCAGTCGTATACCGTGCGATCCATGGCGCCGAACGGAATGATGCCGCTCTGTGCTCCGTACCCCTTCTGCACCACCGTCTGCGCAAACCCGGCGTCGGCGATGCGCACGAACAGACGCGAATATCCGTCCGCGCCCCACTCGCGCAGTTTGGCGGCCAGCTTTTCGCCGAGGTCGAAGTTGACCATATCGTTCCCCAGCGATACAACGATATAGTTGTACGCCCTGCGGTTCTGCTTTTGCACGACATACTTGCGCACCGCGGGATAAAACCTTTCGCTGTCGATCTGTACGGGGGAGAACACCAGCCTGGCGGGCTCGTCCACAAGCGGAAGATACGCTTCGGCGTGCGCGCGCAGCTGTTTTAACGCCTCGGTATAGCGGAAATAGGTGTGATTGAGGTTTTTGGCGTGCTGCCCGGCAAAGCCGTCGAAGACACAGTAGCGCACGGCGTACGGCGTAAGTCCGCGGGCGCCCCGGGTAAGGAACTGGTTGTTGGAGACGGAGGCGAGGAACAGGTTGCGGTTGACCTTGCCGAACCCGATCAGCAGCACGTTTACATCGACGTCGCCGCGCAGCGCGGCGGCGGAAACGTCGAGCTCGCGCTCCGTCATAAACTGCGTCAGCGGATAGCGCTCGATAAAATCGGTGGCGATCAGCTTATGCGGGTTGACAAACCGCACCACGCCGTTGGTTTCGGCAACAAAGTGCGAAAAGGCCGATTCGCTCTGTTCCGTGCCGAAGACATACACCTCCAGGCTGTCCTCCAGCAGAAGGCCGCGCTCGGTGCGCGATGTAACGATCCACGCGCTCAGCGCGCTCGCATGCAGCAGATTCTCCTCTTCGCTGCCCGTGTTTACGATCACACGGACCGTGCGCCCTTGCCACGTGCGCACTTTTTTTTGCAGCATACGGGCAAGGTCGTCCCCCTTTTTAAAGCGGACGCAGGCGCGCCGCGCCGCAAGCACCTCTTCGCGGATCTCCTTGTCGGGATCGCAGAACAGCACCGCCCGGCCGCAGCCTTCGGCCGTGCGCAGAATATTCATGCTTTTGGCGTTATACCCCACCACGACGACCAGACGACGGGCGCGGCGGCAGGCAAAGTATGCGCCGACGGCATTCCAGACCGCCTGGCCGAACAGCGAAAAGACGAACAGTACGGCGTTCAGCGTGACCAGACCGAAGCCGATCTGCAGCGTGACGCGGTAAAACAGACTGGCCTCTGCCAGCGCCTCGGCAGAAGAGACGTCGAACTTGAGCACCACGAGATCGATGCACGAGCGAACGGCCGACCACAGGGCAAAATCCTTTTCCGCACCGGCGTATACGTTCCCCATAAAATACAGAGGGATCATCGCCAGAAAGATGAGCGCAAAGTCACCGCGCTTAAAACGCTTTAAAAAGCGCATCTTCCCTCTGCGGTCGGCAAGCGCAAGCCGCAATACGATAAACAGCAGCAGCGCGGTCATATATACAAGACATATGGCTGTGACAACGGTGTAACTTGTCATAATTCCTCCTTACGGACGGCGGACGAGCGCACCAACGGAATGCTTGCCCGCGCGTTGAGCGACATGGGCGCAAAATCCCCCAAACGATACCGGATCAGCCCCTCCGAAGCGATCATGGCCGCGTTGTCGGTGCAGTGCTTTTTTACGGGCAGCACAAGGCGGAGCCCCGCCTGCGCGCACGCGTCCGAAAGGCGGCTGCGCAGATATCCGTTTGCCGCCACACCGCCGCCCGCCGTCACCGTACTCGCGCCCGTCTCGCGCGCGCCCTCTATCGTCTTCTGCACGAGGATATCGAGCGCGGCGCTCTGAAAGGACGCCGCCACGTCGGCGCGGCTCCACGCCTCTCCCCGCTGTTCCTTGGTGTGCACATAGTTGATGACGGCCGTCTTAAGGCCGCTGTACGAAAAATCGTATCCGCCCTGCCCCTTCAGCATTTTTGGCATGGGGACGACGGGGCGCCCCTCCCGCGCGAGCGCCTCTACATGCGGGCCGCCCGGATAGGGAAGCCCCAGCACGCGCGCCACCTTATCGAACGCCTCGCCGGCCGCGTCGTCCAGCGTACCGCCCAGCACGCGGAACGCATCGGCGCGCTCGGTATACAAAATGGCGGTGTGCCCGCCGCTGGCAAGCAACGTAAGAAAGGGCGGCTCGAGCGACGCGTCTTCCAAATAGGCCGCCGCGAGATGACCGCGGATATGATCTACACCGATGAGCGGGATCCCGAGTCCGCAGGCGAATCCCTTGGCAAACGAAAGCCCCACAAGCAGCGCGCCCAACAGCCCGGCGCCGTAGGTGACCGCCACCGCATCCAGCCGCTCCTTTTGCACCCCTGCATTTTGCAGCGCCCGCGCGACCACTTCGTCCACCGCCTCCGCATGCGCGCGCGAGGCGAGTTCCGGCACCACGCCGCCGTACTTTGCCTGCGTCGCCGCAGAGGACGCGATCTCGTCCGACAACAGCTCCCGCCCGCGGATGACGGCGGCCGCCGTCTCGTCGCAGGAAGATTCGATTCCTAAAATGAGTGGTTGCTTCTTGGCACAATTCATCCGTTCAACCTTCTAAACACACAATATATCCCGCATTCGCCGTGACTATCGTCCGGATATTGCTCTGCGAGCCTGTTGCGTATGACTTCCGCCTTCTCGTAATCGGTGATAAGTCCGTACGAATTCTGATCCTTGCTTGTAAATGCGTTCGGAAAACCGCCGCAATTGACCAGCGAACTGACTTCCGGCAACGCCTCCGCAAGATCAAATCCGCAAAATCCAAACCCCTGCGGCGCAAAATCAAGCGCCTCGCCCGGCTCGATCAGGCGTACCGCAACGACCTGCTTCCCGTCGGGCACGGAAACCGAAACCGCTTGATCCCGCGAAAGATATCTCCGCTCGGGAAACAACAGCGTATCGACGGAGACGATCTCCCGGAAAGCGCCGCCGCAATATGCCTGAAACGCCCCATCGGGGAAAAACCGATCGCAGAGAAAATACTCCTCCTTCATGAGCCAATTACGCCGTGAACCGTTCCTGCGGGCAACATAATACCGTAATTCACCGTCCGGGTCGACGATACACTCCATCTTTTTCATAGTGTCCTTAAAAAATGCAAACTTTCCTTTCCGAAGAAAGAAAAGTTTTTTGCGCGCTATGATTTTTTGAGATAGTCGATGATAAATCCTTGAATGTCCCCGTCCATCACCGCCTGTACGTCGCCCATTTCGTAGCCAGTACGGTGATCTTTTACCAACGTATACGGACAGAACACATACGAGCGGATCTGCGAACCCCACTCTATTTTTTTCGTTTCGCCCTTTAATGCGGCCTCTTCGGCCATGCGCTGTTCGATCTGCTTTTCCAGCAGGCGGCTGCGCAGGTATTTAAAGGCCATTTCCTTGTTTTGGAGCTGACTGCGCTCGTTCTGGCAGGTAACGACGATCCCCGTGGGATAGTGGGTGATGCGGATGGCCGTTTCGGTCTTATTTACCTTTTGCCCGCCCGCGCCCGACGAGCGGTATACGTCGATGCGGATATCCTCGTCCTTTATTTCGATCTCGTTGTCGTCGTCCACTTCGGGCATGACCTCTACGGAAGCAAACGACGTTTGGCGACGCTTGTTGGCGTCGAACGGGGAAATGCGCACCAGGCGGTGCACGCCGATCTCCGCCTTCAAATAGCCGTAGGCGTTTTCGCCCTCTACCTTAAAGTCGACCGATTTAAGCCCCGCGGCGTCGCCCGGGAGGCGGTCGATCTCGGTCACCTTGTACCCGCTTTTTTCGGCATACCGGCAGTACATGCGGTACAGCATCTGGCACCAGTCGCACGCCTCCGTGCCGCCCGCGCCGGCATGCAGCGACATCAGCGCGTTGGAGCTATCGTACTTCCCCCGCAACAGGGCGCGAATGCGCATATCTTCGATATCTTTTTCCGCCGCCGACATCATGTTGTCCAACTCGGGGACCAGCTCTTCCTCGCCGCTCTCTTCGATAAGGTCAATGATCTCCCCCGCGTCGTCCAGCGCCTTTTTGCCCTTTTCGTATGCGGCGATCTTGCCCTGAATGGAAGAAATTTCGCGGCCGATCTTGGCAGAGCGCTCAAGATCCTGCCACACCGCGGGATCTTCCTGTTCCTTTTTTAATTGTTCGAGCTGACCGTAGCGATGGTCGATATCCAGCGCGTACTTCGCCTCGCCCAGCGTCTCTTCCAACGCCTTGATGCGCAATCTGTAATCGTCTGCTTTAAACATAGCCTTCCTTATCCTGCTGCGTCGATCCCGCCGCAGAACGGCGCTCTCCCGCCGTCCGCAGCAAGGGCGCCCCGCAAAAACGGGGCGGATCCGATAAAACGCACCCTTTTCAAGATCAATAGGGTTTTCCGTGGCACTTTTTATACTTTAAACCGCTGCCGCACGGGCAGGGATCGTTGGGACCGATCTTTTTTCCTTTTTTCATGGTGGCGGGGTTGAATTTTACGTCGCCTCCGGTGCGGAGCGCATCGACGTTGACAGCCTGCGGCAGCGCCTCGGTACCCGTCACCGTTTCGTCTGCATTCTGCCGCGCGGACTGCTGCGCGGGCTGTGCAGGAGCATTCTGCTGCACGGGCTGCTGCACGGGCTGTGCAGACTGCTGCACGGGCTGTGCGGAAGCGTTCTGCTGCGCCGCCGCCTGCGGAGCGGCGGGACGGTTCGCCGAGGGGAAAATGCGCTGCACGGGGCGCTGCTCCGCCTTGATCTGACACTTGAGCAAAAAGCGGATGGTACGCTCCTGGATGCGCTCTATCATTTCGTCGAACATGGCGAACCCTTCCTGCTTATAGGCGATCACGGGGTCAGACTGCCCGTAGGCGCGCAGACCGATACCCTTGCGCAGCTGGTCCATGGCGTCGATGTGGTCGATCCAGTTGCTGTTGACATACGAGAGCAGCACGTCGCGCTCCACCTTGGAGAAGTCGACGACGGGCATCTCCTCTTTGATACGCGCGATCTTTTCTTCGTAACATTTTTCCGTCTTTTTGGAAATTTGCCGCAGCGCCGTCTCCACATCCCACTTTTCCAGCTTTTCGCGCGTAACGTAGTGCGTTCCTTCCGGAATGAGATGGCGCTCGAGGGCGGCGTTCAAATCGTCCTCGCTCCACTTATCGGGCATCTGCTCGGTATTCACCGTCTCTTTGACGACGTTTTCCACATAGCCCGGGATATACTTTAAGATCTGATCGTGCACGTTTTCACCGCGGATGACGCGCATACGCTCGGCGTACATAATGGTGCGCTGCGTGTTCATGACGTCATCGTACTGCAATACGTTTTTGCGGATGCCAAAGTTGCGGCCCTCGATCTGCTTTTGGGCATATTCGATCAGATTGGTCAGAATTTTAAAGTCGAGACACTCGTCTTCCTCCATTTTGCTCATCGCGTAGATGCGCTTCATGCGTTCGCCGCCGAACCGCACCATGAGGTCGTCTTCGAGCGAGAGGAAGAAGATGGATACGCCCACATCGCCCTGGCGGCCGGAACGCCCGCGAAGCTGGTTATCGATGCGGCGCGACTCATGCCGCTCGGTACCGATGATGCACAGGCCGCCCGCCTCCACGACCTTGCGCTTTTCTTCGTCCGTCTTCTCTTTATAGGCGCGGTACAGCGCATTGTAGCGGTCGATCACCTTATCGGACTCTTCGTCGTCGTCCAGCTTGGTAAAGGAAGCGGCGCGCTCGATCACTTCGCGGTCCACCCCCTCTTCGCGCAAACGCTTTTTGGCAAGGTATTCGGGATTGCCGCCCAAAAGGATATCGGTACCGCGGCCCGCCATGTTGGTGGCGATGGTCACGGCGCCGTAGCGGCCCGCCTGCGCAACGATCTCCGCCTCGCGCTCATGGTTTTTGGCGTTAAGAATGTTGTGCGGCACGCCGTTGCGAATGAGCAGACGGGAAATTTCTTCCGATTTATCCACCGACACCGTGCCCACAAGAATGGGCTGGCCGTTTTTGTGGCGCTCGACGATCTCGCGAACGATGGCGCGTTTTTTGCCCTCGACCGTAGAATATACGCGGTCGGGCATGTCGCGGCGCCGCACGGGACGGTTGGTGGGGATCTCGATCACGTCCAGCGAATAGATGGTGCGGAACTCCCCTTCCTCCGTCTTTGCCGTACCCGTCATGCCGGAGAGCTTGCGGTACAGTCTGAAATAATTCTGGAAGGTGATGGTGGCGTACGTTTTGTTCTCTTCGCGCACCTTTACGCCCTCTTTTGCCTCGATGGCCTGGTGCAGACCGTCCGAATAGCGGCGGCCGATCATGAGACGGCCGGTAAACTCGTCTACGATGACGATCTCGCCGTTATTGATGATATATTCCTCGTTGAGGTGGAATAAGTTATGCGCTTTGAGCGCCTGCTGGATGTGATGGTTCAGCGAGGCGTTAGCGAGGTCGGCAATGTTCTCCACGCCGAAAAAGCGCTCGGCCTTCTCCGCGCCGTACTCGGTGAGGCGCACCTGTTTTTCTTTGCGCTCCACCACATAGTCCCACGCCAGCGCTTCGGCCGCGGCAAGCTTTTGCGCGCCCGAATCTTTGCTCTTTTTCCGGCGGCTCTGCTGCTCCTCGGCGTCCTTTAAATCGTCGTCGAACCCGCCCTTTAAGGTGCGGACAAACTGATCGACCCGCTCGTAGAGGGCGGAGGACTGCTGCCCCTTCCCCGAAATGATGAGCGGCGTGCGTGCCTCGTCGATAAGGATGGAGTCGACCTCGTCGACGATGACGAAATTGAGTTCGCGCTGGACCATGAGCTTTAAATCGTTTTTTAAGTTGTCGCGCAGATAGTCGAAACCGAACTCGTTGTTGGTACCGTACGTAATATCGCAGGCATAGGCGGCGCGCTTGGCGTTGTCGTCCATACCGGGCACCACGACGCCGACGGTGAGGCCCATAAATTTATGCACCTTACCCATCCATTCGGCGTCGCGGCGGGCAAGATAATCGTTGACCGTTACAATGTGTACGCCCTTGCCGGAGAGCCCCTCGAGATAGCTTGGCAGGGTGGCTACAAAGGTTTTGCCTTCGCCCGTTTTCATTTCGGCAATGCGGCCCTGATACAGGCAGATGCCGCCCATGATCTGCACATGGAAGTGCTTCATGTTCAGCACGCGGCCGCTGGCCTCGCGCAGGGCGGCAAACGCCTCGTATAAAATGTCATCCAGCGTTTCGCCCTTTTTCAGACGTTCGCGGAACAGTTCGGTCTGGCCGCGCAGCTCGGCGTCGCTCATGGCCTCGTACCGAGGGGCGAGCGCCTCTACCCGATCGGCCATTTTGCTGAGCTTTTTTAAACTTTTCCGGCTGTCGCCGCTCATAAGGTAACGAAATAATCCCATACTGTTTGCTCCGTTTTTTGCCGCGGCGGACCTTACGGCCGCACACGCAACTTGCCTGTTCTGTTATAACCAACTCATTTTACAATATTTTTCCGAAAATTCAAAGCGTTTTTGCGCATGTTTTAAAAAAACATCCCTCCGACGCACGCTTTTGCACGAATCGGCAAAAATACGACTTTTTTCGCCGCCGCGGCACAAAAAAACGCGCGGCCGTACCGCGCGTCTTTCTGTCTAATTTTTTCCGTGGCCGCTGCGCGGAGCGGCGGCCTGCCGCCGCAAAGAGGATCGACGTGCCTATTGCGGCCGGTCGGACGACGGATCGGCCGGAGGCGCTCCTCCGCCGCCCGCCGCAGCATCTCCCGGCAGAACGTCGTCTGCGCTGCTTTCGGGCTGTGGGCAGGGTGCGGCATCCGAACGACCGCAGGGGACGTCCCCAAGGGGCATACGCGCGACGGCCGCCGCGTTTTGCGTGCACAATTTCCCCTCGCCGACGCGTAAAAAAATGCGCGCGCTTTCGGCGTCGTTCCCCTCGCGCGCGTCGACGCGTAATCCCGCGGCCGAACGGACGGCACACAGCACGCACGGAAGACTGCCGCCGACGCAGACTCCCGCCGCGCCGGCGGCCATTGCAACGCGGGTGCCGAGCAGCCGTTCCTCCTCCGTCAGGGCGGGATCGTCCAGCTTTACGATCAACGGCCGCCGCCCGACCGCCCGCCGCACCCGCTTTACCTCGCGCCGCAAATATCCCTCGTGCCCCTCTGCCAGCGCGCTGCGGCAGGGAACGAAATATATCTCCTGCGCGCCGCGTCGCACGGCATACGCCGCCTCGGCCCGCTTGACCGCAAGAAAACTCTCGCCCGAGCCGCCGATCAGACACACCGTGCGCACGCCGCCCGCAGAGCACAATTTTCGGGCCAACGCTACGCGCACGGGCGAAACGATCACGCCGTACACGCCCAAAGCGCAGGCCTCGCCGCACCGCTGCCGGAACGCCGCATCGGACACGGGCGCGGACACGTCGGCGATCAGCCGCCGCATGACGAGCGCGCGCACCGCGCTGCAGCGGTCGGCCGCGCCCCCTTTTGCGGCGGAGTCGGGCCCCGGATCGCGCCGCCCGATCCGATCTTTAAACATTACCGTACCATCCATCACGGCAAGCATTCCCGAAAATACAAAAAAATATGCCCGGAATCGGGAATTTATGACAAACGAAATCGTGGTACGATCACGGCATGATCCTGTTATCCGTTCAGGGACTCGGCGCCCTATACACTGTATGCATTTTTGTGATATGCGTTATCCTTGTCTTCGGCTTTCGGCTTGCCCGCATCGGCTACCGCACGCTGGGAAAAAAACTGCCGCCCGAAGAACCGCCCAAACAAAAAAAGCAGGAAGACCCCGTATATTTTTTGGTGGAGCGCAAAAAAAAGCGCGTGAAGCCGGAATATTCCGCCCCCAGGCGCATCGATTTCAAATGAGCCGCTCGCCGCGCATAGCGCACGCGCCGTACGGTTCGCTATACGCAGACCGGGCGCATAATATTTGCGCGCCTTTCGCCTGTACTAATTGCCGGGGCTCCCCGATCGCATGTTTCGGCAAAAAAATAGGAAAGAACTTTAAAAAATCGCCCGCAGCCGAGCCCATGCGGCTACGCGATGAGAAAACGGCTGCGCTCCGCCGCCGCACGCTTTTGGCGGGCGCTATGGAAAACGGCTTTCTGCGCAGTCTGCCGTGCGCAAGAAGACGCGAGAACGATACGGGATAGGGCGAGACCCCGCCCTATCCCGTATCGATAAACACGGCGCACGCCCTTGCGGCAAGGACGTGAAAAAATAGTCGCCGCGCCAAAGGGGGCGCGGCAGTGCCTCGTAAAACCGCAAAAATACCAAAAGCGCAGAGCGAGATACGCCCTGCGCTCTTTTGCGTCGGAAAAGCTTTTTACAAAGGCCGGCCCAACGCAAAGAAAATTTTTCACGCTGCCGAAACGCATTCCGCATAGCGACAAGTCCCCGACCACGAAAGAGCGCTTGCGCTTGGCCGCGCACGAAAAATCCACGCCGTCGATATATCCAAAAAGGAGATATCCTTCCCCGTCCATCCGCGATCTGCCATACCGTGCGGGCGCATGGCAGCCGGAAGGCGTAAAAAAGGTCGGCGGATTTTCGCCCGTCCCATTCGCCTGCTTCAGAGGGAAACGCGCCCCCGCGGAAAAAACGTCCCGCACGCCCTCGTACGACGTACCGGGCCCCTCCCGAAACCACGGACGAAAGACAGGGAGGCTGCACGGACAAGGCAGGTGCGCGCCCTTCCCGGACGGCGCAGAGCTCCCTGCATAACGTCACTCATTCCGGATTCCGCGCCGTACGCAGAGCAACGCGACGCATGAACGCGCGTATTTTATTCCTCGTACCGCTCTACATTCCGTCCCGAATCCCACAGGCGTTCGAGATAGTAAAAAAGGCGCGATTCCTCGTTGAACACGTGTACAACGACGTCGCCGTAATCGAGTACGCCCCAGCGGCCTTCGCGCAGGCCCTCTTTGCGCAGCGGCGAAAGCGCGCACTCCTTTTCCAGCTTTTCCTCGACCGCGTCGCCGAGCGCGCGCACCTGCGTGGTGCTCCGCCCGCTGGCAATGACAAAATAACTGCACACCACCGTCTGTTCATGGACGTCGAGGATGACGATGTCCTGCGCCTTCTTTTCGGAAAGCGCCTTTGCGCACAACCTTGCCAATTGATAACTTTCCATGGAGATCCCCCTTAAAATTTGATATTTTTATTACGTTATGTCTGACATAATACTTGATTTATCGGTCATATTTGTTGTTTTTTGGCCATTTCATAGCAGAGAGCCTGTTCGGTGAGCGGATATACCGGCTTATTCGTTTGCCGCAGATAGGCCGTCTGCTGTCGCAGCGCGCTGTAAAAACAGACGTCCAGATCCTTACGGAACAGCTCGCGCAGTGCCTCGATCCCCGCAAAACTGCGTCCCTCTTCAAGCAGGTCGGCCAAATACACGAGCTTGCCGAGCGGCGTCATCCCGGCGCGGCCGCTGGTGTGGTAGCGGATGGCGTCCAACACCTCCTCGTCCGAAATGCCAAAGACATACTGCGCCAGGTACGCGCCCGTATATTGATGCATGACGGGCGCGGGAACCTTTTGCGGGGGAAGAAAGCCCTTCAGCAGCGGCGAAGACGGCGCAACATACTTGCCGCAGTCGTGCAGCGCGGCGGCAAGCAGCGCCTTCCACTCCGCGATCTTCGCCGAACGCGCGCGCGCCACAGCCATAACGGCCACGCGGTAACTGTGCTCGCGCCGCTCCGGCTTTTCCAGCGCCAGCGCCGGCGCGATCGCGGGATAGCGATACAGTCCGCGGGCGGCAATGTATTCGGCCACGGCGGGATGGAGTGCGGCAACGGGTCTTTCAAACGCCAGATCGACGCGCACCCGCGCCGACGAAACTTCTTCCCCCGCGAAAGGGACCGCGTCGAAATGCGTGCCGAACCGCTCGTAAAAGCGCTCGGCAAGGCGTGACGGCCGCTCGCCCCCGCGCGTACAGGCCGCAAGGCGCACGTTCGCCAAAATATCCTCGGGCTGTCTCCAGGTGAAAAAATCTTCCAGCATGTCCGCGCCGACCAAAAACCAGCGCTGTGCCGCGGGAAATTTTTCGGCAAAGTCGCGGCATGTGACATAGGTATAGCTTGTGCCGCCGCGGCGGAGCTCGCAGTCGCTTACCGTTACGCCGGGGATGCCGTCAAAGGCCAGGCGACACATTTCCAGGCGATCTGCAGCGGAAGCCGCCGCGCCGAAGTGTTTATGGGGCGCCTCGAACGAGGGAACGACATACACGCCGTCCAGCCCCAGCGAGGCGATCGCCGCCCGCACATAGCGCACGTGCTCGGCATGCACGGGATCGAACGATCCGCCGAAAATTGCAAGTTTCATATCGGGTATTATACAATACTTTTTTTGCCTTTGCAAGTTTAATTTACGCAAAATCGGGCAAAAATCACGGCATGAAAAAAATCAATTTCGCGCTCGTTTCCGACGTCGTATTTTACGCGGTATCGGTCTGGTTTTTGAGCGCGGCTCTCCTGCGCGGCACGCGAGCGGAGGCGTGGGTATGCTTTGTATGCGCAACGCTGACGGGACTTGCGGCAGGCATCCTCACCTTCGTTCTCCTGTACCGAAGGCGCAGCAAGCGGCTGCTGGGAAAGCGCGAACGCGAACAGCGCGACGCCCTGATGCTGCACCTTGCCCTGGAGACCCCCGAACGCGTGCGCGCCGCACTGCTTACGGCGCTGCGCGCCGACGGAAAGGACGCACACTGCGAGGGCGACGCGCTGTGTGCCGACGGACGAAAAATGATCCCGCAGTTTACCATGCAGCCCCTTTCGGCCGATGCCGTTGCCAGACTTTTGCGCCGTCACGGAACGCAGGCCTTTACGCTGTTTTGCAATTCGCTCTCGCCGGAGGCGGCGCAGCTGCTTGACGCCTTCGGGCGGAACGCGATGGCGGGCGACGAAGTTTACGCCCTGTTCCTGCGCACGCAGACCATGCCGGAGCCCTTCATCTGCGGAGAGATCCCCCGCCGCACGCTGCAAAAAAAGATAAAACTTGCCTTTTCAAAGCGCAACGCACGGCCTTTTTTTGTCAGCGGTATGATGCTGCTGATCATGAGTCTGTTTGTATTTTTTCCTGTCTATTACCTTATCACGGGCAGCCTTCTGTTGACGACGGCCGTGCTGGTGCGCGCCTTTGGATACGCTTAAAGGGGAAATTATCGCTTCTTTTTCAAAAAAACAGTATTATGTCTAGCATAATACTGTTTTTTGCCGTTTATTTTTCGGTTTCCTGCTTCAACGAACGGATCGCCTGCGCAAAAAGCGCAATGATATCGGTCGCGTCGGCTGCATATTCCCCGATCTGCTCGGCCGCCAGCTCGCCGGCCCGGCCAAGCAAATAGCTTGCTACGCACGCCGCCTCGAACGGCGGAACGCCGCGCGCGCACGTTCCCGCAAGAAACCCCGAAAGCGCGTCGCCGCTGCCCCCTTTGGCCAGCGCGGGCGAACCCGTGGGATTGATCGCCACGCGCGCGCCGTCGCTGATGACCGACCGGTTATTTTTTAATACGACCACCGCCCCGTAATCTGCGGCGAACCGCCCGGCTGCGCCGATCGGATCGCGCATGATCTCCCCCACGGAACAGCCGGTAAGACGGGCAAATTCCTTGGGGTGCGGCGTTACGATAAGCTTACAGGACTTATCCTTTAACACTTCCGTCCCGTATGTCGACACGGTATTTAAGGCGTCCGCATCCAGCAGCAGCGTTCCCGTATATGTGGTGAGCAGCTCGGCGATATGCACATATAACCGTTCGCTGACGCCCGACCCCATACCCAAAGCAATGCAATCGGCAGCCAGGATGTCGCCGTCGATCGCCTGATAGCGCTTTAAAACGGCTGCCGGGAGTTTCCCTGCGGCGTACGGATACATCTCGTCCGATACGCACAGCTTTGTATAACCGGCCCCCGACCGCAAACAGGCGCCTGCCGCCAAAAAGGCCGCGCCGCTCAACGCACCGCCCGCCAGAATGCATGCGGCGCCGTACGTCCCCTTATGCGTATTGGAGCGCCGCCCGGTAAAATAGGCGGCGACATCCGCGTCCTCCCATATTTCGGCGCCGCCGCACGACGGCCGGATACCGATATCGGCGACCTCTATGCTGCCCGCCGCGTCCGCCCCGTCCGAAAGGATGAGCGCCTGTTTTACGGCGCCCATGGTGAGCGTCTCGTCCGCATGTACGCAGACGGGAAGGGCGATCCCGCCGTCGGAGAGGCCGCTGGGCAGATCGCAGGCGATCACGTGAGCGCCGCAGGCATTGATCCACTGCACCAGCGCGGCCTCCTCCCCCCCGACGGGCCGTGCAAGCCCCGTACCAAACAGGCAATCGACGACAACGGCATACCGCCGCCGCGGAGGTCTTCCAAGCAATTCCCCCTTGTAGCGGTCGCGCGCCGCCGCGCAGGCCTTGGAAAAGCGCCCTGCCATGCACAGCACGGCAACCTCCTCGCCCGCGTCCGCCAGGATCCGCGCCGCAACAAAACCGTCGCCGCCGTTATTCCCGCCGCCGCACACAAACAGCACATCCCCCACGCCGAGGGCGCGCATGGCGGCAGACGCCTTTTGGGCAAGCGCGCTGCCCGCCCGCTCCATCAATTCGGATACGGGCGTTCCGTCGGAGATCGCAGCCGCGTCGGCCCGCTCCATCTCTTCGTTCGCATAAGCGTAATACATATGATCCCTTCCTTTACCATTCGTCGTCCGATGCGCCGCGCAGCGCATGCAGGGCGGCGCGCACCGTATCGTGATCGAATCCCTTTGCCAGCAGATGCGCATAGGCCCGACGCATCGTTTTTTCGTCTGCCGCTTTTCCGCGCAGATACTTGGCGAGCACCGCCGCAGCCGATGATGTTTCGTCACCGAGCGCACCGAGCGCCGCATCGATCGCCTCGTCCGCAACGCCCTTCCGGCGCAATTCCATGCGGATGAGCCGCGCGCCTTTTTTGGGGACGGCGCTTTCGACATACGCCCTTGCATAGGCGGCGTCATCCACAAAGCCGTACCTCTTCATTTTTTCCGCAACGTGATCGCAGACATCCTGCAAATATCCCTTGCGACGCAGAAAATCGCGTATTTCGCGCTCCGTTTTCATGGAGGCGGAGATGTGCGTAAGCGCTTTATCGAACGCCGTTTGCCGCTCGCCCGCAAGCTGCAGCTGCGAAAGTTCCTCCTCGGTGACGACGCTCCCCGCCTTTAAGCGGTGCTCGGCGACGGTGACCAACTGCATGCCGCAAAAAAAGCGGCCGTCCACTTCGATATTACAGCGCGCGGGATCGTGTTGTTGCGGCGTGATCGCCGTAATGATCATGGCGCTATCCTCCGTTCCAGGTGCGGTTCTCGCGAAACCACGCCGTTTCCTTTAAAATTGTCGTATTGTTGGAGCACCAGAGCTTTAAGCTCTTTTGCGTTTCCCCTTCGCCCGCGCCGTAATAGAACACGATGTCGCCGTTCATGGAGGTAACGCCTTCCGAAGAATAATCTTCCCCAAGGATCCCGAGAGAAGTAACGTAAATATTTTCGGTATATTTCGCCATGCGGTCGAGCGCTTCCTGCGTCGGGAACGTATTCAGATAGTTCTCCGGCTCTTCGTCTGTAGGCTTATCGGCATATTCATACGTCCCCGCACAACAGCATATTGCAATATTTTCGGGGGCGATCTTACTTAAAAGAATATCATTCGAGGAAGTAGAAGAACCGTGATGCCCGCCCTTGAACAGAACGCAGTGCGGAAGAGCCGGATTGTTCTCCACCAAGGATTCCTCGCCCGATTTTTCAAGATCGCCCGTAAAGAGATAGTTATTCTCCTTTCCGCCATCCAATTCCTGCGTTAAGAGCATACACACGGAATTATTGTTTTCACCGCTGCTTGCCGCCTTGGAGTAATATTCCTGATAAAGGATATTCATAGAGATGGTCTGCGCTTCATCGAGATAATATGTACTCTTCGCTCCGTTTTTTTCCTCCGTACACTCCAAAGCGTCGTATACTTTTGTACCTTTTTCCCTGCAATATTCCACGGCGTCCACATAGTCGTTATAGATCCCGCTCGTGGTTTTGTGTTGAGAAAATTGAATGATCGTTCCGATCTTATACTGATAGAGGAACCCCGTGCGCGTATCCCCTTTTTCCTGTCCGACAAACCCCGCAATGTGATCTTCATGCGCGTGCGTCGCAATAACATATTCGAGCACGCCGTCCGTGCAATACTTTGCGACATAATCCCGCATGATCTGCGTGGGCGCCGAGGTCTTTTTTGCCCCTGCGTCAATAAGCACCTCGGTGTTGCCGACTTTGATGAGCGTGCAATCCCCCGTATTCACAACGCCCAACTCCAAAAAGTGGATGGATAGGTCGGCAGAGGAGATCTCCGCAAGGTCTCCGTCAGCGATCTCCGTGCCCGTTCCGTCCGGTTCGCCCGGGTTTTTCAGCCCCGCGAGGAAGTTGTCCACTTCGTCTTTGAACACGAAAAAATACAGGCAGGCGCACACGGCGACAAAGACGGCAAGTAAAACGGCCGCTGTCAAAAATGCCTTAGGATGTTTTTTGGCCGCCGCGCGCGCCGCACGCTCCGTCCTCGATCTTCTCCGTGCCATCGGTCACCTCGTCAATAAACGAACTTCAAAAAGCTCCAGCTCATGGGCGGAAGGGTCAGCGAAACATTCGCGCCCCCGCGCACCGCGGGCACATCTTTTTTGTGCGGGATCACACGGTCCGGCTGCTCGAACGAATTGACCGCAAACAGGTCGGGACATGTCATTTCGACGTATTCCGCAGCCGTCAATGCGCCGAACGAACGCAACTCCAGCGCCACTTCGCGCGCGTCCTGCGCATAATTGCATAGTGAAACGCACACTTCGCGCCCCGCGCGGTCGTGCGTGATCGCCTCGTTGACGCAGCGTGCGGAGCCGAACATGTTTTCGAACGTATCGGTATCGGAAATGGCGCGCACCGTTTCGCCCCGCGCGTGATTGGAAAGATAGCAAAAGGGATAAAAGGAGGTCTGCCGGAAGGTCCCGCCGCCCTTTTGCGTCATGACGGGCGCGATCACGTTTACAAGCTGCGCAAGACAGGCCATGCGCACCGCGTCGCAGTTGTTCAGCAGCGTGTTCATAAGGCCGGCAAACACCAGCGCATCCTGGAACGTGTATACGTCTTCCAGCAGGTGGGGCGCCTGCTTCCAAAGGGGCTCGCTGCGGGGCGCATTGACCGTCCATATGTTCCACTCGTCAAACGAAATACCCACCCGCTTGCGCGAACGCTCCTTGGCGCGCACATACTCGATCGTCGCTTTTAAGGTGCCGATATATTCGCCCATGTCGTCGGCGCTGCCCAAAAAGTCCTCCAGCGGGCGTTTACGCGAGGCGCTGTACATATAGTAACGGTGCATCGACAGCAGGTCGATCGCCTTATACGTATGTTCGAGCACCTTGCGGTCCCACTCCGGAAAGGTGGGCATTTCGTGGTTGGACGAGCCGGAGACGATCAGCTTTAATTTGCCGTTAGGGCCGGGCGCGCCGTCCATTTCGCCGTTGCTCCAGCGCATGACCTTGGCCGCCTCCAGCGCCTTTTCGCCATAGGAATCTGCCGAAAGATGTCCGATCTGCCAAGGGCCGTCCATTTCGTTGCCGATGCACCAGTATGTGACGCCGTACGGCTTGTCGGCGCCGTTGGAGCGGCGCATCTCCGAAACGGTCGTGCCGCCCGGGTGGTTGCAGTACTCCACCAGCCGCGCCGCGTCAAGAATGTTCCCCGTGCCCATGTTCACCGCCATCATGGGCTCGACGCCCGCCGCACGGCACCACTTCATAAATTCGTCGGTGCCGAAACGGTTGGTCTCGGTGGAAAACCAGGCGAGATCGAGACGTACGGGACGGTTTTCCTGCGGGCCGATACCGTCGCGCCAATCATAGCCCGATAAAAAGTTGCCGCCCGGATAGCGCACGATCGGCACGTTGAGCTCGCGGATAAGGTCGATCACATCGCGGCGGAACCCGTCTTTATCTGCCGCGGGATGACCGGGCTCGTAGATCCCCTCGTACACCGCGCGGCCGAGGTGCTCGATGAACGACCCGAACAGATGCCGGTCGATCGGGCCGATCGTAAGATTCGCGTCTGCAAAAATTTTAACCGTCTTCATATTTTCCTCCCGTATGCCGCCTTCGGCTATACCAATCCGACGGCGGCGGCAATGTTCACCGCCGCTTCGTCGATGTTGTGCAAAAATTTATCGATCGCCTTTTGCGCGGCGGCGTCGATCACACCGTCCTCCGTGCTGCGCAGCACGCCTACGATCATATCGAAATTCCCGTAGATGACCACACATTCGGGATCGAGCGCCTGCAGCACCTTGTCGCCGCTGCCGTGCTGGATGGCGTGCATCTGCTTTATGGCGTCGTTCATTTCGGTAAACAGCGCCACGTTGCCGCTTGCAAACAGCTCTTTCATGGCGGCGTTCAGCCGCACCAGCTGAGCAAGAAAGGCAACGACCTCTTTTCCGGCTTCTTCTTCCATTACAGTTCCACTCCGTTTTTCTGCAGTAATTTGCGCGCCGACTCCACGCTGTCCGTCCCCGTGCGATTTTTAACGGGCGCAAACTCGTGCTCGCGTACGACTTCGAAGGGCAGGCAGCTGCCGGCGCAGCGGATCATATCCAAAATAAGCGTTTCAAACTTGTAGGCGTTTTCCTGCGCGGGATCGCGCAAAACGCCCGACTCGTCCAAATACGGGACCTTCTTTTTTACGACGTGCACGGGGAGGCGGACCGAGGCGATCGCCTTTAACGCATCGGCACGGAACAGATAATTTAAGATGACCCCGCCGGAGTACACCAGCTCGCCCCGTTCGTCGCGCAGCTGCGCAAGTTCCTCGCTTAGATCGTAATATTCTATGACCGTGGGGAGGCCGTTTTCCAAACACAGCACGCCGACGCGCTCTTCGGGACAGGCCTTGCGCACCACCTTGGCGCCCGTGGCGCAGCCGCTTAAAAGGGTCGCGCCGACAAACAGCGGGTCGCACATGCGCTGCAGCACGTTGTCTACGGCAAATACGTTGAACCACTCCACGCCCTGCGATTCCGCCTCGCGCGCCAATCCCGCCCGCTCGAGCGAGGTATACCACCCGCCGTTGCCGTTGGGCGAGATCGCCAGACGATCCTTCGCTTCCAGCAATACTTTCCCCTGCAAGTCCACACACGGGCCCATTTGCTGACGGAAAAAACGCACCGCCTGCTGCGGATAGCCGAAGTATGCGTTTTCCTCAAAAAAAGCATGCGTTGCGGCGTCGTTTTCTTCGCTGGTCATGATATACAGCGGAATGACCACGTCGCACAGGCACGCAGCCTCCTTTAAATTTTCCATCAGCCGCCCGAAGATGCTGACGGACCGCGTAATGCCGATATCCACGGCACCCTTGGGCCCGTGCGCACCCAGACGCGTGCCCTGCCCGCCTGCAAGCAACACGGCAGCCACCTTGCCCGCATGCACGGCGGCTCTGCCCGCCTGCATAAACGCGGCGCGACGCGCCTCTATCTCCGTGCGCGGCAAAACGGGCAGCGGCGCAACGGCGCCCCTTGCCGAAAAAACAGGCGGCGCGTTCCAAAGCGCCACCGTATCCCAATCGACCGAGGCGATCTGCTCCAAAAGACGCGCGCGGGCGGCGGCGTCCAACTCGTCCCACCACCGCAGAAGATGCGCCTGACCGCGCGCCTCCAGCATGCCCTTTATCCTTTTGTATTCCATCCGATATCCTTCGGCGCGGACCTTTTCCGGCCGCACGCCCCCTTACTATTATTATAAAAACAAGCGGCGAAAATGTCAATCCCCGCCGCATGTTTTGTTATTCCGTCTTTTCAAATAAAAATGCCCCGGCGCGGTAATCTGCCTGCTCAAAGATCCGCAGCGTTTCGTCTTCAAAGCGATAGTCCATATCGGTAAACGCGTCGACCAGACGGTAGCCTTCCAACGGAAGCGCCACGGGCGCCTCTGCGATCAGGCGATGCACGATCACCAGCCGCCGCCCCGCCAGATCCTTGATGTAGATCTGCCTGCCCACCGGCTCGCGGTAATATTCCACGTTGCAGTCGATCTCTGCAATGTCTCCGTCTGCCACAACGGACTTTATCCTGCGATAGAACGCAAGCCCCTGCTGCAGGAGCGCGATCTTTTCCGCGGGCATGTCCGCCACATCGCCCGAAAGGCAGATGCGCCCCAGCATGGCGGCACACAACGAATAGATCGTGCGCGAGGGCGTATCGTCCCTGCGCAGCACCGCCCATATCTGCATTTGCCGCGCGGGCACCACGCGCGAGACGTTTGCCGCGACCAGCGGGATCTCCGCGCACTCGTGCGCGTCCGAAAAGGAACACATCGAAACCATCCCCATGCGCATGGGCTCGATGCGGCTGCCGCCGGAGGAACAATTTTCGATGACCATATCCGGGACCGCCTCTTTGATCGCATTCAGCCAGGAAAGGCTTTCTTCGGCAATGCGTCGGCCGCCCTCGCCCACGCTTTCGGCGCCGTCGCAGCCGACGCCGTACGTATCGTTGTAATCGATCTTAATGTAATGGAAATCATTTTCCTTTAAAAAGCGCAGCATGCGTTCGGTAAGGTACGCTTTTACCTCCGGCTGCGTCAGATCGAAAAAGCGGCGGTTTTTGCTGGTGATGATTTTGCCGTCCCGCTTCAGCATCCACTCCTCGCGAGAGAAGATCTGCGAATCCCGCCCGGCGTTTTCGAACTCGAACCAGATACCGGGAAGCATGCCCGCCGCGCGAATGGCCTTGCTGACGGCGGAAATGCCGTTCGGAAAGAGGCTCTTGCTCTCACGCCAATCGCCGATGGCGTTGCACCAGCCCTTATCGTCCGGCTTATACCACCCGCAGTCAATGACGAAGTAACCGAGCCGCAAAGGCTCGATCGCCTTGAGGATGGCGCGGATATTCTCTTCGGAGGGGCAGCCCCACGTTGTGCAGTACTCGTTGAACAGCACGGGCATATCCGCCTCGCTCTCCGGAAGGACAAGGCGCGCGTCCTGCTCGTGGACCAGGGCGTTGCATACGGCGTTCAACCCGCCCGCCTTTACGGTAAAGTACGCCTTGGGCGTGCAGAACGTCCCGCCCGCCGGGATCCGCTTGCGCCAATGCGCAAACTCGTAGTCGCCCGGCCCGCAGGAGAGCGCGCAGCTCTCCTTTTCCTGATACACCTCCATCTGCCACGAATAGGGCGCCTGCATCGTAACGCCCCAGGTGATATCGGCATCCGCCTCCTCGATCGCCGCAAACGGGTAGTAACCGCGGTTGGGCATACTGCCCGCCTGCCCCCACTTTTCCACTTTTACGCCGTAGCGCGCCCAGCTCATATCCAGGCCGAGGTGTGCAAACTCGTCCGTCTTTAAGCGGCATTCGCGCGACCAGGCGCTCGTCATGCGGTGCAGCCGAAGCCCTACCGTAGCGTTCGATCCGAACGACGGTGCCACGATCCCGCTGAGCGAAAGACTTTCGAGCATCTCGAGCATACGCTCTTCCGAGGACGCATTTTCGTACACAATATGTACGCTGAATACGCCCGTGGCGGAGGAATACTCCAAAATGTGCGTATACAGGTTGCCGCGCCCGTCCGAAAGCAGCGTAATAACGCCCCGCTCGTCGGCCGCCTGCGACTCCACCTTCAGTACGGTCCCCTCGCGGTTGCGCATCGTCACGCCCTGCGTGTAGTCGATGAGCCCTTCATCCCCGGTGAATGCGACCTGCACAAGGCTGTCGCAGCACAAATTTGCGTCCTCCTTCAGGGCCCAATCCTTGGGATAGGCGGCAAGCCCTATCGTCGTCTTGCCGTCGTGCCCCTCGATCGGCGACTCGATGTAGTAGATCGCCGTATCGCCAAAACAGTACTTTTTAAAAAACATTTGCAACTCCTGCTCTATCTTGATTTTATGCAAACGATCCTTTTCCGCCCCTTGGCGGTAAGGCGCCAAACTCCTGCCGCGGCTCTCGCAAAATTGAACAACGTAAATTTTTGCGGTAAGGCGCGACAAACGGAAACGCGGCGTTCCGCTCCGGCGAATGCCGGCAAAAGGCGTTTTGCCGCAGCGAATGCGACGCCCACAAATACGGCAAGACAGACGATCAGTCAAGGCAAAGACCGCAGCGCATGCCATGCGGTACGGACAAGGGTTTCAACCAAACATGAGCGCCTTATATCCCGCGATTGATCGGATCCGCATTCCTCCCTTATGGGACCGCAAAACGCCGCGCCCGGCGATACAAAGTGCGGGGCGGTACGCCGTACCGCCCCGCAAACTGCAACCGGATTATTTGCGCTTCCAAATGACGTCCGACCACATAAGCTGCTTTTTAAACTCGTTGATCTCGGTATTTTCGTCGATCACGACCACCTCGATGCCCCACATGTTGCCCAGATCGATCATCTGCTGCGCCGTGACGACCGACGAGACGACGGTATGGTGCGCGCCACCCGCATAGATCCACGCCGCAACGCCGTCTTTAAAGTTGGGCTTATACTTCCACATACAGCCCGCTACGGGAAGATTGGGCATCTTATGCGGATATTTGATGAGCTCGATCTTCTGCACGATAAGGCGAAGCCTGTCGCCCATGTCGATCATGGAGACGGCAACGGCCTCGGGTGCGGCAATACCTTCGAAGACCAGGCGCGCGGGATCGGACTTGCCGCCGATGCCCAGGGGATGTACCTGGATCTCGGGCTTGGTCGCCGCAAACTGAGGCGAAACTTCCAGCATGTGCGCGCCCAGGCAGGTGCCGTCTACCAGGTCGTAGGTGTAGTCTTCCATAAGGCCGGTCCCCTTTTGATCGGCCATGTACTGCATAACGGCGCCCAACGCCGCGATCTTCCAGTCGCCCTCGGCACCAAAGCCGTAGCCCTTGCCCTGCAGATCCTGAATGGCCAGTCCGGGCAGCTGGTTCATGCCGTGCAGCGAACCGAAGTGATCGACAATGCCGATGTAACCGCCCTTATCTTTGCAGAACTTATCGATCGCGATCTCGTACTTGGCCTGTTCACGCACGACGTCGATGCGATCGGTGGCCATCGTATACTTTTTGGCATACTCCGCCATCATGGCGTCCACTTCTTTTTCGGTGACCCGATCGATGTAATCGACAAGATCGCCGACGGGATAGTAGTCGACCTGCCAGCCGAGATCGATGTGCGCCTCTACCTTGTCGCCCTCGGTCACCGCAACGTCGCGCATGTTATCGGAGAAACGGCACACCTTGACCTGTTTGGAGAACGCATAACCCGCGGCGACCTTGCACCATGCGGCAAGTTCTTTTAACGCGGCCTCGTCCTTATAGTACCCCACGACCACCTTGTTGTCCATGCGCAGGCGGGTGACGATGTACCCGAACTCTCTGTCGCCGTGCGCGGCCTGGTTTTCGTTCATGAAATCCATGTCGATCGTATCGTAGGGAAGTTTTTCGTTATACTGCGTTGCAAAGTGGCACATAGGCTTTTGCAGCATTTTAAGGCCCTTGATCCACATTTTGGCAGGCGAGAAGGTATGGCACCAGGTGATGATGCCAATGCAGTTATCGTCGGCGTTGACCTTTTTGACCGCCTCTACGATCTCGTCCGAGCTCTTGCAGGTGGTAAGGTATTTTACCGTAACGGGCATTCTTTCGCTGACGTAGTTCGCCATCTCTTCGGAGTGCTGTGCAACGTGCGCCAGCACGTCGTCTCCGTACAGCGTCTGCGAACCGGTAAGCCAATACACTACTTTTTCTTTCATAACGATTTACCTCATCCTCAATTGATTTTATTTTTTCTCCGAAACCGTCGGAGCGCGGAACACAAGGATCGCCCCGCAATTGGGCGTAGCCAACACAGAAATCAATCGCTCGCCCTCCGCTTCCCGCGCATTTGCGACCGCCGCGATGCGCTCGGCGCGCCGGCGGGGATCGGGGGTATATTCGATCACTTCCGTCCGTATCATATTACTTCTTTTTGGTCTGCCCGTAGTAGGCGTTTTTGCCGTGCTTGCGCAGATAGTGCTTGTCCATCATGAACCGATCGGCACGGGTAACGTCGGGATTGATATGCTCGGTAAGGAACGCCATTTTTGCAACCTCTTCGATGACCGTCGCATTGTATACCGCGTTGTCGCCGTCTTTTCCGAAAGAGAACACGCCGTGGCTTTTAATGAGCACGCCGGGGACCTCGAGGGGCTTTAACCCGTCCTTCGTAAATTTTTCGATGATGGCAAGCCCTGTATTTTTTTCGTACTCGCCCTCGATCTCCTCCTTGGTAAGCGAACGCGCGCAGGGGATATCGCCGTAAAAATAGTCGGCGTGCGTCGTCCCGTAAAAAGGAATGCTGCGGCCCGCCTGCGCCCATGCCGTGGCAAAGGTGGAGTGCGTATGCGTTACGCCGCCGATATCGGGAAACGCCTTATAGAACTCGATGTGCGTGGGCGTATCGGACGAGGGCCGCAGGTCGCCCTCTACCACCTTGCCGTTCAGATCGACGACGACCATGTCGTCCGCCTTCATTTCGTCGTACTCGACGCCGGAGGGTTTGATGACGATCAATCCGCTTGCGCGGTCGATCTCGGAGACATTGCCCCACGTAAACAGGACCAGCTTGTTCTTTACAAGGTCCAAATTGGCCTTTAATACCTTTTGTTTCAACGCTTCTAACATATTATTTCTCCTTTTTTGCCGTACGGATTTAGTATTGTAGCGAGCGCGTCGCCTCGCGCACGATGGGCAGCCCCTTCACGTAGCGCTTGCCGAATTCTTCAAACCCGGCCACGTCGGCGGGATCGGGCGCCAAAGTAACGCCCTCCTGTCCCGCAAATACGCGGTTATCCAGGTACTCTTCCAGCGATTCGCCCGGCTTTTTGGTGATGAGGTAGTTGGCAAGGATCGCCATGCCCCATGCGCCGCCCTCGCCGGCCGTCTTCATAATGGTGACGGGCGCGTTGATCGCCGCGGCCAGGTAGCTCTGTCCCACGCGCTCCGTTTTGAACAGCCCGCCGTGACCCGTAATGCGATCGAGCTTTACGCCCTCTTCTTTCAGCATGATATCGCAGCCGACCTTTAACGCGCCGAACGCCGCATAGAGGTGCGCGCGCATAAAGTTGGCCAGATCGAACTTGCCCTCTGCCGTGCGCACGAACAGCGGCCTGCCCTTCTCGACCTTTGTGACGTGCTCGTTTGAGACATAGTTATAGGCAAGCAGCCCGCCGCAGTCTTTTTCGCCCTTTTCCGATTCGAAATAAAGCATATCGTACAGTTTCCACTTGGGGATATCCACGCCCGCCAGCTTGGCAAATTCGCCGAACAGATTGACCCAGCCGTTGATATCGGACGTGCAGTTGTTGCAGTGGACCATACCCACCAGATCGCCCACGGGCGTGGTGACGAGGTCGATCTCGTCGTAAGGCTTACTGAGCTCTTTTTCAAGCACGATCATGGCGAATACCGAAGTTCCCGCCGAAACATTGCCCGTACGCTTTTTAATGGCATTGGTGGCGACCATACCCGTTCCCGCGTCGCCCTCGGGCGGGCAGAGCGGAATGCCCGGCTTTAAATTGCCCGTGGGATCGAGGAATTTTGCTCCCTCTTCGGTGAGCCTGCCCGCATCCTCACCGGCAAGCAGGATTTCGGGAAGGATATCCTGCAGACGGAAAGGAACGCTGTCTTTGACCAGCGTGTTGAACTGTTCCAATTTTTTTGCGTCGTACTGCCCGGTTTTGGGATCGACGGGGAACATGCCGGAGGCCTCGCCGATGCCGATGACCTTTTTGCCCGTCAGCATCCAATGGACGTAACCCTCCAGCGTCGTTTGGAATACGATATCTTTTACGTGTTCTTCGCCGTTTAAAATGGCCTGATAGAGATGCGCGACCGACCAGCGCGCGGGGATATGATAATTGAACAGCTTGGTGAGTTTTTCGCCCGCCTCCGCAGCCGTATTGTTGCGCCACGTGCGGAACGGCACCAAAAGTTTGTTGTTTTTATCGAACACCATGTAGCCGTGCATCATGGCGGAAAAGCCCATGGCGCCGATCGTGGTAAGCGTTACGCCGTACTTTTCCTTTACGTCTGCCGCCATTTTGGCATAGCAGTCCTGCAGCCCTTCGCGGATATCGTCCAGCGAATAGGTCCAAATGCCGTTGATGTGCTTGTTTTCCCACTCGTGTCCGCCGGAGGCGATGGGCGTATTGTTTTCGTCTACGAGGATCGCCTTGATACGCGTGGACCCGAACTCGATGCCCAGCGCGGTCTTACCGCTTTCGATGCATTGTTTTGCGTTATTCTGCATAATAACCCCCTTCCTTCTTCGTACGCTTGTACGGAACTATTATAAAATAAATCGCGCAAAAATTCAATAGGGAAATGAAAAATTATTGCGATTTTTTGCAGATTTTTGCATACGGCAATCGGCGCGGCCGCAAACGAAACGGCCCGCAGACGCGGGCCGCAGCATTATTTTTTGGTGACGGAAACTTTGCCGCCCATCAGCACGATCATTTTGACCGCCGCAAGCGAAAAATCGTCCGCCTCTACTTCGAGTTTTTTGGTGAGTACGCCGCGGGCAAGCACCTTTACCTCTGTCGCCTTTTTGTTGAGGAAGGGAATGCGCTCCTTCATTTTTTCCAACGTCACCTGCTCGCCGTTGGAAAAGTACTCTCCCAGCGTATCCACGTTTACAATGGTCTGCTTGCCGCGCACGGCAATGTGTTCGGAGACCTCCACGAGCGCCTCGGCCTCGTCGTCCGCCATCATCGTCTCTGCCGCCGCCACGCTGATCGACGGCTCCTCCTCGGGTCCCTCGGCAGGTTCTTCGACAAGTTCCTCTTCCGGCTCTTCCGTCTCTTCGACGGGCGCCTCTTCGGATCCCTCGACAGGTTCTTCGACAGGTGCTGCCGCGGCTGCGGGTTCTTCCGCCGCTTCCGCCACGGGCTCCTCGGCAGGTTCTTCGATAAGTTCCTCTTCCGGCTCTTCCGTCTCTTCGACGGGCGCCTCTTTTACGTCGTCCTCGTCGTCCGGATCCTCTTCGTAAGGAAGCATCACGGCGCCCGCGCCGTCGGTGCGGCGGCGAACTTCGATAATGCGCACCAGGCCGCGGTCGATCAGCTGTTCGGTCGGCTCGTATGCGATCGACGCATAATCGACGTTCTGTTCCTCCCCTGCGGCCGCCTCGGCCTGCGCCATGGCGTCGGCGATCAGCTCTTTGGCATAGCGGCAGCGCCGATCGTTTTTGATGCGGTATAAAAGCGGTGTCTTTTCGAATTTGGCGTGCTCGGACGCGTCTTCCACCAGATATTTGCCGCCCTCGTAGCGGACGGGATCGAGCGACAGATACAGGCGCAGCGTCTTGCCGCGCAGCACCAGCTTGGCCACCGTGACCCTGCCGCGGCGAAACGCCTCGTGCTGCCAGCTGGTGCGCGCCGTCACCTTTTTATAGGAGAGCAGCGCGTTTTTCAGCTGCGAATAGTACCCTTTTACCCTTTCGTCGCTTTGAATGAGCCTGGCCGTAAAACTGCGATCGTAGCGGACGTTGACAAACCAACCGTCTTCCGACGTGTAGATCACTTTTCGCTCTGCAGATCCGGTCTCAACGGCGGGCGCAGCCTTGGCTGCGGGCTCTTCCGCCGCTTCCGCTGCGGGCTCCTCGGCAGGTTCTTCGACGGGTGTTGCCGCGGCAACGGGCTCCTCGGCGGGCTCCTCGGCAGGTT